>JAEYRU010000073.1 GCA_023435335.1 Pseudomonadota bacterium
GCCCTGGTCGAATCCGACGTAGCCGGGAGGCGCACCTATCAGACGAGAGACAGTATGGCGCTCCATATACTCCGACATGTCGAAGCGGAGCAGTTCCACGCCGAGCGAGGCGGCGAGTTGCTTGGCGACCTCCGTCTTGCCGACGCCGGTCGGGCCCGAGAACAGGTAGGAGCCGATCGGCTTCTCCGGCTCGCGCAGGCCGGCCCGCGCCAGCTTGATGGCAGAGGCCAGCGCCGTGATCGCGGTGTCCTGGCCGTAGACGACGCGCTTCAGCTCCTCCTCGAGGTTGCCGAGCACCTTCTCGTCGTCGGCCGAGACCGACTTCGGCGGGATGCGCGCCATGGTCGCGATCGTCGCCTCGATCTCCTTGACCGAGATGGTCTTCTTGCGCCGCGATTCCGGCAGCAGCATCTGGCTCGCGCCGGTCTCGTCGATCACGTCGATCGCCTTGTCCGGCAGCTTGCGGTCGTTGATGTAACGCGCCGAGAGTTCCACCGCCGCCTTGATGGCGTCGTTGGTGTACTTCACGTGGTGGAAGTCCTCGAAGTAGGGCTTCAGCCCCTTCATGATGGCGATCGCGTCGTCCACCGTCGGCTCGTTGACGTCGATCTTCTGGAAGCGCCGCACCAGTGCCCGGTCCTTCTCGAAGAACTGGCGGAACTCCTTGTAGGTGGTCGAGCCGATGCAGCGGATCGTGCCGGACGAAAGCGCCGGCTTGAGCAGGTTGGACGCGTCCATCGCGCCGCCGGACGTGGCGCCGGCGCCGATCACCGTGTGGATCTCGTCGATGAACAGCACCGCGCCCGGATACTCCTCGAGTTCCTTGACGACCTGCTTGAGGCGCTCCTCGAAGTCGCCGCGGTAACGCGTGCCGGCCAGCAGCGTGCCCATGTCGAGCGCGAAGATCGTGGCGTTACGCAGCACTTCCGGCACCTGGCCCTCGACGATGCGCTTGGCCAGCCCTTCCGCGATCGCCGTCTTGCCGACGCCGGGGTCGCCCACATAGAGCGGGTTGTTCTTGGAGCGGCGGCACAGGACCTGGATGGTGCGGCTGATTTCGGGCTCACGCCCGATCAGCGGATCGATGCGGCCGGCCTTGGCCTTCTTGTTGAGGTTCACGCAATAGGCCGACAGCGCGTCCTGCGGCTTCTTCTTGCCGCCTTCCTCGGCGCCCTCGGCGCCGCCCTGGTTCTGCTGCTCCTCCTCGGCGCCGCGCGGCGTGCGCGCCTCGGCCGAGCCGGCACGCTTGGCGATGCCGTGGCTGATGTAGTTGACCGCGTCGTAACGGGTCATCTGCTGTTCCTGCAGGAAGTAGGCGGCGTGGCTCTCGCGCTCGGCGAAGATCGCCACCAGCACGTTGGCGCCGGACACTTCCTCGCGGCCGGACGACTGCACGTGAATCACGGCGCGCTGGATCACGCGCTGGAAGCCCGCGGTCGGCTTGGAATCCTCGTCGTAACCGGTGACGAGGTTGTCCAGTTCGCCGTCGATGTAGCTGACCAGCGTCTTGCGCAGGTCCTCGATGTCGACGTTGCAGGCGCGCATGACCGCCGACGCGTCCTGATCGTCGATCAGGGCGAGAAGCAGGTGCTCCAGCGTCGCATATTCGTGATGGCGCTCGTTCGCGAATGTGAGCGCCTGATGTAGAGCTCGTTCCAGGCCTTGGGAGAAAGCCGGCATTTAGAACCTCATTTCTTCTCCATCACGCATTGCAGCGGATGCTGATGCTGACGGGCAAAGTCCATGACCTGGGACACTTTGGTCTCGGCCACCTCGAATGTATAGACCCCGCACTCGCCCACTCCGTGATTGTGAACATGCAGCATGATGCGGGTCGCCGCCTCGCGGTTCTTCTGGAAGAAACGCTCGAGCACGTGAATCACGAACTCCATCGGCGTGTAGTCGTCGTTGAGCAGCAGAACCCGGTAGAGGCTCGGCTTCTTCGTCTTGGTCCTGGTACGCGTTATGACCGCCGTACCGCGCCCGGTGCCGCCTGCGCCGTTTCCGTCTTCGTCACGATCGCTCATCTTCGCCATGAATTGCGGCATGGCATTCTCGCCAGTCAGTCTCGTCATTTTCCTGATGTCGCACCCCGGGTCGCGATGCGACATGTAGGATTTCCACTCAAGATTTTAAGCCCTTCTTTTACGCTGACAATATGGCGCGGGGCTGGACGTGCGAAAATGGCGTCGAGGATCAACTTCCCGGCAGAACCGCTTACGCCGCGTCACGTCGCGCATACGAAAAAACCCGGCAGCGCCTCCGCGCTGCCGGGTTTCCGAAGAGCCTTCCGAATACGGAATTGGCGACTACTTGGCCTTGGCGACAATCTGCTCGAAAGGCTTGTAGGCGTCCTTGGCCATGCCGGCGTAGAGATCGCTCATCTTGGTCGCCTGCGCGACGAACCCTTCGTAGGCCTGCTTCAGGTAGTCCGCCTGGACTTCCAGCGCCTTCTCCGGCGACTTGGCGGCGAAGAACTTCTCCACGGCCGCGCTGCCGGTCTCGACTGCCTTCTTGGAATACTCGCTCGCCTCCGCCGTGATCGCCTGGAGGTTCGTGGTCATCGCGGCGAAGCTCTTCAGGCCGGTATCCATGGCCTCTTTCCCGAACCTGCTCGCATCTTCGAAATTCTGAAACATGGGACGTTCCTTTCCGATCGCGCCGGCCTGACCGGCGGTTATTGTGCAATGCACACAACTTAGTGTGCAGCGCACAATATGTCAAGGGACATGCCGCTGGGTCAGCGGGACGGGTCCTCCAGAACCCATAAAAACCGCCATAATTTGCACGGAAAAGATGAACGGGCCGGTTACCATAAACGGATTGGTAAGGTCCGTTACCTACGCTGGCCCAAGCAACGGCAGATCCATTGCCGGGGACGACAGAAAATTCCAAGGGTGTACCAGTGCGTCAGGCGTTGACTTCGACCGCAGGCCGGTCCGCGTTCGGACCGAAGCTGCTGCTTCCGTTCCTCGTGGCCTTGAGCTTCATGCTGGGCGCTGCCGCCCCGGCTTCAGCGAACGCCAAATACGCGGCGATCGTGATCGACGCCAATACCGGCAAGACGCTCTTCGCGAGCAATGCCGATGCGCCGCGCTATCCCGCCTCGCTGACCAAGATGATGACCCTGTACATGGTCTTCGAGGCGATGGCCAACGGCCGGATCTCCAAGTCGACGCGGATTCCCTTTTCCGCGAACGCAGCGACCGAGCCGCCCACCAAGCTCGGCATCAAGGCCGGCGGAAGCATCACCGTCGAGGACGCCATCTACGCGCTGGTCACAAAGTCGGCCAACGACGTCTCGACCGCCACCGCCGAGTTCCTCGGCGGCTCCGAGCAGCGCTTCGCGCAGATGATGACCGCCAAGGCGCGCGCGCTCGGCATGCGCAACACGACGTTCCGCAACGCGCATGGCCTGCCGAACGCCGAGCAGCGCACCACTGCGCGAGACATGGCCACCCTCGGTCTGGCGCTGCGCGAACACTATCCGCAGTACTATTCCTATTTCTCCACCCGCTCCGTGACCGTGGCCGGCAAACGCCTCAACAGCCACAACCGGATGCTCGGCCGCATCAAAGGCGTCGACGGCATCAAGACCGGCTATATCCGCGCCTCCGGATTCAACCTCGTCTCGTCGGTGCGCTCCGGAAACCGCAGCATCGTGGCGGTGGTAATGGGCGGCCAGACGGCGAAGAGCCGCGACGACCACATGGCGTCGCTCATCCAGCGGCACCTGCCCCAGGCCTCCACCCGCGGCGGCGCACCGCTGGTCGCCTCGCGCAAGACGATCGCCCCGACCGAGGTGGTGGCCGCCGGCGCCGTCGCGCTGCCGAGCCGCAATATTCCGCTGCCGGACGACAGGCCCACCGACAGCATCACGGCCTTCGCCGCCGCCGCGCCCGCCAAGGCGGCGATCACCGCGGCATCGGCCTTCCCCACTCCGGCCGTTCCGACCGCGCGGCCCTCGGTGGAGGTCGAATTCGAGGAGACCGGCGAGGGCGACATCGATCTCCCCACCGGCAGCATCCCGAGCGGCTGGGTCATCCAGGTGGCGTCCGTCGGCAGCGAGGCCGAGGCGCGCGCTGTGCTGGCGCGCACATCGAGGGACGCCGGCAGCCTGCTTTCCAACGCAACGCCGTTCACCGAGCCCTTCGTGAAGGGTGGCACGAACTATGTGCGCGCGCGCTTTGCGGGCTTCTCATCAAAGGACGCGGCTTGGAACGCCTGTGGCGCGCTCAAGAAGAAGAAGATCGCCTGCTACGCCGTCCAGCAATGAGTTTTTGATCCGGGACGGCGGGGGCCGACCCAACCCTGGTTTGTCCAGCCCTGGTTTGTATTGTGTCGAGGGGATTAGTTTTGTTTGGAGAGCAGCACGTCTTTGGCCTCGTTGATGCGGGCCGCAAGAAAGGAAGAGCCGCCGATATCGGGGTGCAGGCGTTGCATCAGGCGGCGATGGGCCTTGCGGATATCCGGCGCGGAGGCTCCCGGCTCAAGACCAAGGACCTTGTAGGCTTCCTCCTTAGTCATGGCGCCCGAAGCTGGCGCGGTTCCCTGCCCGCCGCGCGTCTCCGGCTCCAGGTCGTCGCGCCAGACGGGAAAGCGGCCGTCAAGATAGGTTTCCAGCAGCTGTAGGCTTTCGCCGTCGCTGCTGAGTTCCTCGCGCAGCGCCAGGAGATCCTGCAGGTCGAGCGACGACAATTCCCGACCCTCGAAACGGCCGGCGAGCACATGCCCTTCCAGGCCTCCGCTGTCGTGGTCGAGTTCCATCTCGAGCGCAGCGGTGCGCACA
>JAEYRU010000296.1 GCA_023435335.1 Pseudomonadota bacterium
AAGAAGCCCCGGCCTTCGCTCTCGAAGGCTCGGGGCTGGTTTCGGGTTCGGTACCCTGCGCCGGCAGAATTGCTCCGGCTCACGTTTCGGATGCGTCTCGGGACGTCGCCCGATGATCCGACTATCAGTCTCTGCGATGTTTGTTGAAACGTCCGGTCACGGTCTGCCGGTTTTCAGGCGGCACCTATGCCGGTCGCGGCTCCGCTCGGGCGCGGAGCCTGATGGGACTGTCCGGTGGGGTCATGCCTCCCTCCCTGATCGTTTCCATCGTTGCTCGCGATCCGGCTCATCCGCGCCTTCGGCGCCTGGCAGGCTGCCCGCGGAGAGCTTCCGCAACGTGGGCTCATCGCCGGATCGGCAGGAATTCTGCCCCCGCCATGCCGCCGCGTCAACCCTTTGCGCCCTCGCGCGGGAAAATGTGAACGCCAGGCCGGCCGCCATCCTCCTGACATGATGTTGTCAGCAAGTCGTTCGACCTTTGTTCTTTCGGCTTGCCCTCCCGGGCAAAAGCGGGGAATAACCGGAAAAGGTGCGGGCGCCGGTCGCGTGCCCTCGACCCGCCCGGGGACAATACCTACATGTGCGTGTCGGCCGGCAGGGACCGGGCGTCAGCGAAATATCGAGAAGCAAGGCGGCAATCCGGTCATGGCTGACCAGAAATACATCTCCATTCGCGGCGCGCGCGAACACAACCTGAAGAATGTCGATCTCGACCTGCCGCGCGACAGGCTGATCGTCATGACCGGCCTGTCCGGCTCGGGAAAATCGTCGCTCGCCTTCGACACGATCTACGCCGAGGGCCAGCGCCGCTACGTCGAGAGCCTGTCGGCCTACGCCCGCCAGTTCCTGGAGATGATGCAGAAGCCGGACGTCGACCAGATCGACGGGCTGTCGCCGGCGATCTCCATCGAGCAGAAGACGACCAGCCGCAACCCGCGCTCGACGGTCGGCACGGTCACCGAGATCTACGACTACATGCGCCTGCTCTTCGCACGCGCCGGCGTGCCCTATTCGCCCGCCACCGGCCTGCCGATCGAGAGCCAGACCGTCAGCCAGATGGTCGACCGGGTGCTGGCGCTGGAGGAAGGCACCCGGCTGTTCCTGCTCGCTCCCATCGTGCGCGGCCGCAAGGGCGAGTACCGCAAGGAACTCGCCGAGCTGCAGAAGAAGGGGTTCCAGCGCGTCAAGGTCGACGGCGCCTTCTACGAGATCGCCGACGTTCCGGCGCTCGACAAGAAGTACAAGCACGACATCGACGTGGTGGTCGACCGCATCGTGGTGCGCGGCGACATCGCGGCGCGGCTTGCAGATTCCATCGAGACGGCGCTGAAGCTCGCCGACGGCATCGCGGTGGCCGAATTCGCCGACCGCCCGCTCGACGCCTCGCAGACCGGCGACGACGCCGTCAACAAGAGCGCCAACGAGACGCATGAGCGCATGCTGTTCTCGGAAAAATTCGCCTGCCCGGTTTCCGGCTTCACCATCCCCGAGATCGAGCCGCGGCTGTTCTCCTTCAACAACCCGTTCGGCGCCTGCCCCACCTGCGACGGCCTGGGCAGCCAGCAGGCGATCGACGAGAGCCTGATCGTGCCCGACGACAGCGCCACGCTTCGCGGCGGCGCCATCGCGCCCTGGGCGAAGTCCACCTCGCCCTACTACAACCAGACGCTGGAGGGCCTCGGCAGGGTGTTCGGCTTCAAGCTCGCCGACCGCTGGCACGACCTCTCCGACGAGGCGCGCGAGGCGATCCTGCGCGGCACCGGCGACCGCAAGGTCGAGTTCACCTATGACGACGGGCTGCGCTCCTACAAGACCTCGAAGACCTTCGAGGGCGTGATCCCCAACCTGCAGCGGCGCTGGAAGGAGACCGACTCCGCCTGGATGCGCGAGGAGATCGAGCGCTTCATGTCGGCCACCCCCTGCCCCGCCTGCGCCGGCTACCGGCTCAAGCCCGAGGCGCTGGCGGTCAAGGTCGGCGGGCTGCATATAGGCCAGGTCACCGAGATGTCGATCCGCAAGGCCGACACCTGGTTCAACGAACTGCCCGCCCGCCTCAGCGACAAGCAGAACGAGATCGCCGCGCGCATCCTCAAGGAGATCCGCGAGCGCCTGCGCTTCCTCAACGATGTCGGCCTCGACTACCTCACCCTGTCGCGCAATTCCGGCACGCTGTCGGGCGGCGAGAGCCAGCGCATCCGGCTCGCCAGCCAGATCGGCTCCGGCCTCACCGGCGTCCTCTATGTCCTCGACGAGCCCTCCATCGGGCTGCACCAGCGCGACAACGCCCGCCTGCTCGACACGCTGAAGCACCTGCGCGACATCGGCAACACGGTGATCGTGGTCGAGCATGACGAGGACGCGGTGCTGACAGCCGACTACGTGGTCGATATCGGCCCCGCCGCCGGCATCCATGGCGGCCGCGTCGTCGCCCAGGGCACGCCGGCCGAGGTGATGGCCAATCCCGGCTCGCTCACCGGCCAGTACCTGTCGGGCGCGATGGGCATCGCGGTGCCGGCCGAGCGGCGTCCGCTCAAGAAGGGCCGCCGGATCAAGGTCGTCGGCGCGCGCGGCAACAACCTGAAGAACGTGTCGGCCGAGATCCCGCTCGGCACCTTCACCGCCGTCACCGGCGTGTCGGGCGGCGGCAAGTCGACCTTCCTCATCGAGACGCTGTTCAAGGCGGCGTCGCGCCGCATCATGGGGAGCAGAGACCACCCGGCCGATCACGACCGCATCGAGGGGCTGGAATTCCTCGACAAGGTCATCGACATCGACCAGTCGCCCATCGGCCGCACCCCGCGCTCCAACCCGGCCACCTACACCGGCGCCTTCACGCCGATCCGCGACTGGTTCGCCGGCCTGCCCGAGGCCAAGGCGCGCGGCTACGCGCCCGGCCGCTTCTCCTTCAACGTGAAGGGCGGGCGCTGCGAGGCCTGCCAGGGCGACGGCGTCATCAAGATCGAGATGCACTTCCTGCCCGACGTCTACGTCACCTGCGACGTCTGCCACGGCAAGCGCTACAACCGCGAGACGCTGGAGGTCACCTTCAAGGGCAAGTCGATCGCCGACGTGCTCGACATGACGGTGGAGGAAGGCGTCGACTTCTTCGCCGCGGTGC
>JAEYRU010000065.1 GCA_023435335.1 Pseudomonadota bacterium
GGCATTCCTTCTCGGCATCCTCGAAATGGCGGAAGAGTATCTCGGTGTTGGCGTACTCGAAATTGTGGCGCGAATATTCCTGCTCGGCCTGCAGGAAGACCTCGCCGTAGGTGACCTTCTCGTCGCCTTCGAGCCCGTTGAAGTTCAGGTCGTAGACGTTGTCCACGCCCTGCACATACATGGCCAGCCGCTCCAGCCCGTAGGTCAGCTCGCCCGAGACCGGCGCGCACTCGATGCCGCAGACCTGCTGGAAATAGGTGAACTGCGAGACCTCCATGCCGTCGCACCAGCACTCCCAGCCCAGCCCCCAGGCGCCCAGCGTCGGGCTTTCCCAGTCGTCCTCGACGAAACGGATGTCGTGCAGCAGTGGGTCGATGCCGATGGCTTCCAGCGAGCCGAGATAGAGCTCCTGCAGGTTGGGCGGATTCGGCTTCAGGATCACCTGGTACTGGTAGTAGTGCTGCAGGCGGTTGGGGTTCTCGCCGTAGCGGCCGTCCTTGGGGCGGCGCGAGGGCTGCACATAGGCGGCGTTCCACGGCTTGGGGCCCAGCGAGCGCAGCGTGGTCGCCGGGTGGAAGGTGCCGGCGCCGACCTCCATGTCGTAGGGCTGCAGGATGACGCAGCCCTTCTCCGCCCAGTAATTGTGCAGCGCCAGGATCAGCCCCTGGAAGGAGCGCGAGGGATGCGTGGTAGGAAGCAGATCCGCGGGCATGGGAGGGTCCGGCCTTGAAAAGACCGGTCCGTCCTAGTGGCGGCGATGCAGGGCGTCAAGCGGAGCGGCGGCGACCGCCGCCCCGGTTCGCGGTCAGTTGGCGGGCGGCAGCCGCAGCTCCTGCCCGGGGAAGATAAGGTCCGGGTTGCCTGTCAGGCCGGGGTTGAGCCGCAGGATCTCGTCGTAGCGGGCGCCGTCACCGAGGCGCTCGCGGGCGATCTTCCAAAGCGACTGCCCGGGACCCACCGTATACGGGGCATCGGGATCTGCGGCGGACCGAGGAGCGTCAGTTCCTTGCGCCACTTCCACGGGCGGCGTCTGCTCCGCTTCCGCGGCCGGGGCCGGGGCGTCGGCTGCCGTGGCCGCGGCGTTGCCGTTCGAATCGAGCATGGTGCGGCCGCCGGCATCCGCCGCGCCGAGCGCCGCCAGCAGCGTCTGCTCCGGCGGCAGGCCGTCGACGAGCTTCTTTTCAACCTCGGCGAGGATGTCCGGCTCGGGATCGAGATCGCGCGCGTGGCTCCACTGGAAGGTGGCCTCAAGCCGGCGGCCGACGCGCCAGTAGGCGTCGCCGAGGTGGTCGTTGAGCACCGGGTCGCCCGGCATCAGCGACACGGCGCGCTCAAGCTCCGTCACCGCCTCCTCGTAGCGGCCGAGCCGGTAGTAGGCCCAGCCGAGCGAATCGACGATGTAGCCGTCGCTCGGGCGCAACTCCACGGCCTTGCGGATGAGTTCCAGCCCCTCCTCCAGCTTGATGTTCATGTCCACCCAGGAATAGCCAAGGTAATTCAGCACCTGCGGGTGGTCGGGATAGAGCTCCAGCGCCTTGTGGAAGTTGGGCTCGGCCTTGTCCCATTCCTTCAGGCGCTCATAGGCGATGCCGCGCTGGTAGTAGAGGTTCCAGTCGTTGCGCGTCGGCTCGGCGATACGCGCGACCGCCCTGTCGTAGAGGTCGGCGGCGGCGCGGTAGTCCTTCTGCACCTGATACACGCCGCCGAGAGCCAGATAGGCGCGCGCGTCGTCCGGATCCGCCTCCAGCACCTTGTTCAGGTGCACGACCGCCTCGTCCTGGCGCTCGAGGTCGGCGAGGTTGAGGCCAAGCTGCAGTTCCGCCACCCGCCAGATCGGCGAGTCGTTCGGGATCATCTCGTAAAGCGCGATCGCCTCTTCGGGATTGCGCATCTGCTCGGCCACGGCGGCAAGCTGGATCAGGGCGGAATCGCTGTCCGGCCGCAGCGCCAGCGCCATGCGCAGATACAACCGCACGAAGCTCTCGCCGCCACCGCGGTTGAGGGCCGATCCCAGATTGAGCAGCACCTCGGAGGCGCCATGCGCCGGGGCCGCGATCAGCGGCTTTATCTCGCCGCCGGCCTCGATGCGCTTGCGCAGCGCCGCCAGCTGCACGCGGCCGCTGTAGAGTTCCTCCACCTGGTCGAGCACTTCGATCGCCCTGGCATCCTCGCCGCCGCGCGCCAGGTAGCCGGCATAGGCCTCCACGGCGCGCAGGAAGGTCTCGGGCGCGGCGCCGGCGGCGGCCGGATTGGCCATGATGCTCTCGTAGGCGGCAAGCGCGGCCGGCCGGTCACCGGCCTGCTCGGCGATCAGCGCCCTGTGGTATTTCACGAAAAGGTCGAACCAGGGCGGGCCCTTCATCTCCGCGATATGCGTGATGGCGCCGTCGGTGTCGCCGCCGCCGGACTTCGCCCAGGCTGTCATGAGGCCGGTGATCAGCCGGTCGAGATCGGATTCCAGCGCAAGCTTCAGCCAGCTCTCCGCCTTGGCGTAGTCCTGCTTGCGGAAAGCGTCGATGGCCAGCGCCACGCGCGAGAACCGCTCGACCTCGGGCACCTCCTTGAGCTGCTCGGCAAAGGGAAGCGCCTTGTCGAAATCGCCGTTGGCGATAAGCGCGACCATCAGGCTCTGCTTGATCGCGCGGTCGCTGGGGTCGAAGGCGAGCGCGCGCTCGTAGTAGGCGATGGCGCTGCGGAGATCGTTGTCCACCTCCGCTATCCTGGCGGCCAGATAGGCCCCGGAGAGCGAATTGACGCGCACGGGCGGAGTGGTTTCCTTCGCGGCGGCCGAAACCGGCACGGCCAGCGCCGCCGAAAGCGCGAGCGCGCGGAACCATTTCAGATTAATTCGCCGCATCGTTTCCCTTCCTGACCTGCGTCGAAAGCGAATCCGCAAATCCGCAGGGGCCTTTCAAGCCCGCAAGCATGTCCTTTTTAGGATGGGCCTTCAACCGCCGCCATTCACGAAGCGGCGAAGCCTCGCATCAGTTGACCCGCTCGATGCAGAAGTCGATCACTTCCAGCAGCGCCGACTTCTGCGGCGACTTGCCCAGCGGCGCCAGTGCGTCGCGGGCGATCTCGCCGAAGTGGCGGGCGCGGTTGATCGTGTCGCCGATGGCGCCGTGGTGGGCCATGAAGGAGCGCGCGCGCTCCAGCTCCGCGTCGCCGTTCTCGTTCTGCTCGATGGCGCGCTTCCAGAAGTCGCGTTCCTCTGCGGTGCCGCGGCGGTAGCTCAGGATCACAGGGAGCGTCACCTTGCCCTCGCGGAAGTCGTCGCCGACATTCTTGCCGAGACTCTGCGCATTGCCGCCATAGTCGAGCGCGTCGTCGATGAGCTGGAAGGCGAGGCCCAAATTGACGCCGTAGGAGCGCAGCGCCGCGCGCTCGGTCCTGCTCGCCTCGGCGATCACCGGGCCGACTTCGGCGGCCGCCGAGAACAGCGCCGCGGTCTTGGCCTTGATGACCTGCAGGTAGTCGTCCTCGGTGGTCTCCAGGTTCTTGGCGACGCCGAGTTGCATCACCTCGCCCTCGGCGATCACGGTCGCGGCGGCCGACAGGATGTCGAGCGCGTCGAGCGATCCGACCTCGACCATCATGCGGAACGCCTGGCCGAGCAGGAAATCGCCCACCAGCACGCTCGCCTGGTTGCCCCAGATCATGCGGGCGGTGCGCTTGCCCCGGCGCATCCCGCTCTCGTCCACGACATCGTCGTGCAGCAACGTGGCGGTGTGCATGAACTCGACGCTGGCGGCCAGCTTGACGTGATGGTCGCCCGCGTAGCCGAACATCTGCGCGGCGGCGAGGGTCAGCATGGGACGCAGGCGCTTGCCGCCCGACGAGATCAGGTGGTTCGCGATCTCGGGGATCATCTCCACGTCGGAGCCCGCCTTGGAGAGGATCAGTTCGTTCACGCGGTTCATGTCGGCGCGCGTCAGCTCGATGAGCCGGGCGATGGACGCCTGCTCGCGCTTGCCGTCACCGAGAGCCACTACCACTCCCAAAATCGAAGCTCCTTGCCTGCACCCTGCAATCCGGCCGCGATTCTAGCCCTGAGGCCGGACCGGGCAAGCGGCGAATTGGCGCGGAGATCACCTAGCGGGACGGCGCTCCGTTTACAAGGCGGCTGCAAGCTGCAACTTTCGGGCATGATCGAACTCCTGCGCACCAACGACCCCGTCATCATCTCCTTCGTGGAGGCGCTGCTGCGCGATGCCGGCATCGGCCATTTCGTGGCCGACCGGAACATGAGCATCATGGAAGGCTCGATCGGCGTGCTGCCGCGGCGTGTGATGGTGGACGAGGACGACCTCGAAAGGGCGCGCGCGATCCTGGTCGACGCGGGAATCGCCGACGAGATCAAGAAACCGTGAGCGGACCGGAGCCGGAGACCGAAATCGACAGCGAAGCGCGCACGGTCGACGCCTTCCACCGGGGCGATTTCTGGGTGGCGCAGCCGGCGAGAACCGGCCATCGCTCGGGAATGGACGCCATGATGCTGGCCGCCGCCGTGCCCGGCGACTTCGCGGGCCGGCTTGCCGATCTCGGCGCCGGCGCCGGAGCCGCCGGCCTCGCGGTCGCCTCGCGCTGCTCAGCGGCCACCGTCGTGCTGGTCGAGCGCTCGCCGCAGATGGCGCGGTTCGCGCGCAACAGCCTCGCGCTGCCGCAGAATGCGCACCTCGCGGACCGCGCCACGGTGCTGGAAGCCGACGTGACCCTGACA
>JAEYRU010000142.1 GCA_023435335.1 Pseudomonadota bacterium
CTGAGCTGGCGCGAGGTCTATCTCGTCTTCGCGGCGATGAACCTTCTGCTCTGCCTGCCGATCCATGCCTGGCTGCTTCGCCTGTCACGCAGGCGAAGCGCCCTGGCTGCCGCGCGCCCGGCCGCGGCGCCGGCGGCAGGCGAACACGAGCTTTCGGATCCGGGGCGGATCAGGCTGGCCTTCCTGCTAATGCTGGCGGGCTTCGCCATCGAGGGCTTCGTACTGTCCGCCGTACTGGTGCACATGGTGCCCCTGCTCGGCGCGCTCGGCCTGGGCGCGTCGGCCGCGTTCGTGGCGACATTGTTCGGCCCATCGCAGGTGGCGAGCCGGCTCATAAACATGATCTTCGGCGGGCGGCTGCGGCAGACGGTGCTCGCCGTGATCTCGGCCTCCCTGCTCACCGCGGCGCTGGCGACGCTGGTCACCAGTTCACCCTGGGTGCCCGGCGCCATCGCCTTCGTCGTGCTGTTCGGGCTGGGCTCGGGCCTCTTCAGCATCGTCAGCGGAACACTGCCGCTGGAGCTGTTCGGACGCGAGGGCTACGGCGCGCGGCTGGGCTGGATGAACGCGGCGAGGCAGTTTTCCGCCGCCTTCGCTCCCTTCGCGCTGGCCTTCATGCTGGCGCAGACCTCCAACGCCGCCTCGCTGTGGAGCCTCGTCGGCGTGGGCGCGGCGGCGGTCGCCGCCTTCGCGATGATCGCAATCGTGGGAGCAAGATCCTACGCGCAGAGCGGCTAGCGTCGGCCGATGACCTGACCGGCCGCGGCGACTCCCGCCGCCATGGACGTTTGTGCCCTTTACCGCGAGCGAAAGTCCCCCGACATCGGCACCGCCCCTTGCACTAGTTACTTGTTTGCATTACCAGCAAGTTGAAGATCAAGAGGAGCCAGCGCATGCGAGCGATTATCGTGAAGGAATTCGGCTCCGCCGACCAGTTGTCCCTTGTCGACCTCCCCGACCGGGTCGCTGGCGACGGCGAAGTCGTCATCGAGGTGGAGGCGGCAGGCGTGGGGCTCGTCGATGTCCTGCAGCGGCAGGGATACCTCGGAGCTTCTGCTGCCGGATACGTTCCGGGTGTCGAAGTAGCAGGCCGCGTGGCTTCTGTCGGCGCGGGCGTTGACGAGGAACTGATCGGCAAGCGGGTCTTCGCTCAGGGACAAGGCGGTTATGCCCAGCAGTTCGTAGCCGGCGCCAGCGGGCTGGTCATGCTGCCCCAAGATGTTTCTGCCGAAGCTGCCGTTGCCTTGGGAGTCAACGCGCTTGTGGCTAGCTTCAGCATCAGGAGGGCGGGACTTCGTGCCGGCGAAACCGTCCTGGTCCGCGGCGCCAGTGGGGGTATCGGCGCCATGGCCGCACAGATGGCTGTGAAGGCGGGGGCGGTTGTAACCGCCATTACCAACGCGGATGCGGCCGATAGCGTCGCCGACCTCGGTGTCAGGAGCGTGATGCGGCGCGGCATCGATCCTGAGCCGGAGGGTCCTTTCGATGTCATCATCGATTCCGTAGCAGGTGAAGCCGTGCCCGCACTCATCGGCACCCTCGCGTACAACGGGCGCTATGTCGTGAATGGCGCTGCAGCGGGTTTCCCTCCTGCCGGAATTGGCGGGGCTCTCCTGCAGGGTTTCTCAAGATCGCCCACATATTCCCTGTTCAGCCTCGATTCTGTCCCTGGAAGCGAAGTGGTTTCCGCGGCAACCGAGATTCTCGCGCAAGCGGCCGGCGGAGAGATCCGGCCCCTCATTTCGGATGTGCTGCCGCTTCACGAGGCGGCCGGCGCGCACAAGATGCTCGAGTCGGGGAAGAGCTTTGGTAAGGTCGTGCTCAGGCCGTAGTGACAGGGATTGGTGACGGGAGCGCAAACTTGATGAATAGCCACACGCGGCGAACACAGGAGGAGCGTCGTGACGAATCCGAGCAGCGCATGCTTGCTGCCGGGGTGCGTCTGGTCGCCCAGCACGGTCCCGAGAAGCTGACCCTGACCGAAGTCGGCAGGAGCGCCGGTTACAGCCGCGGACTGCCGGCCCACCACTTCGGTTCGCGGGAACAGTATCTGAAGGCGCTGGCATCGTACGTGGCGATAGAGTTCGACCGGACGCTCTCGGCTGCGGATCGGGTGTCGGGGCTTGTCGCGGTTCTCGATATTACGCGCGCGGTGCTGGTCCGGCTTGAAGCAGACCCCACGCGCGGCCTCGCCACCCAGATCGTGCTGGCCGACGCCCGGCGGGAGCGGGCCTTGTCTGAAGACATTGCCGAATTGCGCGACGCGACGCTCGCACTCCTCACCCGACACATCGAGGATGGCATCCACGCCGGTGAAATCCGACGCGATGTCGCGCCGGAATATGCGAGTCTGCTCATCGCCGCCGGCATCTGCGGGATCATAGACAGCTGGCTGGCTGCTCCTCAGTTCGACATCGGCGGGGCCGGGAATCAACTGCTGGACATGATCGAGCATGGATTGGCCGCGGGGCCGCGCCGCTCCGTTCCAGAGAACCCGACCTGAAGTCTGGCAACCGGTTTGAGGCGGCGCGCAGACCTCCGACGCCCCCTCGCTGAGAGCCTCGTCGGCGTCGGGGCGACTGCCATCGTCGCCTGAGTGCGACCTTCCCAACGACTGACCGGCGCGCATGACGCCGGCGTTTCATCCCAGCGTCACCAGCAGCAGCGTCGCGATCCCGCCCGCCGTTGCGTAGAGCAGGCAGACGAGGGCGGTGGTGCGCAGCACTTCCCCCTCCCTGCCGGCGGCCAGCCCGACCGTCGCGGCGCCGGCGATGATGTTGTGCGGGCTGACGATGTTGCCGACCGCCGCGCCGAAGTTCTGCGCGCCCTGCAGCATGGCGGCGGGCAGCGACAGCGTGGCCGCGGTCGCCTGCTGGAATTCCGAGAAGAGCACGTTGGAGGCCGTGGCAGACCCGGTCACGAAGGTGCCGAGAACGCCGACGAAGGGCGCCAGCAGCGGCCAGGCCGGACCGCTCGCGGCGGCGGTTTCCGCCAGTTCGCCGATCATCCCCGAATGTACCATGACACGCGAGAGGGCCAGCATGGCTACCAGCGCCGCGGCCACCGGCAGCAGCCGCGCGGCGGCCCCGCGCATCGCGGCGAGAAGCTCGGCGGGCGTGCGCCCCTGCAGCAGCCCGCCCAGCGCGAAACCGAGCAGCAGCATGGTTCCGGGATGAT
>JAEYRU010000087.1 GCA_023435335.1 Pseudomonadota bacterium
CCCGTATCCCGCGCGGTGGCCGCCAGCCGGCGCGTAGCGCCCGGCCATATCGAACCATCCATGCCTATGGGGCTGATGACCACCGGCGCGGGGTAGCTGCGCCCGAATAGGCTTACGGACGTGTCGATGCGGGAGATGTCGGTCGCATACCGCGGCACGACCTCGATCGCCTGCAACGCGGCGGCATTCCGGGGACTGCCGGTTTCACTGCCGGTCCCGCCCTGGAGGAAGTCGTGAGCGAAATATGGAAGCCGGCGCTGCGCCAGCGGCTGCAGGTCCGCTAGCGACGGATAGCGCAAGCGCCAACCCGCAAGCCGGCTGTCACGACCTGCCATCCGATTCCTCCCCGGCCGACATCCGCCTCGCCCCCACGCCCTTCGAGTGCTCTTAGCTTGTATGCATTGTGCAGTCCACATGCATATCGAGTCAGGGTTATCGAACCGCGACACGACGTACGCATTCGTGGCCTCAATCCTGCGCCCGGAGCGCTCTGAACCCTTGTGCTCCGGGCGGCATTGTGTTTGATATTGGAGGGTCAGGCGGTGTCCGGACGGCCTTTGCGCCGAGGACGCTGAGCCACCAACGGGAGGTTACAATGTATACACGCACGCTGGCGGCTCTGGCCGTCGCGCTGACTACGTCGACAGCCGCGCTCAGCGCGGAAGTCACACTCGCGCACTGGGTGCCGGGTTCGCACCCATTGCAGGTCCTGGGCATGGAGCCGTGGGCGGAATCGATCCGGCAGGCGACCGACGGCCGCGTGGACATCAAGATCTACCCGGCGCAGCAGCTGGGCGCCGCGGCCGACCACTACGACATGGCCCGCGACGGGATCGCCGACATCGGCTTCATCAATCCGGGCTATCAGCCCGGCCGTTTCCCGATCATGGCCGCGGCAGAACTGCCGTTCCTGTTCGCGAACGCCAAGGGAGGCGTACGCGCGCTGACCGAATGGTACAAGCCCTATGCCGAAGAAGAGATGGGCGACGTCTATTTCTGCATGGCGCTTTCGCACGATCCAGGCACCTTCCACGGAAAGTCGCAGGTACTCGTTCCCGAGGATGTGCGCGGCAAAAACGTGCGTCCCGCGAACGCCACGGAGGCGCGGTTCGTCAACCTGCTCGGCGGTGCCTCAGTGCAGGTGCCGGCTCCCGAGATGCGTGAAGCGCTCTCCAAGGGCACGGCCGACATCACGCAGTCGCCTTGGGAATCGCTCTACATCTTCGGCGCCGATTCGCTGGTGAAACACCATCTCGACCTGCCGCTGTACGCTTCGATCAATGCCTTCGTGATCAACAAGGGCACGATGGACGGACTTTCCGCCGAAGACCGGAAGGTGGTCGAGGACCACTGCACGCCGGAGTGGGCGGAAAAGATGTCGAGCGGCTGGGCCGACGTCGAAGCTGCCGGGCGCGAGAAGATCGCTGCTGATTCCAGCCACACGCTGCACAAGCCTGATGCGGATCAGGTTAAGATGTGGAAGGATGCCGCCGCACCGCTTACCGATGAATGGAAGGCGATCATCAGCAAGTCGGGCAAGGATCCGGAGCCGATCCTGAATGGCCTGATCGACGCGCTCAAGAAGTACGATTCGTACGCGGGCTAATCTGCCAATGCCGGTCGGGCGATCCCCTGCCGGCCTCGTCAGGGAGGAAATGGAATGAAACTGAAGACTTTGCTTGCATCCGCGGCGTTTGTCGCCGTGGCCGGGATGGCCCAGGCCGCCGAGGTCGAACTGACGCTTTCCCACTGGGTGCCGCCGACGCACCCGCTGCAGCCGGGCGGCATGGAGCCGTGGGCCGAATCGATCAAGGAGGCGTCCAACGGGCGCATCGAGGTCAACATCTATCCTGCCTCGCAGCTCGGCGCCGCACCGGACCACTACGACATGGCGCGCGATGGCGTCGTGGACATCGCCTTCATCAATCCCGGCTATCAGCCGGGCCGATTCCCGATCATCGCAGCGGGCGAAATCCCGTTCCTGATCTCCAACGCCAAGGGTGGATCGCGCGCGATCGACGAATGGTACAGGCCGTACGCCGAGAAGGAGATGAACGACGTCTATTTCTGCCTGGCGCACCTGCATGACCCGGGCACGCTGCATGGGACCAAGGGACCTATCCAGGTTCCCGCGGACCTCAAGGGCAAGAACATCCGCCCGGCGCACGGAACGATGGCGCGCATGGTCAACTCGCTCGGAGCAGCTTCCGTGCAGGTGCCGGCCGGTGAGATGCGCGACCTGATTACGAAGGGCGCGGCGGATCTCACCGCCTCTCCCTGGGGTTCGATCTACATCTTCGGGCTGGGCGACGTGACGACCCACCACCTCGACATGCCCTTCTACGTCACGACCTTTGCGTTCGTGATGAACAAGGCCAAGATCGACGCGCTGGCTCCCGAGGACCGCAAGGTGATCGACGATCACTGCTCGTCTGAGTGGGCCGAGAAGATGGCGTCACAGTGGGCGGACGCCGAAGCGTCGGGCCGCCAGAAGATGATCGACGCGGGCCACACCATGTACAAGCCCACCGCGGACGAGGTGAAGCTCTGGATCGACGCCACGGCTTCCCTGCAGAGCGAATGGGTGAAGGCTGCCTCGGCCAAGGGTATCGACGCCGAAGCGGCGTGGAAGGGCCTGGCCGACACGCTCGCCAAGTACGACGCCAACATCGAGTAGGCGTCGCGTTCCTTCGAAACCGAGAGCAGGCGCGCAAGCGCCTGCTTCTTTCTGATAGGGTCCGCAAACCATGATCCGGGCACTCGAACGCTTCTGCGAGATCGTTGAAAAACTCGCCGCCCTCCTGCTCGGAGCGGTGACCCTTCTCATCGTGGCCTCGACGGTAGGCCGTTACGGGTTTTCCTATCCGATACCGGATTCATTCGATTTCTCGCGGCTTCTGATCGCCGCCTGCATCATGTGGGGCTTCGCATCCGTGGGCTACCGGGGCGGCCACATCATGGTCGACATGTTCGCGGAGATGATGCCTGCCCGAGCGCGCCGGCTCGTCGACATCTTCTCCTGGTCGGTGCTGTTGTTCTTCGTGGTGCTGATGACCTGGAAGGTCTTCGAGCGCGTGATGAGCGCGATGCGCAGCAACGAGGCGACCTTCGACCTTCGCATCGTGGTGTGGCCGATCCTGCTGCTGATCTGGCTGGGCGCGGCTGCCAGCATCGTCACGATCGCCGTGCGTCTCTACCTGCTCGTCGCGGGCGAAGGGAAACTTGAAAGCAGCGAAGACGCTGAACTCGGAGAGCATTGAAATGGCTTACGGTGACTGGGTCGCGATCGTAGGCTTCATTGCGCTCTTCAGCCTGATTATTGTCCGGGTTCCGGTGGGCATCGCCATGGGCCTGGTCGGCGTGTTCGGCTTTGCCGCAGTGCGCGGCCTGGACCCGGCGCTCAACCTGCTGGCGACGTCGCCGATCCGCGTGCTGTCCGACTTCAACCTCAGCCTCGTCAGCTTCTTCATCCTGATGGGCGTGTTCGCGACCAATTCCGGCATGTCGCGCGAGCTGTTCAGGGCTGGCAACGCCTGGCTGGGGCCGCTGAAGGGCGGCCTGTCGCTGGCGACGATATCCGCCTGCGCCGGGTTCTCGGCCATCTGCGGCTCTTCGATCGCCACCGCGGCGACCATGACGAAGGTCGCGCTGCCGGAGATGAAGAAGGCGGGATACCGGGACGAGACGGCCACCGGCGTCGTGGCGGCGGGAGGAACGCTCGGCATCCTGATCCCGCCGTCGACCGTGATGGTGGTCTATGCCTTCATCACCGAAAGCGACGTCGGCGCGCTGTTCGTGGCGGGCATCGTTCCCGGCATCCTGGCCACGCTGATGTACATGGCGACGATCCGCATCGCGCACCGGAAGGGCCTGCCGGCGGGCATCGCCTTCGACGCCAGGGAGGCCTTCGCTTCGCTCGCCGCCGTCTGGGCGGTGCTGCTCCTGTTCGTCGCAATCATCGGCATTATCTATTTCGGCATCGCCACGCCAACCGAGGCTTCGGCGGTCGGCGCCTTCCTCACCATGGTCATCGGCATCGTACGCGGGCGTCTCAATTTCCAGCGCATCCTGGACAGCCTCAT
>JAEYRU010000226.1 GCA_023435335.1 Pseudomonadota bacterium
TGTTGACCTTGCCTTTGTAGTTGGCGCCGGACCCCGCCATGCAGCCGATCGACTTGCCCTTGTATTCGCCCGACATCACGGTGCCGCAGAACTGCCCGCCGGAGGGAGCATAGCGGATCAGCGTGCCGTTGGAACGCTTCCATGTGCCTTCGATCGGCTCGGCCGCCACAGCGGCACCGGCGAAGACTAAGCTGGCGCCGAGCGCCAGGATGACTGTGCGAAACATCATTATCCTCCCGTTGAGGCGCCCGGTCGGGCTGTCCTTACGCGAACGTAAGCGTAATACGGCTCGCGTCCGAGAGGAAGCCATGCCCCTGCGGCAGAAATGCGATTTCTTCAGGCTGGATTTTCGGATGGGTTTCACCTGGGCCGGCCGCCCGACGCGAATTCGTGGTCAACGAAGTGTTGCCTCCGCTGCAGCGGATTTTATGTTTTTTCCGTCAACGGGCGCGCATTTCCGCAGACTCCGATGCTTAACGAATTTCCCGGTTTACGGAAAATTTGAGCTTTGTTTTCAGGACATTAAGCAAGCCATTTAACGACGGATTCAAGCCCGGCCTGCATTCTCGGACCCATCGGATCACACCGGGCCGGCAAGCGGAAAGAGCCATCCCGGAAAACTGGACAGGGGACGAAAAAATGGCGCGTTATGAAATGCTTGAAGCCGGCATAGGCTCCACCGCCCAGGCGGACATTCTCTTCGAACTCGGCCTGATGTACGCATCGGGACGCGACTGCGAGACCGACGTCGTGGCCGCGCACAAATGGTTCAACATCGCCGCGGTCAAGGGCTCCGAGCGCGCCGCGCAGCTTCGCGCCGAACTCGCCAACACCATGACCAAGATCGAGATCGCCCGCGCTCTGCGCGAGGCGCGCGAGTGGATGACCACGCACTGATTTCCCGCGGCCGTCCGGCCGTGGTTTCGACAGAGAGGCGACTGCATTCGAGGGGTGGATGCGGAAAGGGCCGCGACCGGTTCGTCAAGAAGCCGGCGCGGCCTTCTTCTTTCGAAGCCGGGGCCCGAGCGGAGCGGATTTCAGCCCTCTTCCTCGAAGCGCACCAGCACAGTTCCGTCGCTGACCTGAGCTCCTTCGGTCACGATCTCGGCAATCACCCCGTCATGCGGCGCGGTGATGGTGTGCTCCATCTTCATCGCCTCCAGCACCAGCAGCGGCTGCGCCTTTGCCACCCTGGCCCCGGCGCTCACGCGCACGATCTTCACTAGTCCCGGCATCGGTGCGCGCAGGCTATCGCCGCCGCCCGCATCCACCTCGATCTCGGGATCGGGCACGTGGAACGTATCCACGTTGGCGCCTTCGAAGACTGTCACATGGCCCGGCCACAGCGCCACCTTCCCGTCGGCGGCAGCGGCGTCGAGGACGAGGCTCGCGCCGCCGGCCGTCACCTCGAAGCGGCTGCCCGAGCGCGCGGTGATGCGGGCCGTTATCTCGTCGCCGCCGTGTATCAGGCGCGCTTGCCGCGTCAGCGGGTGGAAATGGCCGTAGCCGCCAAGCGCGACCCAGGGATCGGATGAGCCTGGTCGCTGCGCGCCCGAAGCGGCCAGGGCGGCCAGAGCGATCCCGCGCGCCGACGGTTCGGCTGAGGCCGTCAGCGCGTCCTGCCTGCGCGCGATCAGGCCGGTATCCACGTCGCCCGTGGCGAAGTCCTCGTCGGCTGCCAGCGCCGCCAGGAAGGCGGTATTGACGGTCGAGCCGGCGATCTCGGTTCGCAGAAGCGCATCCGAAAGCGCCGCGAGCGCCGCCGCACGATCGTCCGCATGGACCACCAACTTGGCGATCATCGGATCGTAGTAGGGCGAGATAGCATCTCCTTGCCGCACGCCGGTTTCGACGCGCAGCGAAGCTTCCTGGATCGCCTCCGGAAAGCGCAGATGGTGAAGCGTGCCGGTCGCCGGCAGGAAGCCGCGCGCCGGATCCTCGGCATAGATGCGCGCCTCGAAGGCATGGCCGGAAAGGTGGATGTCCGCCTGCCGCCTGGGCAGGCTTTCACCGGCTGCCACGCGCAGTTGCCACTCCACGAGGTCGATGCCGGTGACCATTTCGGTCACGGGATGCTCGACCTGCAGGCGCGTATTCATCTCCATGAACCAGAAGCGGTCGGGCCGCAGGCCCTCCGACGCATCGACGATGAACTCGATCGTGCCGGCGCCGGAATAACCGATCGCCCGCGCCGCAGCTACCGCCGCTTCCGTCATGGCCGCGCGCATCGCCTCGGTCATGCCGGGGGCGGGAGCCTCCTCGATCACCTTCTGGTGGCGGCGCTGGGCCGAGCAGTCGCGCTCGAACAGGTGGACGGCGTTTCCGTGGTTGTCGCCGAACACCTGCACCTCGATGTGCCGCGGCTTCTCGACATATTTCTCGACGAGCACCCGGTCGTCACCGAACGCCGCTTTCGCCTCCCGCCGCGCCGCTGCCAGCGCGTCGGCGAAGTCGTCGGGATCGTCCACGCGCCGCATGCCCTTGCCGCCGCCGCCGGCGCGCGCCTTGATCAGTACGGGATAACCGATCTCGCGCGCCTTGGGCGCGAGCACGACCAGTTCCTGTGCCTCGCCATGGTATCCGGGAACGACCGGGACGCCGGCCTTCTCCATCAACCGCTTGGCCGCGTCCTTGAGGCCCATGGCGCGGATGGATGCCGCCGACGGGCCGATGAAGACCAGGCCGGACCGTTCAACCAGTTCCACGAAATTGGGGTTCTCGGAAAGGAACCCGTAGCCGGGATGGATCGCTTCCGCACCGCGCGCGAGCGCTGCCTCGACGATCGCCTCGCCGCGCAGATAGCTTTCGCTCACCGGGGAGGGGCCTATGTGCACGGCCTCGTCGGCCATAAGCACGTGCTGCGCCTCGCGGTCGGCGTCGGAATAGACCGCGACGGTGGCGACGCCCATGCGCCTCGCGGTGCGGATGACGCGGCAGGCGATCTCGCCGCGATTGGCGATGAGTATCTTCCGGAACATGGCGGCCTACCGCTCCGTGAGCGCCAGCTTGGCGCCGAGCGCCACGAAGGCCGCCGCAAACGAGCGCCGCATCCAGGCGAGAACGCGCGGCCGCAAGATCACCTGGTTGCGTACCGAGGCGGCGAAGAACCCGTATCCTGCAAAGATGATGAATGTAATCGCCATGAATACCAGCGAGAGTTCCAGCATGCGCGGGAGAGCGGCGGGATCGTCGGTGCGGACGAACTGCGGCAGGAAGGCGAAGAAGAAGATCGAGAGCTTCGGGTTCAGGATATTGATGAGCACGCTTTCCACGATGACCTGGCCGGCGCTGCGGGCAGGCATGTCGGTCTGGACGCTCAGCGCGCCAGTCGCTTTCAGCGTCTGCCAGGCCATGTAGAGCAGATAGGCCACGCCGAGATACTTGATCACTTCGAAGGCCAGCGCCGACGTGTGCAGCAGCGCGGCCAGACCGGTGATCGCGGCCGCCATGTGCGGGACGATGCCGAGCGTGCAGCCGAAGGCCGCGACCAGGCTGGCGCGGGCGCCGCGGGAGAGGCCGGCGGCCAGCGTATAAAGCACGCCGGGGCCGGGCGATGCGACGACAATCAGCGACGTCAGCAGAAACTCGATGCTCATGAAGACCTTTCCGAGACCGTGGCCCTAACCTCACCGCTTATACAGCAATCTGCGGCGAAGGGGATTGCGCGCACTGTCTCGGTGCCGCTTTTTTTGGCTCAGCCTCCCTCGGGCAGCGCATAGGCGATGATGGAATCGCCCGCGGTCGTCCCAGTCGAGCCGTGGCCGCCCGCGACCACCACGAGATACTGCCGCCCGTCGCGGCCGACATAGGTCGACGGCGTCGCCTGGCCGCCAGCCGGCAGCCGGGCGCGCCATATCTCCTCGCCGGTCGCAAGATTGTAGCCGCGCACATAGTAGTCGAGCGTGCCGGACAGGAAGGCCACGCCGCCCGCGGTCACGATCGGCCCGCCGATCCCCGGAACGCCCATCTTGAAGGGCAGGGGGATTGGCCCGGAGAGGTCGCGCACCGTGCCGTTGACGTGACGATAGACGATCTCGCCGGTCCTCAGGTCGGCCGCGGCGACGAAGCCCCACGGTGGGCGCTGGCACGGCAGGTTGAGCGGCGAGTAGAACGGCCCGATCTCGACGGCATAGGGCGCGCCGAAATTCTCGTTGAAGATCGGGTCGCCTTCCTCCGTCACCACGCGTGAGAGTTCGTCCTCGCGCGGCACCATCTTCACAGTGAATGCGAGGTAGACCGGCATGCCGAACATGAGGTCGCGGTCCGGATCCACGGCTACCGCGCCCCAGTTGAATGTGCCGAAATTGCCGGGGTAGTGCAGGGTGCCCTGTAGCGACGGCGGAGTGTAGGTGCCCTCGTAGTGAAGCTGCCGATAGCGGATGCGGCAGTAGAGCTGGTCGACCAGCGTGGCGCCCCACATGTCCGCCTCGCGCAGGGGTTCCGGCCGGAACGACAGCGACGAGGCCGGCTGGGTCGGCGCTACGCGGTCGCCCTCGACCACGCCGCTTTGCGGCGCCGGCCGCTCCTCCACCGGCAGTACTGGCTCGCCGGTCTCGCGGTTGAGCACGAAGATGTCGCCCTGCTTGGTTGCAGCCACAAGCGCCGGCACCTCGGCGCCGTCGATGGTGAGGTCGACGAGGCTCGGCTGCGCCGGCATGTCGTAATCCCATAGGTCGTGGTGCACCGTCTGGAACACCCAGGCGACCTCGCCTGTCTCTGCGTCCAGTGCCAGGATCGAGGACGAGAAGCGTCCGGTGTTCTCGCCGCGGTCGGCGCCGTACTGGTCGGGCGATTCATTTCCCATCGGCAGGTAGATCAGCCTCAGCTCCGGATCGTAGCTCGACACGCTCCACGAATTCGGAGCGTTCTGCGTATAGGTTTCGCCCTCGGGTATGGGTTCGGTCGCCTCCGGGTTCTTGCTGTCGAAGTTCCACACCAGGGCCCCGGTGTACACATCGTACGCGCGGATCACGCCTGCCGGCGAGGTGGTCGCCTCGTTGTCGTTGACCGCGCCGCCGACGATGACGAGGCGATCGGTGACCACCGGCGGGGAGGTCGAGTAGAACGAGCCCGGGGTGATGTTGGGCATGTTGGCCCACAGGTTCACCGTTCCGTCGGCCCCGCCGAAGCCGGGGCAGATCTCGCCGGTGGCCGCGCTGATCGAGATAAGGCGGCCGTCTGCGGTCGGCGCGAACAGCCGCTCCATGCATTGTTCCGAAAGCGTCACCCTCTCCGGCGGCGTCTCGCGCCGGATGACGGGGTTGGGTGCATCGGGCTCGGCCTGGCCGGTGACGACGTTCTGCGGCACGCCCGCCGCCTGCGTGGTCACCCGGCCGGCGCTGGAGGCCAGCGTTTCCTCCGCGCCGGGCGCCTGTTCGGGCTGCGCCGCCAGCGCGCCTTCGATCTCGCCTTCGCCTGCCGGGGCTGCGGCTTCACCGCCGGTGGCGGCCGTCGTCTCGTCGCTGGGGGCCTCCGCCGCTGCGGGCGGCTCCCCCGCCGGCAGGTCGGCCGGGTCGGCGCGATGGTAGGCGACGCCGCGGCAGGTCATGTGCTGCGTGGTTTCGGTCGGCGGCTGGTGCAGCCAGGGGTCGAAGCGCCATTTCTCCTCGCCCGTCACCGGATCGAGTGCGATCACGGTCGAGAAGGGCGTGCAGATGTACATCGAGTCGCCGATCACCAGCGGGGTGACCTCGTAGGTGGTCTCGCCGGGATCGTCGGAATCGCGCACCTCGCCGGTGCGGTAGGACCAAGCGACCTCTAGGCTGGCCACGTTGTCAGGGGTGATCTGGTCGAGCGGCGAATAGCGCTGGCCGGCATTGGTGCGCCCATAGGCGTGCCACTCGCCCGCCGGCACGCCGCCGTCCGACGCTTCCGTCGCGGCCATCCGGTCCGCGGCGAACGCTCCGTCGATATCGTGCGGCGACCCGGTCATGGAGAAGGCGCCGACTGCGGCCGAGATCAGAACCGCCGCGCCGAGAACCATGCTGCTGGCGCCGTATCGCGCGCGCGGCGCGCCCGACCTGTGCATGGCCCGCACCATGGGCGGCAGCAGCAGCAGGATCGCCATGACCAGCAGCAGCCCGCCGCGCGGCGCGAGTGCCCACCAGTCCAGGCCAACCTCCCATACCGACCACGCGAGCGTGACCAGCACGGTCACGCCGTAGAGCGCGAGCCCGGCCGCGTTGCGCGCCATGAGCAGGCCGCCGGACGCGGCGAGGAGGACGCCGGCCAGGACGTAGAACCAGGAGCCGCCAAGCGTGACGAGCCACGCGCCGCCGGCGGCGAGCGCGATGCCGAGGGCGATCACGAGGAGAGAAAGGATGATGCGATACACGATGTGCTCCCGCGGAATGGTTTTCGGGTAACACTGGGCGTAACCCCCGAGCGGCGATAACGTTCCGTTCCCGCCTGAAATGGACCGCGAGCCCAGTCGAGACCGCCGTCCTCCCCACGAGGAAGAACCGCCGGGCGGGGGCCCGGGTGGATGACCCGCGGACGCTGCGGTCACGCCTTGGACAAGCGCCGTAGAGCAGGTAGGGTGCCGCCGCGAACGGAGGCGATCGGTCGATGCGGAAATGGGTGCTGGCGCTGACGTGTTTCGCCGCGCCGTTGCTGGCGGCGGGGGCGTCGTGGGCCGACTGGCAGCCGACCCAGCGGGTGGAGACCTACGCGGTTTCCGGGCAGAGCGGGATCCAGCTCTACCAGTCGATCGGCGCCAACGGCCCGAGGATCGGCGTCGGACCCGCCATCGCCTACACCACCTTCGATCTGAAATGGTCGCGCGACTATCGCGAGCAGGCGGACGGCGGCTGTACGCTCGCCACCGCGAAGCCCTGGCTTGTGATCATCACCAAGCTGCCGAAGCCGGCCGGGAAGCTGCCGCCGGTGACGCAGGCGGCCTGGGAAACCTTCATCGCAGGCATCGCCGCGCATGAGCGCGTGCACGGCGACATGATCGTCGACATGGTGCGGAAGATCGAGGCCTTCTCCGTCGGCCTCACCGCCGCGGACGACCCCGGCTGCCGCAAGGTGCGGGAGGTCCTGCAGAAACGCCTCGGCGAGCTGTCGCAGGAGCAGCGCGCGAAAAGCCGAGACTTCGACAAGGTCGAGATGAGCGACGGCGGCAACGTGCACCGGCTGATCCTGGGTCTCGTCAACGGCGCCCCTTGACACTGCGGCCCGCCCTCCCATCTTACACGCCGCGGGCCGGGCCCCTCTGACGATATCCAATCGTGATGTCGGACCGCATCGGGAGTACTCGATGCCGGGACCCTACTGCGCTGCCAAGCGAGGCATCGGGTTCTCCTC
>JAEYRU010000253.1 GCA_023435335.1 Pseudomonadota bacterium
CGATGCGACTGACGGGCGCGCCCGCGCCGAATCCCACCGACCGGGAAGCCTTCCTGCGCCGCTTCGGTATTGCGGTGGTAGGAGCGCCCCCTCCACCGCGTTTCACGCGGTCCCTTGCCGGGGCGAGCCACTTGTCTCGCCCGTCCTTCGGACCCCCCGTGAACGGGGGAGGATCTGCCAGCGCGGCCGTCCGCGACCTCGGATCCTTCCCTATGAAGCGCGACGCCCAGATCCTCCCCTGCGAAGCGGGGGAGGGGGACCACGCGCAGCGTGGTGGAGGGGGCATCTCCGCCCCCCGCATCCCCGCCTTCCCGCTCTTCGACCCGCCGCGCCGGCTGCGCCTCACGCCGGCGCGCCGCTACGTGCCAGCCCATGCCGCGCCGCGCATCCTGTTTCCCGGGCTCGTCCAGCCGCACCGGCTGCCGCCCCCACCGCCGCCGCCTTCACCCGACGATCTGGTATCCGCCGCCGGCGTCGCGCGCCGCCTGGCATCGCTCGCCGCCGCCCTCGACGACCTGCCCAAACAGGCCCGCCGCTTCGCGCGACTGAAGGCGCGGATGGACGCGCAAGCGGCGCAAGACCGGGCCGTCGCCGAAGCCTCGGAGGCTGGAGGCTCAGCCCCGCCAAGGTCCCGTCGCCGCTTCCGCCGCACCTCGCCCCTGCGCGGCGGCCCGCCCTATGGCGGCCGCCTCGCGGTCTGGGACCCCACCGTGCCGTGCGGAAAACACATCCGCGAGGTCGACCTCATCCTCGCCCACGCCCATGCGCTCGCCGACTACGCGCTGGCGTTCCCCGATACGTCGTGAACGGGCGTTGTGTGGCGGGCGTGCCAGCGTCGTGCAAGCTATGACCGACGGATCGACGGCGACCGGGCGGAGGGAGACCTTTGCCCTCCGCGCGGCGCAGGACCTAGAGCGGGACGATATGGCCCTTGTCGAGCGTGACGCGGCGGTCCATGCGCGCAGCCAGTTCGTGATTGTGTGTGGCGAACAGCGCGGCCAGTCCGGACTGGCGCACCAGCGCCTCGAGCGCCTCGAACACATAGGAAGCGGTGGTCGGGTCGAGGTTGCCGGTGGGCTCGTCGGCCAGCAGCAGCAGCGGAGCATTGGCAACGGCGCGGGCGATGGCCACTCGCTGCTGCTCGCCGCCCGACAGTTCGGCCGGGCGGTGCTCGGCGCGGTGGCCTATCTTCATGTAGTCGAGCAGCTGCGTCGCCCGCTCCTTCGCCTCGGCGAGCGGCAGCCCCTTCACCAGCTGCGGCATCATGATGTTCTCGAGCGCGGAGAATTCCGGCAGCAGGTGGTGGAACTGGTAGACGAAGCCGATCTCGTTGCGCCGGATCGCGGTGCGCTGGTCGTCCGACAGCCGGCCGCAGGCGCGGCCCGCCACGATCACGTCGCCGGCGTCGGGCATCTCGAGCAGCCCGGCCAGGTGCAGCAGCGTCGACTTGCCGGCGCCCGACGGGGCGACCAGCGCCACCATCTCCCCGCGCGCCAGCGTGAACTGCGCGCCGTCCAGGATCGTCAGCTTGCGCGCGCCCTGCAGGTAGTGGCGCTCGACATCCTTGAGTTCGAGGACGGGTCCGCCGGTCGTCATTCGTACCTCAGCGCCTCGACCGGGTCGAGCTTGGCCGCGCGCCAGGCCGGAAACAGCGTGGCGAGGAAGGACAGGACCAGCGCCATCAACACGACGGACACCGTCTCGCGCAGGTCCATCTTCGCCGGCAGCTGGCTGAGGAAATACAGTTCCGGATTGAACAAGGTGGTGCCCGAGAGCCAGGAGAAGAACTGGCGGATCGATTCCACGTTGAGACAGATCACGACGCCAAGGACGACGCCGGCGATGGTGCCGACCATGCCGATCGCGGCTCCGGTCATCAGGAATATGCGCATCACCGAGCCGCTCGACGCCCCCATGGTGCGCAGGATGGCGATGTCGCGGCCCTTGTCCTTCACCAGCATGACGAGGCCGGAGATGATGTTGAGCGCGGCCACCAGCACGATCATCGTAAGGATCATGAACATGACGTTGCGCTCGACCTGCAGCGCGGAGAAGAAGGTGCGGTTGCGCTGGCGCCAGTCGACCGAGAAGACCTGGCGCTGCGCAGCCTCCTCGACCCTGGGACGGATGGCGTCGACATTGTCGGGGTCGTCGAGGAACACCTCGATCGATTGCGCCCTGCCCTCCTGGTTGAAGAAGAGCTGCGCCTCGGCCATCGGCATGAACACGATGGTGGCGTCGTATTCCGACATGCCGATCTCGAAGATGGCGGTGACCGGGTATCCCTTGGTGCGCGGCGTCGTGCCGAACGGGGTGACGTCGCCCTCGGGCGAGATCAGCGTCAGCCGGTCGCCGATCGAAAGACCCAGGTTCTCCGCCATGCGGGTGCCGACGGCCACGCCCTCGCCGGTAGCGAAGCCGGTGAGCGAGCCGTGGCGGATGTTGTCGGCGACCAGCGAAACCTTGGCCAGGTCCTCGGGGCGCATGCCGCGCACGAGCGCGCCGGTTCCGGCGCCCACCCGGCCCGACGCCAGCACCTGGCCCTCGATCAGGGGGAGTGCGTATCGCACGCCCTGCAGTCCCTCGATCCGCCCCGTCACCTCCGCGAAATCGTCGAGTGGCCTGTCAAGCGGCTGCAGGACGAGATGGCCGTTGATGCCCAGGATGCGGGTCAGCAGTTCGGCGCGGAAGCCGTTCATGACAGCCATCACGACGATGAGGGTGGCCACCCCCAGCATGATGCCTATGAAGGAGATCGAGGCGATGACCGAGATCACCGTCTCCTTGCGCTTGGACCGCAGGTAGCGCCATGCGACCATCCGCTCGAATCGTGAGAAGGGAGCGGCGCCGGCCTCTATGCGCGCGGCTTCGCTCATGCGGCGGCGAACCTGGCCGCCACGGCGGCGGCGGGCATGGACTCGCGCTCGCCGGTCGCCCGGTTCTTGAGCTCGACCTCGCCGGCCGCGGCGCCGCGCGGGCCGACGATCACCTGCCACGGCAGGCCGATCAGGTCGGCGGTCGCGAACTTCGCCCCGGCGCGCTGGTCGGTGTCGTCATGAAGCACGTCCTTGCCGGCCGCGCGCAGCTGCGCCTCGACCTCGCCGCAGATGCGGTCGCAGGCCTCGTCGCCCGGCTTCATGTTGATCAGCGCGACGTCGAACGGCGCGACGCTCTGCGGCCAGATGATGCCGTTCTCGTCATGGCTCGCCTCGACGATCGCCGCGATCAGCCGCGTCGGGCCGATGCCGTAGGATCCCATGGAGACGAAGTGCTCCTTGCCGTCCGGGCCGGTGACGGTCGCGTTCATCGGCTTCGAATATTTCTCTCCGAAATGGAAGATGTGACCGACCTCGATGCCGCGCGCAGCGACCCGGTCGCCCTCGCCGATGCCGGCCCATACAGCCTCGTCGTGCATTTCGTCGGTCGCCGCGTAGGGCGCGGTCCAGCGCTCCACGATGCCGCCGATCTCGGCGTCGTCGGTGAAGTCGGTCCCCTCGCCCGGCACCTCGAGGCTGAGGAAGTCGCGGTGGCAGAAGACGGCGCTCTCGCCGGTGTCGGCGAGGATGATGAATTCGTGGCTGAGGTCGCCGCCGATCGGGCCGGTGTCGGCGCGCATCGGGATCGCCTTCAGGCCCATGCGCTCGAAGGTGCGCAGGTAGGCAACGAACATGCGGTTGTAGGCGGCCTTGGCGCCCGCGAAGTCGAGGTCGAAGGAATAGGCGTCCTTCATCAGGAATTCCCGGCTGCGCATGACGCCGAAGCGGGGGCGCACCTCGTCGCGGAACTTCCACTGGATATGGTAGAGGTTGAGCGGCAGGTCGCGGTACGACTTCACGTAGGAGCGGAAGATGTCCGTGACCATCTCCTCGTTGGTCGGGCCGTAAAGCATGTCGCGCTCGTGCCGGTCGGCGATGCGCAGCATCTCCTTGCCGTAGTCGTCGTAGCGCCCGCTCTCGCGCCAAAGGTCCGCCGACTGGATGGTCGGCATGAGGATCTCCTGCGCGCCGGCGCGGTTCTGCTCCTCGCGGATGATCGCGTTGACCTTGTCGAGAACGCGCTTGCCCAGCGGCAGCCAGGAGAAGCTGCCCGCCGCCTGCTGGCGTATCATTCCCGCACGCAGCATCAGCCGGTGCGAGACGATTTCCGCCTCGCGCGGATTTTCCTTCAGGATGGGCAGAAAGAAGCGCGACAATCGCATGTAGAGGTCCGTCTGAAAATGCGCGGAAGGTGCCGGAATCGGCGGGACGCGCGGGGAAGCTGCACGCGCTTCATAGCCATTTCGTGGCAGGTTGGAAACCCGAGCCGGGCGCCCTCCGGAACGGCCAAAACGTCGCTGGCGCGAAACGAGGCAAAGGCTGGCACGAAATTGTGCATTGCAGCACATCAAGCCGCCTCTCTGCGCAACATTTTCCGTGACAAGCGCTCGGGCTTCGGTCTAATGTGCTCCTATAAACGAGAGAGCGGGTACAAAAACCCGTTCCCTTACGCGGTCAAAGTCTTGGGAGGATGCGATCTAGGCGCGTTAACTCGCTGCCGCCGGAAACGGACTACAGATCGGACGCGTTCAACTGCAAGGCCTCGGCCTTGCATTTTTTTTGTGCATCGAAATAAATCGACGATGTTGTCGCCCGTCGGGCGACCCCCGCCTAGCGGCCCGGTCCGATGCGCGGGATCTGGTCGAAGTCCCAGCCGAAATAGCGCGTCGCGACGAGATAGACCGCGAAGATCACCAGCGTGACGATCGTGGTGCGAAGCATGGCGCGCGCCACGTGCGGTCCGCGCGGCGCACTCGCCGTGGTGCCGAGCGTGACATCGCCGTCCTCGTCCTGCGTCCTGAGCCCGAAGGGCAGCGTGGCGAAGAGCACGAGCCACCAGACGATGAAGAAGACGGCGGCCAGCGAGACCCAGGTCATCGGCAGTCCTCCTGCGAAACCTCTCCGGCAGCACGCGCCGTCATTCCCGGCATCACGCCTGCTCCAGTTCCACGAGTGTTCCAAGGAAATCCTTGGGATGCAGGAAGAGCACCGGCTTTCCGTGCGCGCCGGTCTTCGGATTGCCATCGCCCAGCACGCGGGCGCCCGCCGCAACGAGGCGGTCGCGTGCGGCGATGATATCATCCACCTCGTAGCAGACGTGGTGCATGGCGCCGGCCGGGTTCTTCGCGACGAAGCCGGCAATGGTGGAGTTCTCGCCCAGCGGCTCCAGCAGTTCCACCTTGGTGTTGCCGAGGTCGACGAAGACGACAGTCACGCCATGCTCGGGCAGCGCCTGCGGCGCGGACACGCTGGCGCCGAGCGTATCGCGGTAAACTGCGGTCGCCGCGGCGAGATCCGGTACGGCAATGGCGATGTGGTTCAGGCGTCCAAGCATGGCCTTCGGCTCACAATTCGATTCCGCGAAACCGCGTAGCCGGTTGGGCGGAAAGGACTTTCGGTCTAGCGCGTGACGAATACCGTCACGATCGGCTTCTTGCCCCAGGCCTCGTCAGCGGCCGCGCGCACCGCGCGCCTGACGGACTCCTCGACCAGGTCGAGGTCCTTTCGCCTGACACGGGGGATGCTTTCAATCGCGCCGATCGCCGCATCCAGCATGACATCCTCCAGCAACTCGCCGGAGCGGTCGGTCTTGGCTACGCCGATCGCAACGAGATCGGGATCGCCGTTGATCTCGTAGCGCTCGTCCAGCACGACGTTGACGGCGACATGGCCGGCGAAGGAGAGCCGGCGGCGGTCGCGCACGCCCATCTCCTCGTCGGAGCCGATCAGCTTGCCGTCCTTGTAGATCCGGCCGAACGGGACCTGGTCGATGATCTCCGGGTCGCCGGGCGCCAGCCTCAGCATGTCGCCGTTGCGCACCTGCGCGACGTGGGGGATGCCCGAAAGCGCGCCCAGGGAGCCCTGGGCGACGAGATGGGCGGCCTCGCCGTGCACCGGAACGAGGATGTTCGGACGCACCCATTCGTACATCTGGCGCAGCTCGCCGCGGCGGGGATGGCCCGAGACGTGGACGAGCGCGTCGCCATCCTCGATGATCTTGATCCCCTGCTCGATCAGCAGGTTCTTCGTGGCGAGGATCGCCTTCTCGTTGCCGGGGATGACGCGCGACGAGTAGACCACGGTGTCGCCCGGCGACAGCGCCACGCTGCGCATCTCGTCACGCGCGAGCTTGGCAAGCGCCGCGCGCGGCTCGCCCTGGCTGCCGGTGCACAGGATCACCATGTTCTCGCGCGGGATGAAGCCGTATTCCTCTTCGGGGATGAAGTCCGGCAATCCGTCGAGGTAGCCCAGCTCGGAAGCGACATCTATCACCCGCTTGATCGAGCGGCCGAGCACCACGACCTGGCGGCCGGCGTCGCGCGCGGCTTCCGCGATGGAACGGATGCGGCCGACATTGGACGAGAAGGTGGTGATGGCGACGCGCCCTGAGGCGGCCTCGATGACCTCGCGTAGCCCCTGTCCCACCGCCTGCTCGGAAGGAGACTCGCCCTCGCGCGTCGCGTTGGTGGAATCGCACATCATGGCGAGCACGCCGCGATCGCCGAGCGCACGGAAGCGGGCCTCGTCGGTCTTCGGGCCGATTTCCGGCGCCGGGTCGATCTTCCAGTCGCCGGTATGGAGAAAGGTGCCGAGCGGCGTGGTGACGGCCAGCGAAACGGGTTCGGGAATGGAGTGAGCGACCGCAATCGCCTCGATGGTGAAGGGTCCGACCGTAAAGGTCTCGCCGGCGCGGTAGATTGTGACCGGCACCTCGGGGGAACCCTTCTCCGACTGACGCTTGGCCTCCAGCAGTCCGGCGGCGAACGGCGTCATCCAGACCGGCGCCTTCAGCCGCGGCCACAGCTGCAGCAGCGCGCCGTAGTGATCCTCGTGCGCATGCGTGATGACGATGCCGCGCAGGTTGGCCACTTCCTCCTCGAGGAACCGGATGTCGGGCAGAACGAGATCGACGCCGGGAAGCGTGTCGTCGGGAAAGGATACGCCGCAATCGACGACGATCCATTCGCGTGAATGCGACGGCCCATAGCCGTAGAGCGCGAGATTCATGCCGATCTCGCCGACCCCGCCGAGCGGGCAGAAGACCAGTTCCGCTTCGCGCGCCATGTCTTCTCCTATACCGCCGCCGACGCGACGGCGCCGAAATGAACGTCGCCCGCGGCGATCCCGTGCGTGCGCCCCTGCCGATCCCGTATGACGAAGCGACAATCCTCGTCGATCGTCTCGAAAGTGCCGCGAAGCACCTCGCCGCCGAGCTTCACCGCCACCTCGCCGCCAAGGCCCGCCGCGCGGGCGAGCCACAGGGCGCGGATCCGGCCGAGGCCCCTGCCCTCGTCCCAGCGCCGCCAGTTCGAAACCCAGGCGTCCGACAAGGCGAGAAAGAGCCGTTCGGCGTCGCATTCCGCGCCAAGGGCCGCAAGCGATGTCGCCGGATAGGGCAGATCGCCGGGATGCGCAACGACATTGACGCCGATGCCGACCGCGACCGCCGCGCTTCCGCCTGCCAGAATGGCGGATTCGAGCAGGATGCCGGCCAGCTTGGCGCCGCCGGCGAGCACGTCGTTCGGCCATTTGAGCTCGAAGCGCCGGGCATCGCCGGCATCGGCTCCGTCAAGCCCGATCGACACAGTCCTGCCCGGTGCGACCGCGTCGAGCGCGTCGCCCAGCGCCAGTCCGGCGACGAAGCCCAGCGTCGCCGCCGACTTCAGGTCACGCAGGCCCGAAAGCAGAAGCGTGGCGGCAAGATTGCCCTCAGGGGTCGCCCACTCGCGGCCGCGGCGGCCGCGGCCGGCCTCCTGCTTCCTGGAAACGATCCAGAGCGGACCGGGTTCGCCCGCGTGCGCGCGTTCGAGCGCCAACGCGTTGGTGGAACCGACCGAAGGAAAGGATTCGAGCCTGTAGCCCGCCTCCAGGGCAGAGGGCGCGAGCCGGAATTCCATCTCAGCCGAAGAACGCGCCGGCCGCCGCCTCGCCCCAGCGCCCGATCGGTCCGCCTATCAGGACATAGAAAAGCACGAAGGCCCCGGAAAGCCCGAGCACCAGCCGCAGTTCGCCGGCCATCGGCACGAAGCCCCCGACCGGCTCGTCGAACCACATCACCTTGATGATGCGCAGGTAGTAGTAGGCGCCGACCACCGAGGCGAGCACGCCGATGATGGCAAGCGCGTAGAGATCGGCGTCGATGGCGGCGAGGAAGACGTACCACTTGGCCCAGAAGCCGGCGAGCGGCGGAATGCCGGCGAGCGAGAACATGAGGATGGTAAGGATGGTGGCCATCATCGGATTGGTGGCCGACAGGCCGGACAGGTCGCTGATCTCCTCGACGCTGCCCTCCTTGCGCCGCATCGCGAGGATGAAGGCGAAGGTGCCCAGCGTCATCGCCAGGTAAATCAGCATGTAGAGCGCCACGCCGCGCACGCCGGCGGGGCTGTTGGCGGCAAGTCCCACCAGCGCATAGCCCATGTGGCCGATGGACGAGTATGCCATCAGTCGCTTGATGTTCGACTGCCCGATCGCGGCGAAGGCGCCGAGCAGCATCGAGGCTATCGCGATGAAGACGATGATCTGCTGCCAGTCGGCGGCGATCGGCTCGAAGGCCCCCATCACGATGCGGACCAGCAGCGCCATCGCCGCCATCTTCGGCGCGGCCGCCATGAAGGCGGTGACCGGCGTCGGGGCGCCCTCATAGACGTCCGGCGTCCACATGTGGAACGGCACCAGCGACAGCTTGAAGGCGATGCCGGCGAGCACGAAGACGAGGCCGAAGACGAGGCCGAGCTGGCGCTCGCCGCCCGTCAGCGCCTGGGCGATCTCGGCAAACCCGGTGGCGCCGGTGTAGCCGTAGACGAGCGAGATGCCGTAGAGCAACATGCCGGACGACAGCGCGCCGAGAACGAAGTATTTCAGGCCCGCCTCGGTGGAGCGCAGGTTGTCGCGGTTGATCGCGGCCAGCACGTAGATCGCCAGCGACTGCAGCTCGAGGGCGAGGTAGAGCGCGATCATGTCGTTGGCCGAAACCATGAGCATCATACCCAGCGTGGCGAGCATGATGAGGATCGGGTACTCGAACTTGTCGAACTTCTCGGTCTGGGCGAAACCCACCGACATGACCAGCGTCACCAGCGAGCCGATCAGCGCCAGCATCTTCATGAAGCGGGAGAAGGAATCGCTGACGAAGGCGCCGTTGAAGGCAGCGCCGTCGGCCGGGAAGAAGAGCATCCACACCC
>JAEYRU010000303.1 GCA_023435335.1 Pseudomonadota bacterium
GCCTGGTTACTGTGCGCGCGGGTTTGGGGCGCGTCGCCCGCCTCCGCCAGCCCGCTGGCCTCCAGGCTGATGGCACGCGCGGCGCAACGTGGGCTCGCCGTGGCGCAGGCGGGCGACGCAACCACCACGCATGTGATCAAAGGGTACTTCTCCGCCTTCACCGAACAACGTGAAACGACCGTCGTCTATGTCTGGGATGTGCTCGATCCCGCGGGCAATCGGCTCCATCGCATCCAGGGGCAGCAGAAGGTCGCAGCCGCCCAGGGCGAGGGCTGGAACTCGGTGACGCCGCAGACGATGGAAGCGATCGCGGATCGCACCATCGACGATCTTGCGACGTGGCTGGTCTCCCGCACAGGCTGAGCCTGACACAGTCCGAGGTTTCCCCTGCGTTTCTCGGCCATTTGCCGGCGAAGGCTTGCATTCACGCCAGACGCCGCTAAAAGCCCGCTCAGGTTCTCCGGCCGTTCACCAGGGACGCTGCATGAAGCTCTTCGCGGGCAATTCCAATAGGGTGCTGGCCGAGGCCGTCGCCCGCTATCTCAACATCTCCCTCGGAAAGGCCACCGTTCGGCGCTTCGCCGACCAGGAGATATTCGTCGAGATCCAGGAGAATGTGCGCGGGGAGGACGTTTTCGTCCTGCAATCGACCTCGTATCCGGCCAACGATCACCTGATGGAACTGCTCATCCTGATCGACGCCTTCAAACGCTCCTCGGCGCGACGCATCACCGCCGTCATTCCCTATTTCGGCTATGCGCGGCAGGATCGCCGCACCTCGGGCCGCACCCCCATCTCGGCCAAGCTGGTCGCCAACCTCATCACCCAGGCGGGCGCCGACCGGGTGCTCACGCTCGACCTTCACGCCGGACAGATCCAGGGTTTCTTCGATATCCCGACCGACAATCTCTATTCGGTGCCGGTGCTCGCCCGCGACGTGAAGGCGCACTATCAGCTCTCGAACCTGATGGTGGTATCGCCCGACGTCGGCGGCGTCGTGCGCGCACGCGCTCTCGCCAAGCGCATCGATGCGCCGCTGGCCATCGTCGACAAGCGGCGGGACAGGCCGGGTGAGTCGGAGGTCATGAACGTGATCGGCGACGTGCACGGCAAGGATTGCATCCTCATCGACGACATCGTCGATTCCGGCGGCACTCTCTGCAACGCGGCGGACGCATTGCTTGCCCAGGGCGCCACCAGCGTTACCGCCTACATCACCCACGGCGTACTGTCCGGCGGCGCCGTGGCGCGCATCACCGGTTCCAAGCTCAAGGAACTGGTGATCACCGACTCGATCCAGCCGACCTCGAACGTCGAGGCGGCTCGCAACATCCGCGTCGTTCCGATTGCGGACCTGCTCGGCGAAGCGATTTCCCGCACGGCCAGCGAAGAATCGGTCTCCAGCCTGTTCGACTAAACTCGCGACGCCCACTCTGCTTTCAGGCCGGCGCAAGGCCAAGCATCAGCATCGCCGTGCCCGCCAGCGCGGCTCCGCCCAGCACCGCGAACAGGTTGACGTGATAGCGCAGCAGCGCGACGCCCGCCGCCACGGCGATCAGCGCCGATGCCGGATCGAAGCTCGCGACCTCCGGAACCGGGATGCCGGCCGGGCCGACGCGGAACTCGCCGACCCCCGTGAACAGTACATGCAGGGCGAACCACAGCGCCAGATTGGCGATGACGCCCACCACGGCCGCCGTGACCCCCGCCAGCGCCGAGGCCAGCCAGCGCACGTTGCGCACCGTCTCGACATAGGGGGCGCCGGCGAAGATCCACAGGAAGCAGGGCACGAAGGTGAACCACAGCGTCACCGCTGCGCCGGCAAGCCCGCCGGCCAGCGGATCGAGGCCTGACAGCCTTGCGCCGCCGAGGAAGCCGACGAAGATGAGGACGAGGATCAGCGGCCCCGGCGTGCTTTCCGCCAAGCCTAGCCCGGTTAGCATTTCGTCCGGTCTCAGCCAGCCGTAGATCTCCACAGCCTGCTGCGCGACATAGGCCAGCACCGCATAAGCGCCACCGAAAGTGACGGCCGCCATGATCGAAAAGAACCGCGCCTCCGTCGTGAAGACATTGCCGGCTCCGAGGATCAAGTAGAGGGCGGCAAGTGGCAGGAACCAGATCGCGAGCCAGGTGATCGAGGTGCGCAGGAAGCGCGCGAGCGACGGATGCGTCCATTCCGCCCGTGGCTCCGCGATTTCAACCCCGTTTCCATTCGCGTTCGCCGTCTGCGGGCTCCATCCCGTCCATGCTCCGATGGCGCCCATCAGCGCCGCCGCCAGGATGATGAGCGGAAACGGCAGGCTGAGCAGGGCGATGCCGACAAAGGCTGCCAGGGCGAGAGCGACCATGTAGCCGTTCTTCAGCGCGCGTTTCGACACGCGGATCAACGCTTCCAGCACCACCGCCAGCACGGCGGCCTTGAGCCCGAAAAGCAGGCCCGCCACCACTGGCACGTCACCGAGCAGCAGGTAGAGCGCCGAAAGAGCGGTCAGCACGATCGCGCCGGGCAGCACGAAGAGCAGCCCGGCGACAAGCCCCCCGCGAACTCCGTGCAGCAGCCAGCCCGCATAGGTGGCGAGCTGCATCGCCTCCGGCCCGGGCAGCAGCATGCAGTAGTTGAGCGCGTGCAGGAAGCGCGCCTCGTCGAGCCATTTGCGCTCGTCCACCAGCATCCGGTGCATGAGCGCGATCTGCCCTGCCGGCCCGCCGAAGGACAGGAGCCCTATGCGGCCGAACACGCGGACGAGATCGTCGAACGGAACGACGGGGCTGGTCCCCGCGGCAGCTTTCCCCTCCTCAGGTATTTGCGGGCCAGTCATGTGTTTCCCCATGAGCGTCGCGGGCCCATCGATAGAAGGCGTCGTATACGGCCAGCCCCGCCTCCAACTGCTGAAGGTCGTCGCGATACATCCGCGATAGGCCCAGAGAAACGGCGAGCAGTCCGGCGGCCTGCGGCGCGAGATCGTGCCGGTCCGTGTCAGCGCCGCGCACGATTGTCGCCAGCCGCAATAGCGCTTCGGCCCCCAGGCCAAATTCTTCCACCATCACATCGAAGGTGCACAGCTCTCCGCGGTGGCTCCAGAACACGCCCTCCACATCGAACGGGATAGCCCCAAATCTCTCCGCGACGTTCGTGACCTGGCCGGGCTCGACATAGAGAAACCGGGCGTCGCGATCGACGAAGCGGCGGATAAGCCACGGGCAGGCGATACGGTCGATCTTCGGCCGGTGCCGCGTAACCCATATACTGCCCGTCCGGCGGTCACTCTGCGGCAATGCCTTGGCAGCGATGACCGGGGCTCCGGCGTCCCGCCATGCAATCATGCCGCCTTCCAGTGTCTCGGCCTGTATGTTGTGGCAGCGCAGCAGGGCGGCCGCACCCTGACTGAGCTTGAGACCTTTCTGGCAAACGACGACGACCCTGCGGCCAGCCAGCGCAGGCGCTAGCTCGTCGATATTTGCGAAGGGGTGGCGAACTGCTGTCGGGATCAGGTTCGGGTCGGCGGCGAAGTCTTCGTCGGTACAGACGTCGATGATTACTGGGCACTCTGCCAGCCCGATGAGGCGCGAGAGTTGAGCAACGGTGATTTCCGTAGGTGACGGCATGGCGTCCTCCCAAAGCATGAGATCGGAGTGGGATTGCGGACGCGAACTTTGGGCTGCCGCCTCACGGGGCAGTCGCCGCCCCATGCGCAGATAATGTCCGACGGAATCCGCTCGTGTCAATCGCCGACCGCCCCGGTGTAAAGTTCTGCAGCAGCTATGCGACTGGCCCAGCCACTCATGCATCGCAGGCGGTACCATGCGGCCGAAGCCTCGACTAATAGGGGGCTCCATTTCTGCCGGAGCATCCCGTGACGGACACCACGGCCCGCCTTTCCCGCCCCGATGTCGGGAACACCACGTTCATCGTCATCTTCGCCGTCAGCTTCTGCCACATGCTGAACGACGTGATGCAGTCGCTGCTCTCGGCGATCTATCCTATGCTGAAGGAGGACTACGGCCTCGATTTCTGGCAGATCGGGCTGCTGACTTTCACGTTCCAGGTCACCGCCTCGCTGCTGCAGCCAGCAATCGGACTGTTCATCGACAAGCGTCCGATGCCGAATTCGCTCCCCTTTGGCATGGGCTCCAGCCTCCTCGGCCTGCTCCTGTTGGCCTTCGCCACCAGTTATCCCCTTCTCCTGTGCGGTGCCGCCCTGATCGGTATCGGCTCCGCCATCTTCCACCCCGAGTCGTCGCGCGTGGCGCGCATGGCCTCGGGTGGCCGGTTTGGAATGGCGCAGTCCTTCTTCCAGGTCGGAGGCAATTTCGGCCACGCCATCGGCCCCCTGCTGGCGGCCTTCATCATCGTGCCGCGTGGCCAGGGCAGTGTCGCCTGGTTCGCGCTGGCAGCACTTCTGGGCATGGCGATCCTGCAGCGGGTGGGGCGCTGGTACGAAAAGCAGCGCGTGGCCGCTGTCGCGCGCGGCGGCGTCAACCGCGCCATGCCTTTTGGCCGTCGACAGACAACGGTATTCCTGCTGGTGCTGATGCTGCTCACCTTCTCGAAGAACGCTTACATGGCGAGCATTTCCAGCTACTACACCTTCTACACGATCGAGCGCTTCGCCCTCGACATCCAGCAGGCGCAGGTCATGCTGTTCCTCTTCCTCGGTGCGGTCGCTCTGGGCACCCTGCTCGGCGGCCCTGTCGGCGACCGCATCGGCACCAAGACCGTGATCTGGTTCTCGATCCTCGGCGTCCTGCCCTTCACCCTGGCGCTGCCATACATGGACCTGTTCTGGACGGGCGTCTTCTCGGTGATCATCGGGCTCATCCTCGCCTCGGCCTTCCCGGCGATCGTGGTGCTCGCGCAGGAACTGATGCCGGGCCGCGTGGGCATGGTTGCCGGCATATTCTTCGGCTTCGCCTTCGGCATGGCCGGCATCGCGGCGGCCGTGCTCGGGGTTGTGGCCGACGCCAGGGGCATCGAGTATGTCTACTGGCTGTGTTCGTTCCTGCCCCTGACGGGGCTGCTCGCGATCTTCCTACCCAACCTCAGGAAGGCCTGATCCCACCCACCCTGCATCTTGCGGCACTCGGCGCCTTCGGTTATAGAGCCGCCACCCGTGCAGACACCCTTGGAGGCAACGCGGGGCGGAGCGGTTGGCGCAAACCAGCCGCTTTCGACGTTTCCGGGCCGGCCTGTCCGCCGGAAGCGCTCCACAACTGAAAGGAAATGCCATGAGCCACGAGAGCTACGAGCTCCAGGCCGAGGCGCGCGAACGGGTCGGTAAGGGGTCCGCCCGGGAACTTCGCCGCAACGGTAAAGTGCCTGCCGTCATCTATGGCGACAAGCAGTCTCCCCTCGCAATCGCACTCTCCTACAAGGAAGTGTACTACAAGATCCATGGCGGCGGCTTCCTGACCACCATCGCGACGATCGACGTCGGTGGCCAGAAGATCCAGGTCCTGCCGAAGGATTACCAGCTGGATCCCGTGCGCGATTTCCCCGTGCATGTCGACTTCCTGCGGGTCGGCAAGGACACGGTCGTGACCGTTGCCGTGCCTGTGCACTTCATCAACGAGGAGAAGTCGCCCGGCATCAAGCGCGGCGGCGTGCTCAACATCGTGCGCCACGACGTCGAATTCACTGTGCCGGCGAACTCCATTCCGGAATTCATCACGGTCGACCTCGAGGGCACCGACATCGGCGACTCGATCCACATCTCGGCGGTCAAGCTGCCGGAGGGCGTGAAGCCGACCATTACCGACCGCGACTTCACCATCGCCACCATCGCCAGCTCTTCGGCCATGAAGCCGGAAGCTGCCGAGGACGAGGCTGCGGAAACAGCGGAAGCCGAGGGCGAAGAGGAATAGTTCCCCTACGGCCGGAGACGGGACATGCACATCATCGCCGGTCTCGGCAACCCCGGCCCCAAGTACGAGAACAACCGGCACAATGTCGGCTTCATGGCGGCGGACGCGATAGCCCGCCGCCATTCCTTTTCTCCCTGGACCAGGAAATTCCAGGGCCTCATCGCCGAGGGCTCGCTCGGCGGCGAGAAAGTGCTCCTCATCAAGCCGCAGACGTTCATGAACCTCTCTGGTCAGGCGGTCGGCGAGGCCATGCGATTCTACAAGCTCGCCGCGCAAGACCTGATCGTGCTCTATGATGAGCTCGACCTGGCGCCCGGCAAGGTGCGCGTGAAGTCCGGCGGCGGAGCCGGCGGCCACAACGGCATCAGGTCGCTCGATGCCCACTGCGGCAAGGACTACCGCCGCGTACGCATCGGCATCGGCCATCCCGGCGTGAAGGAACTGGTCAGCCCGCACGTGCTGGGCGACTTCGCCAAGGCCGACCGCGAATGGCTGGAGCCGCTGCTGGACGCGATCGCCGACGCTGCACCCATGCTGGTCAAGGGCGACGACAACGGCCTCATGAACAGGGTCAGCCTCGCCGTTCAGGGCAAGAAAAGCGGTGGCGGCTCCGGAGGTGAGGGCAGCTCCGGAGGTATGTCCACGCGAGAGCAGGTGGAGGCGAAACCTGCACCGAAGGGCAAGAGCCATATCCGCCAGGCCCGGCCGAAAGAACCCCAGGTCAAGATTCCGGAAACCGGCCCGATGGCTGCCATGCTGAAGCGGCTTTTCGGCAAGGACTGACATCGGCTGGCACGATCTGTCAGCAGAACGTCCCTGCACTACAGGCGTGGTGCCCCCTCCTGTGCTATCGAAGCGCCCCTATCGATGGGAGCGATTCTGATGAGCGACGTTATCTACATGTTCGCGATGAGCCTCGACGGCTTCATCGCGCGTGAAGACGGGACCTTCGACTGGCTGGACGACTTCCCGGCGGATGCAGAATTTGATTTCCCGGCCTTCGAAGAGTCTGTCAGCGGCATTGTGATGGGTCGGGGGACCTACGATGTCGTGCGCCGTCACGAAACATGGCCGTACTCCCGCTGGCCGACGCTCATCGCCACGCAAAGGCCAGTTTCCGACCTTCCCGATAACAGCGAAATCCTGTCGGGCGACCCGCAGGCACTTCTTGGCCGACTGCGAGAGATGGGCGCCACGGGCCGGATATGGATTCTCGGCGGCGGGGATTTGGCCCGCCAGTTCATGGATGCAGGCCTTCTCGACATCGTCGAGGTGGGGACGATTCCGGTAATCCTGGGATCCGGCATCCCGGCCTTCGGCGGGGCGCAGCCTGACCGATGGCTCGACCTGGAATTCGCCAAGGCGCTGAAGAACGGAGCGGTGCACAGTCGCTACCGGTTGCGGCGGGGAATGCTTTAGCCGGTACCTTCTTTCCCTATGAACGCCCAGGAGCAAAATCCGCTCTCGCGAGTTCGGCTCTTGAAGAGGTATCATGACGAAGGGCAAGAACTCCGGCGAGGTGCAGGCGGTCCTTGAGGACGTCGGGCAGGCAGGCGGACAGGAAGAGGTCACGGTCGCGCAGATCGTGAGCGAGATCGGCGCGGGCGCATTCGGGCCCCTGCTGCTCGTTCCCGCCCTCATACTCGTCAGCCCCGCGAGCGGCGTTCCCGGAATGCCGACGATCGGCTCCTTGATCATATCGCTCGTCGCGGTCCAGATGCTGTTCGGCCGGGAGGAAGTCTGGCTGCCGGGTTTCGTTCGTCGCCGCTCTATCGCGCGCTCACGCATGGAGCGGGTCTTGTCGTTCCTGCGCAAGCCGGCTGGCTATATCGATTGGTTCACACGCGAACGTCTCGTCTTCCTCACGCGCCCCCCGTTCATCACGATCCCGGCCCTCTTCAGTTCGCTCATGGTCGTCATGGCGCCGGCTTTCGAAACAGTTCCGTTCTCGGTGTCGGTCGCGGCCGTTGCAGTCGGATTGTTCGCCCTCGCCATGCTCGCCAGGGACGGGCTGATGTCCCTGCTCGCCATGGCAGTGTTTGGTGGCGTCGGCTATCTCGTGGGGTCCGTGCTGCTCTGACGCGCCGCAGGTCCGTCGGCAAAGGCTTGACGATCATTGCCCCTTTCGCCCATAGCCCTGAGCAAATTCCGGCATCCCGTTAGGACCAATCCATCATGGGCTTCAAATGCGGCATCGTCGGCCTGCCGAATGTCGGCAAGTCGACGCTATTCAACGCGCTGACCAAGACGGCCGCCGCACAGGCGGCGAACTACCCGTTCTGCACGATCGAGCCGAACACCGGCGAGGTCGCGGTCCCCGACCCCCGGCTTCAGAAGATCGCCTCCATCACAAAATCGAAGGAGATCATTCCCACCCGCATCTCCTTCGTCGATATCGCGGGACTGGTGCGCGGCGCCTCCAAGGGTGAAGGGCTGGGCAACCAGTTCCTCGCCAATATCCGCGAGGTCGACGCCATCGTACACGTGCTGCGCTGCTTCGAGGATGACGACATCACGCATGTCGAAGGCCGCATCGATCCCGTGGCCGACGCCGAGACGGTCGAAACCGAGCTCATGCTCTCCGACCTGGAAAGCCTCGAGCGCCGCGTCGCCGCCACCCGCAAGAAGGCGACCGGCAAGGACAAGGAAGCCCTGACCCAGTTGCCGATGATGGAGAAGGCGCTGGCGCTCCTTCAGGACGGCAAGCCGGCGCGCATGCTGCTTCCTGGCATCGCCCACGAGGATCTGCTCATCCTCCAGCGCCTGAACCTACTCACCTCGAAGCCGGTGCTTTACGTCTGCAACGTCGCCGAAGCGGACGCCGCCAACGGCAACGAGCATACCCGCGCGGTCGAGAAGATGGCCGCCCAGCAGGGCGCGCGCACGGTTGTCATCTCCGCGGCCATCGAGGCGGAAGTGGCGCAGTTGGCCGATGACGAGGCGCGTGAGTTCCTGGCTGACCTCGGACTGGAGGAGCCCGGCCTCGACCGCCTGATCCGCGCCGGCTACGAGTTGCTTCAGCTGATCACCTATTTCACCACCGGCCCGAAGGAAACGCGGGCCTGGACCGTTGAGAAGGGATCGAAGGCGCCGCAGGCTGCCGGTGTCATCCACACCGACTTCGAGCGCGGCTTCATCCGCGCCCAGACAATCGCCTACAACGATTTCATCACGCTCGGCGGCGAGGTGGCGGCCAAGGAGGCCGGCAAGGCGCGCGACGAGGGCAAGGAATACGTCGTGCAGGACGGCGACGTCATGCTGTTCAAGTTCAATACCTGACGGCACCGCCTTCTCAAGCTGCGCCGGCGCGACGCAACCTCTGCGGCGCTGTCAGGCGTTCTTCACCGGGCAGGTCGAAATGCCGAGCATCGCGTAGATCGGGCAGGTTCCGATCAGCCCGGTAACGAGCGGGACGACGCCAATCAGTGCCCAGTAGCGCCACGAGGCGTCCGGATACAGAAAGAACAGCGCAATCAGCACGACGCCGGCGGCGATCCGGATGATCCGGTCGGCCGCGCCTTCATTGACCTTGAACATCGAGGTTCTCCTGATCGACGCCCCGAACCCGTGGTCCGGACTGGCGCGACACACGAAAAGCTAATGCTCCTGGCCCCCATCGCCTTGATCGAGAGCAAATGCGCACCTCGTCCTTACCGAAGGGGTTATTGCCGCCGGCGACCGTATCGCTCGTTGCAACCAAACAGTTTCGCGGTAACAGTTATTGTTCAAGCATGAACAGGACTCGCACATGACGGGCAGGAAGTGGGCTTTCGAGGACTTCGAGGAGGGCGTGACGATCTCGCTGGGCAGCAAGGCGGTGACGGCCGCTGAGATCATCGATTTCGCCAGCCAGTTCGACGCGCAGCCCATGCATCTCGACGAGGAGGCGGGAAAGGCGAGCATACTCGGCGGCCTCTCGGCCTCGGGGTGGCACACCTGCTGCATGTTCATGAAGATGATGTGCGACGGCTTCCTGCTCGATTCCACCTCGCAGGGCTCGCCCGGTATCGACTATGTACGCTGGAAGAAGCCGGTGCTCGCCGGCGACACGCTGACCGGCACCAGCACGGTAGCCGCCAGGCGGGAGTCCGCTTCCCGCCCCAATCTGGGCTTCGTCACCTGCCGTCACGAACTGACGAACCAGCGCGGCGAGGTCGTAGCCGAGCTGCAGAATACCGGCATGTTCCTCAAGCGCGGGGCGGCGGCATGACACTCGACGAGTATTTCGGCGTCGGCACGACGTTCGAGCTCGGCTCGCACACCTTTAGTGCCGACGAGATCAAGGAATTCGCCCGCAAGTATGATCCCCAGCCCTTTCATGTCGATGAGGCGGCAGCGCGGCAGAGCGTATTCGGCGGGCTGTGCGCTTCAGGCTGGCACACGGCCGCCATGTGGATGCGCTACAATCTGAAGGTGCGCGAAGATGCCGGCGACACGCGATGGGACGGCCCCGGTCCTCGGCCCGAGTTCGGCCCCTCGCCCGGCTTCCAGAACCTGAAGTGGCTGAAGCCCGTTTTTGCCGGCGACACCATCACCTTCACCCGCCGCGCCGTCGGCCACCGCGCGCTGGCATCGCGTCCCGGCTGGCGGGTGCTGACCATCGTCTGCGCCGGCCACAACCAGGGCGGCGAGCCCGTGCTCGAATTCGAAAGCGCCGTGCTGGTGAAGGTAGAATAGGCCGGAGACTGTCGCAGCCTTAGCGCGTCGCGCCGTAGGCGGCGAGAAAGATGCGCACCGCCTCGGCGGCGTGTGCTTCGAGGGTGGCAGGATCGGCAATACCGGCGTCGCCAAGCAGCATCGCGTCGTTCACTGGTCCGCCCATGATCAGCCAATTGAAGAAACCAGCAGCCCGGCGCGTGTCATCCACCGAAAGCGCCCCCTTGTCGCGATAGACGCCGAAAGCTCGCGACAGGCGCCGAATCGATCGACCCGGTCCTTGATCGTGTAGTGCCTGGCCGAGCTGCGGGAAGCGCCCGACCTCCCCTATCACAAGCCGGCGCAGCTGCATCAGGCGCGGCGTCATCACAATCCGCAATTGCTGCCCGGCGAATGCCATCAGAAATGCTTCAACAGGCTGCTCACCCGTGGGATCGGCGACCTGCTCCTGGAACGTGTCGCCGGCCGCACCCGTCAGTCCGCGCACCATGGCCAGGAAGAGCGTCTCCTTGTTCTCGAAGTGCGCGTATACCGTCTGCTTCGAAACGCCGGCGGTGGCGGCGATTGCGTCCATGCCGGCCGCCAGGAAGCCATGTTCGAGGAACTGGCAAGCAGCCGCCTCGATGATCGCCGACCGTGTCCGCTCCGCCCTTTCCATCGCGCCCTTGCCCACACGGCCGCTCCTCACCTCGTCTGTCCGGGACGCTATCCGATCCCGATTGACAAATCAAACTAGACCGTCCAGTCTAATTCTTCGCTTTGGAGTAGGAGAAGTTGAGTGTCAGACAGAGCACGTATGGCGCGTTGCGCATGTGGCGAATGCGCGATGGCACTCAGCGGCCCGCCCATTGTCGTCGCCATCTGCTACTGCTCCAGTTGCCAGGCGGCCGGTGAACGGCTGTCTCGCTCGCCAGGAAGCCAGCCGGTGCTCGACGCCGACGGGGGCACCGCTTTCGTCCTTCAGCGTAAGGATCGGGTGGCGTTCACAAGGGGAACCGACTCCCTCAGGGAGTTTCGGCTGAAGCCGGATTCGCCGACGCGCCGCGTCGTCGCGGCCTGCTGCAACACCCCGATGTTCCTTGAATTCAGCGGTGGTCACTGGCTCAGCGTCTACCGCGATCGCCTTGAGACCGCTGAACGCCCATCCATTGAAATCCGCACGATGACGGCGGACCGCCGCGCGAGTGTCGAGTTCACCGACAGCCTGCCAAGCTATCGCAGGCACTCCGCATGGTTCATGTGGCGCCTATTCGTCGCCTGGGCTGCGATGGGCTTTCGGGCGCCGAAGCTCGAATATGTGAAAGGAGCGATCGATGCCTAACTCATCCGACAGGATCGCGATCGAGAATTTCACCTCGCCAGGACGGGTCTACAACGTCGATCGCGCGAAATACGAGGCTATGCGGGCAGCTCTGCTGGCCGTACTTCCGCCCTCTGAGCCCGGCCTGACTGTCGCCGACGCCAAGCTTCGCCTGCTGCCTCTGCTCGACGAGGTACAGTTCCCGGGCGGCCAGAAGGCCGGCTGGTGGCTCAAGGCGGTGCAACTCGACCTTGAAGCAAAGGGCACGATCGTGCGGGCCAAAGGGAGCCCTGTCCGGCTTCGGCGCAGTTAGGTTTTGCATCGCGGAGGCCACATCGGCGGGCTCGCGGTCTCGTCACCGCTTGCGCACGAACTCCGTACGCAGGACGAGCCCCTTGATGGTGTCGTGGCGACAGTCGATCTCCTCGACATTGTCCGTCAGGCGGATCGATCTGATGACCGTGCCCTGCTTGAGCGTCTGGTTGGCCCCTTTGACCTTGAGGTCCTTGATAAGGGTGACAGAATCTCCGTCTGCGAGGAGGTTCCCGGCGGCATCGCGCACAGCGTCCGCTTCAGCAGCGGCGGCTGCCGCCACCTCGGAGGCCGGGCGCCATTCGCCGATGGATTCGTCGTAGACGTAATCGTCGTCCTTTCCGGCCATGCTACTCAATGCCCCTCATAGGAAATCAGGGTGCGCACCGGCACGCCAAGCGCTTCCAGCTTCGCTCTGCCGCCGAGATCCGGCAGGTCGATGACGAAGCATGCCGTGACGATCTCGGCTCCCATCTGGCGCAGCAGCCGCGTCGCGCCCTCGGCCGTGCCGCCCGTGGCGATCAGGTCATCGACAAGAATGACCTTCTCGCCGGGCTTCACCGCATCCTTGTGCATCTCCATCTCGTCGATGCCGTATTCAAGGCTGTAGGCGACACGCACCGTCTCGTGGGGAAGCTTGCCCTTCTTGCGGATCGGGATGAAGCCCGCCGAAAGCTGGTGCGCGATGGCGCCGCCGAGGATAAAGCCGCGCGCCTCGATGCCGGCGATCTTGTCGATCTTCGATCCGGCCCACGGGTGCACCAGTTCATCCACCGAGCGGCGGAAGGCCCGGGCGTCTCCCAGCAGCGTGGTGATGTCGCGGAACAGGATGCCCGGCTTGGGGTAGTCCGGGATCGTGCGGATTGCCGCGCGCAGCGTGTCGTCGAGGGAGGATTTCATTGAAGCCTCAGCATACGGGCATATTCATGCCGATTCCGCGGACAATGAAAAGGGCGCCGTAGGCGCCCCTTTACGTGTTCTTGCGGTTGCGCGTCAGTGGGCGTCGGCCCAGATCTTGCGCTTGGTGAGATAGACCAGGCCGCCGAATACGATGAGGAAGATCATCACCACGAAACCGGTCTGCTTGCGCGCCTCGAGATGCGGCTCGGCCGCCCACATCAGGAATGCCGAGACGTCGCGCGCATACTGGTCCATCGTCTGCGGCGCGTTGTCGTCGTATTCCACCTGACCGTCCGACAGCGGCGGTGGCATAGCCAGCGCCGGGCCGGCGATGAAGTGCGGGTTGTAATATGTGCCTTCCTGCACCTCGATGCCCTCAGGCACCTCCTCCTCGTAGCCGACGAGCAGGTTGTAGATGTAGTCCGGCCCGTTCTCCGCATACTGGGTGAAGATGTCGAAGACGAAGGTGGGGAAGCCGCGCTCGACGCCGCGCGCCTTGGCGATCAGCGACAGGTCGGGCGGCGCGGCGCCGTTGTTGGAAGCCGCCGCTGCCTCGACGTTGGCGAAGGGGGACGGGAAGTGGTCCGATTGAACGGCCGGGCGCTCGAACATGTCGCCGTTGGCGTCGGGTCCGTCCATCACGGTGTACTCGGCGGCAAGCGCCTGCACCTGCTCCGGGGAGTAGCCTAGCGCCTCGAGCGAACGGAATGCGACCAGGTCCATCGAATGGCAGGCGGCGCAGGCTTCACGATAGACCTTGAGGCCACGCTGCAGCTGACCCCGGTCATAGGTGCCGAACGGACCTTTGAACGACCAGCTCTGTTCCACCGGCTTGACCAGCGGGTAGTGCGGCGTCGCGCCTTCCTCGGCTGCCAGGGCCCCGCCTGCGGCGGCAAGCCCCAGCGTGAGAGCGGCGATTGTCTTGAGGATCGTTTTCATCCCAGAATCCTTTCGAGCCTCAAAACTCAATGTTCGGCCGTCGGCGCCGGAGCCACGCCTGGCTGCAGCACGCCCTCGGTCTTCCTGTTGCGCTCCAGAACCGCCTCGGTGATCGAGTTTGGCAACCGGCGCGGCGTCTCGATGAGACCGAGCAGCGGCATCAGAACGAGGAAGAAGGCGAAGTAGTAGAGGGTGCCGATCTGCGCCATGATCACGTAGGCGCCTTCCGCCGGCCGCGAGCCCAGCCAGCCGAGGAAGATGGCGTCGGCCACGAACAGCCAGAAGAACAGCTTGTACCAGGGCCGGTAGACGGCCGAGCGCACCTTCGACGTGTCGAGCCAGGGCACAACGAACAGAACCGCGATCGCGCCGAACATGGCAAGCACGCCACCCAGCTTGGAGTCGATCGGGCCGATGTTGAAGGTGATGGCGCGCAGGATCGCGTAGAAGGGCAGGAAATACCATTCCGGCACGATATGCGCGGGTGTCTTGAGCGAGTCCGCGACGATGTAGTTGTCGGGATGTCCGAGGTAGTTGGGGATGTAGAAGACGAAGTAGGCGAAGACGAGCAGGAAGATCACCATCGCGAACCCGTCCTTGGCGCTCGCATGCGGCGAGAACGGTACCGTGTCGGTCTTCGACTTCACCTCGATGCCCGTGGGATTCGTCTGGCCGGTAACGTGCAGCGCCCACACGTGCAGCACGACCACGCCGGCGATCATGAAGGGCAACAGGTAGTGCAGGGAGAAGAAGCGGTTGAGCGTCGGGTTGTCGACCGCGAAGCCGCCAAGCAGAAGCTGCTGGATCCACTCGCCGACCAACGGAATGGCCGTGAAGAAGCCGGTGATGACGGTGGCGCCCCAGAAGCTCATCTGCCCCCAGGGCAGCACGTATCCCATGAAGCCGGTGGCCATCATCAAGAGGTAGATGATGCAGCCAAGGATCCACAGAAGCTCGCGCGGCGCCTTGTACGAGCCATAATAAAGCCCGCGCATCATGTGGATGTAGACGGCGACGAAGAAGAAGGACGCGCCGTTCGAATGCAGGTAGCGAAGCAGCCACCCCGAGTTCACGTCGCGCATGATCTTCTCGACCGAGTTGAAGGCAAGCTCGGTATTGGCCGTGTAGTGCATCGCGAGCACGACGCCGGTCAGGATCTGCGCGACCAGCATCAGCGTCAGGATGCCGCCGAACGTATATGCGTAGTTGAGGTTGCGCGGCACCGGGTAGGCGACGAATGAATCATAGACCAGCCGCGGCAGCGGCAGGCGGGAGTCGATCCAGCGTCCGATGCCGGTTGTCGGCTGATAGCTTCCGTGTGCGTGTCCACCGCTCATGTGAGAATGCCCTCTTTAGCCTTAGCCGATCCTGACGACGGTGTCGGACGTGAATTCGAAGGTGGGAACGGGCAGGTTCGTGGGGGCGGGGCCCCTGCGGATGCGTCCCGCCGTGTCGTAGTGCGAACCGTGGCAGGGGCAGAACCAGCCGCCGAAATCGCCCGCCTGGCCGAGCGGCACGCAGCCGAGATGGGTGCAGACGCCCACCATGACCAGCCAGTTTTCGCGCCCCTCGCCGGCAGAACGGGCGAGGTCGGTCGCCGGTTCGGCATCCGTCAGGTTGGCGTTTCGGGCAACCGGATCCTTGAGGTCGGCGAGCGGTACCTGGCGCGCCGCCTCGATCTCCTGCTCGGTGCGGTTGCGGATGAATACGGGCTGGCCGCGCCACTTGACCGTCACCGACATGCCGGGTTCGATCGAGGATACATCCACGTCGATACTGGCAAGCGCCAGCGTGGAGGCGTCGGGACGCATCTGGTCGATGAAGGGCCATGCCACGGCGGCGGCGCCCACGACGCCGGCCATTCCGGTTGCAATGTAGAGGAAATCGCGGCGGGTGGACTCGGTGGTATCGGTCGCGCTCACTGAAGAAGCATCCTTTCGCTTCGGTGCTGCCGGCTCCCCGATCCCCTCGATCAGCCGGTCGTCAGGCACGGAAAATTGACGTCGGCGCGGGAATCCCGGCTTGTCGGCGTTGGTTTCTATGCGCGTGAGCTAGGCTTGTCCAGATATCTGACCTGTCCGTGGGCAGTTTGTCGCGGGGATTTGCGCAGACCGGATTCTCGATGCCCTCCCGCGGCGGTGCGACAGCGTCTGTGGCGGCCGATCCACCGCCGGCCTGCGTCGATTCGGCAGGCCGGAGCCGCGCGTTAGGCGGCTCCCAGCCTGACCAGCACTTCGTGTGGGATTCGCAACTCGCGGATGACCTCCTGATGCCGCCGCAGGCCGCAGATTTCGCGCTGGATGAACCAGGCGTGCACGGCCTGCGCGGCTTCCTTCAGCAGCACCGGCCGTTCGGGGGAAGCGGGATCGCAGGCGTCTAGCCGGGCCAGGCATTTCCCCGCCCTGTCGCCGGCCCGCCCGAGCGAGGCCGCCTTCTCCGCCATGATCTCGTGCCCGAGCGCGTCGAAGGCCGCCTCTGAAGCGGTCGCGGGCGTCGAGAGCGAATCTGGAAGCCGAAGTGCCACGGCTACTACTCCGCCGCCAGCCGCTCGGGCAGGAAGCCGCCCGACTGCCGCTTCCACAGCTGGGCGTAGAGACCGCCGCGCGCGATCAGTTCATCATGCGTGCCCTCCTCGACGATCCTGCCCTCGTCGAGCACGATCAACCGGTCCAGCGCCGCAATGGTCGACAGCCGGTGTGCGACCGCGATGACGGTCTTGTTCTCCATCATCTTGAACAGGTTGTCCTGGATCGCCGCCTCCACCTCGGAGTCGAGCGCCGAAGTCGCTTCGTCCAGAATGAGGATCGGCGCATCCTTGAGCATCATGCGCGCGATCGCGATACGTTGCCGCTGGCCGCCCGAGAGCTTGACGCCGCGCTCGCCGACATGTGCGTCGTAGCCCCTCCGTCCTTTCGGGTCCGAGACTTCCACTATGAAGTCATGCGCGGAGGCCCGCTTCGCCGCCTCGATGATTTCGGCCTCTGTCGCTCCCGGTCTGCCGTAGGCGATGTTGTCGCGGATCGAACGGTGCATCAGCATCGGCTCCTGGCTGACGACGCCGAATTGCGCCCTGAGGGATCCCTGGGTCAGCGCACGGATGTCGCGACCGTCGAGCAGGATGCGCCCGCCTTCCACGTCGAACAGCCTGAGCGCCAGGTTGACGATCGTCGTCTTGCCCGCGCCCGACGGCCCCACCAGCGCCACGCGCTCGCCGGGACTGATGTGCAGGTTGAGATCGGAGATGATCCCGCCGCCCTTTCCATAGTGGAACGTGACGTTCTCGAACCTCAGGTCGCCCTGCGCGCGCGGGATGACCTGCGCGTCCGCCGCGTCGCGGATGGCGGGATCGACCGAGATCGTGCCCGTCGCGTCCTGTACCGTCGCAAACGAGCGGATCAGCCCGTTGATGTTGAACATCACGTAGCCCGACATCTGGTTGAGCCGGAAGCACAGGCCGAGTGCCGCAGCGATCTCGCCGGTGGTGGCGGCGCCGTCCATCCAGCTCCTGACGGCGAGGATAGCGACGGCCGCGATCATGAAACCGTTGATGATGGCCACCGCCCCGCGCACCTTGGTGATGGCGCGTGTCATGCGCTTCAGGGCACCAAGGAACCGTTCCATGCCGTCGCGCACGAAAGCATGTTCGCGGCGGCCGCTGTCGAACAGCTTGACCGCCATGATGTTGGTGAAGGCGTCGACCAGCCGTCCGTTGAGGATGGAGCGCTCGTCCGCGGTGCGGCGTCCGGCTTCCCTGAGCGGCGGTAGAAGCCGCCAGGCCGTGACCAGGTAGACAGCCAGCCAGACGACCATGACGACGCCCATCAGCGGATCGAGGGTGGCGAGGATGACGCCCGCCAGCACCACGAAGGTGAGGAAGCTCCACATGGTCTGCAGCGTCGAGACGATGAAGTCGCCCGTCGCCTCGCCGCCCTGCAGTATCTTGGTGGCGATGCGGCCGGCGAAATCGTTCTGGTAGAACTCGTAGGGCTGCTCGATCACCCGCCGGAAGGACTGCCAGCGCACCAGCTGGTAGAAATGCGGCACGATGATCTGCTGCTCTATCAGGGCGTTGGCGATCATGACCGCGGCGCGGACGACGAGCACCAGGAAGAGGAACGCGGCCAGGTGCGGCCAGTAGTCGGCAAGCAGTGTTGCCGGCGAGGACGCATCGAGTATGTCGATGAGCCAGCCCACCGCCCAGTAGAGCCCCGCGTCGACCGCGCCAGCCAGGCCGCCGACGATCAGCAGCAGGACGAAAGGCAGCTTCGCCTGCCGCGCGAAGAACAGGATGAACTGCAACGCATCGCGCGGCAGCACCTCGCGATCGGTGTCGGTGAAGGGATCGATCATCCCCTCGACCGAGCGCCACAACCTCTCCCTTATGCCTGTCTCTTCGTCCATCTAGTGTCCGTATTCGCCGGCGGCGGCATCCGAATGCAACCCGACCTTAACTGGGCATGCGGCCTGTGGATGACAACCGCGACCGTCATTCCGCCGCCGCTTTCTCCAGATCGGCGTCTGCGTCGATGAACCCGCCCGACTGGCGCTGCCACAGCTGGGCGTAGAGCCCGCCCAGCGCGATCAGTTCATCGTGCGAGCCCTGCTCGATGATGTGGCCGCGGTCCATGACGACCAGCCGGTCCATCGCCGCGATGGTGGAGAGGCGATGCGCGATGGCGATCACCGTCTTGCCTTCCATCAACCGGTAGAGGTTCTCCTGGATCGCCGCCTCGACCTCCGAATCCAGTGCAGACGTGGCTTCGTCGAGAATGAGGATCGGCGCATCCTTCAGCATGACGCGGGCGATCGCCACTCGCTGCCGCTGGCCGCCGGATAGCTTTACCCCCCGCTCGCCGACATGTGCGTCGAAGCCCTTGCGGCCCTTGAGGTCGGCGAGGCCTCCAATGAATTCGAAAGCCTCGGCCCGCCGCGCGGCTTCGACCATCATCTCTTCGGTCGCGTCGGGGCGGCCGTAGAGAATGTTGTCCCGCACGGAGCGGTGCAGCAGCGAGGTATCCTGCGTGACCATGCCGATATTGGCGCGCAGCGAATCCTGCGTGACTTCGGAGATGTCCTGCCCGTCGATCAGGATGCGCCCGCCCTCGATGTCGTAGAAGCGCAGGAGCAGGTTGACCAACGTCGACTTGCCCGCGCCGGAGCGCCCCACCAGGCCGACTTTCTCGCCGGGCCTGATTGTCAGCGTCAGGTCCTCGATCACGCCCTTCTTCTTCCCGTAGTGGAAGCGGACATGGTCCAGAACGATCTCGCCGTCCGAAACGACAAGTTCCTTCGCGCCGGCCTTGTCCTCGACGAGGCGCGGCAGCGAGATCGATGCGATGCCGTCCTGTACGGTGCCGACATTCTCGAACAGGCCGGTCATCTCCCACATGACCCATTGCGACATGCCCCACAGGCGGATGACGAGACCGATCGCCGTCGCGACCGCGCCGATGGTCACCACCTCGCCGAGCCAAAGCCATATGCCGAGGCCGGAGATTGTCGCGAGGCACAGCGAGTTCAGCAGGTAGAGCAGCCCGTAGAGGGTCGTGATCATGCGGAACTGGCGGTAGACGGTCTTGAGGAAGTCACGCATGCCTTCTCGGGCGTAGGCCGCTTCGCGGCCGGCATGGCTGAACAGCTTGACGGTCTGGATGTTCGTGTAGCTGTCGACCACGCGGCCGGTCATCATCGACCGCGCATCGGCCTGCTCTTCGCCGACCCTGCCGAGCTTGGGAATGAAGTAGCGCAGCAGCGTGACGTAGCCGATGAGCCAGACGGCGAGCGGCAGCGCCAGCCGCCAGTCCGCCGAAGCCACGATGATCAGCATTCCGGTGAAATAGACGATGACGTAGTTCAGCATGTCCGCGAGCTTCATGACGGTCTCGCGCACGGCGAGCGCCGTCTGCATCAGCTTGGTGGCGATGCGGCCTGCGAACTCGTCCTGGTAGAAGGTCATCGACTGCTTCAGCAGGTAACGGTGCACCTGCCAGCGGATCCGCATCGGGTAGTTGCCGATCAACGTCTGCATATTGAGAAGCGACTGGCCCCAGACCATCAGCGGCAACGCCACCAGCACGACCGCGGCCATGCCTGCGAGCCGCCATCCCTCGTCGGCGAGGAAGGTGTCTCGGTTCGCCGCCGACAGCCAGTCGACGATGTTGCCGAGGAAGGAGAACATCCACACCTCGGTCGCCGCGATCAGCGCCGTCAGGATCGCTGACGGCACCAGCCAGGGCCACGCGCCTCTGGTGTAGTGCAGGCAGAAGGCGACGAGTGTCCTCGGCGGCTCGACCGGCTCCTCCGGCGGAAACGGGTTCAGTCTCTTCTCGAACCAGGCGAACATTGAGGTATCTCCGGCGGCGTGGCCGCTTGCACAAGATAGGGCGCGGAGGCGTTTCCGCCCCCGCCCCGATTCTCTAACGATGCCCGTGTCCGGGGCTGACGGTCTTTCTCGGTCCCGCCGCCGGCTTCGGCGCCTTGTTGATCTGGTCCGGCCGGTCGTGTCCGGGTTTCGGCCCGTCATTGCCGGCACGATGAATGTGGCCGGGCGGCGTCTTTCCGCCAAGCACAGCTCCGAAGGCTGCTGACAGCTTGCTGGCGGGAGGAATTGCCCCTGCCGTTGGGAAGGCAGGCGGCGGCACCGCGGCCGATCCGGCGTCGGTCGGCTTGTTCAGGGGGGCATTGCCCCTTTCGGGATTCTTTGCACGCATGATTGAACTCCAGCGGAATCGGATGGATCGATCCGGCGGAACTCGGCGACGCGCGATTGATCTATGGGAAGATGGATCGGGCCGGAGTCCGCCGTCAGGCGAGCGCCACGCTGCGGAGGCGCACACATGCGATAAGCGTTCGGCTGTCCATCGCTGCCTCCCTCGGCCGGAGTTGAAGATGCTGGGCTTATAGTCTCTCGCGCCGGAATTCACCAGCCTAGCGGCACGAGAGGCGTTGGTACAGATCGATCGCAAATGCTGTTCCTCCGCGGGGTTGCTGGCCGCCATCAGGCGGCCAGCGAGTTGTTCCGGTCCGTATCCGCACGGACGCGTTTGTCCCCGCGGCTGGATGGCCGATCCCCCTGCTCGGGCGACTTCGCCTCGGCGCCTTTTGCCGCCGATCCTGACATGGTGGGGTCAAGAACGGCGCGCAGGGTCAGTATGCGGACGAGCCGGACGAGAATCGACGGTCGGCGCGGCCTGACCGGCAGTTCCGGCACATCCGGTAGCTGGCCCCGGTGCGGACGTCGGTTCGGCGGCGGAACGCCGGGGCCGAACACCAGACGCGCCCAGGCATACTGACGCGCGTCGTGAATCGAATGTGGGCCGGATTGGCCCTGGTAATGGCGGTACATGACGAAAATCCTCAAGCGTCCAGGATGAAGTCCCGGGCGGATTCGCGTCGATGATCGCTAGGTCTTGGAGAAGCGCGTCGAACCGAACCCGCCGTCAGGCGCTAAGCCCACGGGTGGAGTGGTCAGTGGTCATGGAGCATCCCATCTCTGCCCTCCTTCGGTTCGGGTTGAAGACGGTGCCTCTATAGACCCCTGCGGCAAAATGCACCAGCCCAATATTCAGGCGCCGCTTCCAAACCTCGTCACTGTTGCCGATCGGCAACCATCGCGCGCATGTGCATCATCCAACCTGCGCCGCTTCCCTGTCAGGCCGCGTTCGCTCCTGTCTCCTTCTCCTTCATGAAATCGTAGTTGATCCGCATCATCGCGATCACGTCGTGCACATCCGTGTCGCTTGCGATTCGCCGGGCCGCCGGCCCTTCCC
>JAEYRU010000315.1 GCA_023435335.1 Pseudomonadota bacterium
CGGCGGCCATGCAGGTTGTACACGCGCAGGATCGCCGTCGTGTAGGAGAGCAGGTCCTCCTGCGGCAGGAAATCCCTGATCTTCTTCGCCACCATCGGCGTGCGGCCCTGCCCGCCGCCGACATAGACGGCGAAGCCAACTTCGCCCGCGGCGTTCCTCTTCAGGTGCAGGCCGATATCGTGGGTCTGGATAGCCGCGCGGTCGCGCTCGGCTCCAGTCACGGCGATCTTGAACTTGCGCGGCAGGAAGGAGAACTCCGGATGCACCGAGGACCACTGGCGCAGGATCTCCGCGTAGGGACGGGGGTCGGCCACTTCATCGGCGGCCGCCCCCGCGAAATGGTCGGCGGTCACGTTGCGGATGCAGTTTCCGCTGGTCTGGATGGCGTGCATCTCGACCGAGGCCAGTTCCTCGAGGATGTCCGGGATGTCCTTCAGCGCCGGCCAGTGGAACTGCAGGTTCTGGCGGGTAGTGAAGTGGCCGTAGCCCTTGTCATAGACGCGGGCGATGTGCGCGAGCTTGCGCAGTTGCCGCGACGACAGGGTTCCGTAGGGGATGGCGATGCGCAACATGTAGGCGTGAAGCTGCAGGTAGACGCCGTTCATCAGCCGCAGCGGCTTGAACGCATCCTCGGCAAGCTCGCCGGCGAGACGCCGCTCCACCTGGTCGCGGAACTGCGCAACGCGGGCGGCGACAAAGTCCCGGTCGAATTCGTCGTAGCGGTACATGTACTGCCTCCCCTCAGGCCGCGCGGGCGGCGGCCGGCCGCGCCTGCTTGCCAAGGTTTGGATGAATGGTGGGACCGGCTGCGCGGATGCGCTCGCGCAGGCGGGTGGGGACGATCCGCCCCTCGACCAGCTGGATGTCGATCAGTTCGACGTCCACGACCTCGTCGCGCAGGTAGGACGCCTTGCCGATTTCCGTCAGCGCCTCCTCAGCCGCAACGTCTCGGGCGATTTCGGCAGCGTCGATCGTCTCGGCCCAGGAATGGTCGGGCGCGAGCCAGACCGCCTCACCGTCGATGAGCCTGTTTGCCGTCAGTATCTTCATGCCAGGCTCCCATTGCTCAGCGCCCCGGCCGGCGCGCCTCGCCGCGCCGCGAGAGGGGTGGATCTGGAGAAATTCGCGCCAGCGACCGCGTCGCCGATGATCGTCATGACCGGGCCGCTCAGCTCGAGGTGCGCTTCCAGCGACGGCAGGTCGGCGAGCGTGCCGTGCAGCATGCGCCGCGCCGGCCGGCTGGCGTTCTCGACAACGGCGACCGCCGTGTCCGGCGAAAGCCCGGCCGCGATCAGACGTTGCGCCACCTCGGCCGCAGTCGAGCGGCCCATGTAGACGGCAACGGTGGCGCCGTCGATGGCCAGCCGCGCCCAGTCGGGCAGCGCCTCGCCCTTGAGGTCGTGCCCGGTGGTGAACACAATCGAGGAAGAGACCCCGCGCAGGGTGAGCGGCAGATCGAAATCCGCGGCAGCGGCGAGGGCCGACGTGACCCCGGGGACGACCTCATAGGAGATACCAGCGTCTCGCAACGCAGCCATTTCCTCGCCGGCACGTCCGAAGACCAGCGGATCGCCGGACTTCAAGCGTACCACGCGCTTGCCCTCGCGGCCGAGGGCGACCAGCAGGGCGTTGATCTCGTCCTGGCTTTTCGAGTGACAGCCCTTGCGCTTGCCGACGGGGATGCGTTCGGCGTCGCGACGCCCCATGGCGACCACCGGTTCCGGCACCAGCGCGTCGTGCACTACGACGTCGGCTTCCATAAGCAGCCTGTGGGCGCGCAGGGTGAGCAGGTCTTCAGCCCCGGGTCCGGCGCCCACAAGCGCAACATGACCTGTTTCGGCGCCGCCCTCATGGAGGAGGCGCGTGGCGGCACGACGCGCCCCGGCCAGGTCTCCCTCCTCCAGCGCGCGCGCCGGCGCGCCGCCGAAGAACGCGCTCCAGAAGCGGCGGCGGGCGAAGCCCCGCGGAAGCAGTTGCTCGGCGCTGGCGCGATAGGCGGAGGCAAGCGCCGCGAGCGGCCCAAGCGAGAGCGGCAGCATCTGTTCCACACGGGCGCGGATCGCCTGCGCCAGAACCGGGCCCGCGCCCTCCGTGCCTATCGCGACCGCCACCGGCGCGCGGTTGACGATTGCCGGCGTATAGAAATCGCAGAGTTCCGGACGATCCACGGCATTGGCGGGAATGCCGAGCGCGCGCGCAGCTTCCACCGCTGCCCGGTCCGCCGCCTCCTCGCCGGTCGCGGCGAAGACGAGCGCGGCTCCCTCGACCAGACCGGCGGTCAGCGGGGCGGCGACGTGGTTCACGCCGTTCTGTGCGATCCAGTCGGCGAAATCCGGTTCGATGTGCGGAGCAACAACCGTCAGCCTGGCACTCGACTGGGCAAGCAGGCGCGCCTTGGCGAAAGCCTCGTCGCCGCCGCCGACGATAACCACAGCGCGGCCTTCGACCCGCATGAAAACGGGAAACGCGGACAACTTGTGGCGTTCGAGCGTCATGGGTCGGGGACGGTCCTTCGACTGGTCCGCGATTGTCGCCATACTGCCCGCCGATAAGAAGGAACAGGCTCGCGCAGGGCTCGGGACCGCGAAATTCCTTTTCTCACCGGGGGGAAGCTGAAGGAATGGAAATCTATCGGACCGGGCGCCCGCCTTTGTCCTCTAGCGGGAACCGGTGCCATCGGCCGGGCGTTCAGGATAGGAAACCGTTACGGGGCGGCGGGCGCAACGAAAAGCATCAGAGGAGATGGCCGTGGCCGACATCAAGCTCGCGCACGATATCTGGGTACTGGTCGCCGACGGCGAAAAGGCGCTGTTCCTGAGAAACGAAGGCGATGCGGAATACCCCAACCTGCAGGTCGTGCGGCAGATGCACGAGGAGAACCCGCCGACGCGCGAGCAGGGTACCGATCGGCCCGGGCGCTACAAGGACGGCCCCAACGAGCACAACAGCGGCATGGAGCAGACCGACTGGCACCGCATCGCCAAGGAACGCTTCGCCGACGAGATCGCCGAGCGGCTTTACAAGATGGCGCATCGCGGCGAGTTCGAGCGCATCGTTCTGGTGGCGCCGCCCACGGTTCTGGGCGAGATGCGGCAGAAGCTGCACAAGGAGGTCGTCCAGCGGGTTTCGGCGGAGATCCCCAAGACGCTTACCGGCCATCCGGTCGACGAGATCGAGAAGATCCTCAAGGCGGGCTGACGTCGTCCCCGACTACTGCGGCACCGTGCTGAGGTGCGACAGCAGCTCAGCCACGTTGCCGGCGCCGTATTTCTTCATCAGCCGCGCACGGTAAGCCTCGACCGTGCGCGGCGAGATCGCCAGGGTGCGCGCGATCTCCTTCGACGTCCGCCCTTCGCCCAGATGCATGACGATCTGCCGTTCGCGCGTCGTCAGACTGCCCACCGGGCGGTAGTCCGACAGGTCGGCGAAGCTCCACACCGCCTTGCGCAGCGGGTCCTCGTCAGGCGTGAGCGTATGGCCCCTCACCCGGCACCAGAACAGCGAGCCGTCGCGGCGCGCCATGATGCGCTCGTCGGAATATTTGTTGTAGCGCCGGAGCGGCTCGACGCCGACGTCGCGGATGCGCACGAACTCCTCCAGCGAGGGATAGAGCATGGCGAAGGAGCGGTCGAGCAGTTCCTCGCGTGAGTAACCGAACATCGCCGCAAAGGCCGGATTGCACATGCGGATCATGCGGTTCTCGGTCATCACGATGCCGATCGGCGAATTCTCGAAGGCGGCGAGGGCAAGGTCGTTTTCGGCAGGAGTCATGGCCCGCAGGATACTTCGTATTTCTACGATATTGCGGGAAATTTTCGGCGGCGCCGATAATGGCGACAGTTTGCAGCGCACCGGGCAAGGGCTTCCGGCCCGTCCAGGTGCGCGCAGGGGGAGGAGATCGAGGGCAAAAGGCGGCGCGGTTCCCGCGCAGGCGGCCTTCAGGCCAATTCCCCAAGCTGCAGCATGCGTTCGGTCCGGCCGGCAACTCGACGAGCCGGCTACCGGAAATGACCGTTGTCGAGTGTGGAGGATATGACCATGAACAAACTGCTCGCCGCCCTGGCGATGTCGGGCGCCATGCTTGCCGCGCCCCTTGCGGCCGCCCAGGACGGGCCGGCCAGGATCGCGCTGATCCACGGCCTGTCGGGCTCGCCGCTCGAAGCCTATTCGAAGCAGACGCATACCGGCTTCGAGATGGGCCTCGAATACGCGACCGAAGGCACGATGGAGATCAAGGGCCGCAAGATCGAGATCGTGAAGAAGGACACCCAGTTCAAACCCGAGATCGCCCGCGCGCTGCTGGCGGAAGCCTATGAAGACGAGAGCGTCATCCTGGCCGTCGGCGAGACCTCGTCGGGCGTGGCCACCGCCATGCTGCCCATCGCCGCCGAATACGAGAAGATCCTGCTGGTCGAGCCCGCCGTCGCCGATGGCCTGACCGGGCCCGACTCCAACCGCTTCGTCTTCAAGACCTCGCGCAATTCGTCGATGGACATGCAGGCGCAGGCGCTCGCGCTGGCGCCCGATTCGAACCTCTATATCGCGACGCTGGCGCAGGACTACGCCTTCGGACGCGACGGCATCGCGGCGCTGAAGAAGGCGCTGGAGGGCACCGGCGCGCACATCGCGGCGGAGGAATACGTTCCCCAGCAGACCACCGACTTCACGGCCACGATCGAGCGGCTCACCGCCGCGCTGAAGGACCAGCCCGGCCGCAAGGTGATCGTCATCTACGTGGCGGGCATCGACGCCATGACGCCGCTGGCCGCGGCCGACCTCGGCCGCCACGGAATCGAGCTTTCAACCGGCGGCAACATCCTGCCGGCGCTCGCGGGCTACAAGAAGGTTCCGGGCATGGAAGGCGCGATCTACTACTACTACGAGGCGCCGAAGAACCCGGTGAACGACTGGCTCGTTGCCGAACACCAGAAGCGCTTCAACTCGCCTCCCGACTTCTTCACCGCCGGCGGCTTCGCCGCGGCGATGGCGGTGGCGACGGCCCTGGAGAAGGCCGAGAACTGGGATACCGAGACGCTGATCTCGACCATGGAGGGCATGACCTTCGAGACGCCGAAGGGCACGATGACCTTCCGTCCCGAGGACCACCAGGCGCTGCAGTCGATGTACCACTTCAAGATCAAGGTGGACGAGAATGTCGCCTGGGCGATCCCGGAACTGGTGCGCGAGATCAAGCCGGAGGAGATGGACATTCCGGTCGGTCGCAACAACCAGCAGTAAGGTTCAACCGCCGTGGGGAGCCGGGGGGGGGGAGACGGCCGGGCCC
>JAEYRU010000010.1 GCA_023435335.1 Pseudomonadota bacterium
AGGCGGCCACCGCGCTCAGGAAGAAGCCGGTCCAGTCGATCGGCTTGCGCCCCTCGCCCTTGATATCGGGCAGTACCCGGCCGGACACGATGATGCCGACAAGGCCGATGGGCACGTTGATGATGAAGATCCAGTGCCATGATACGTAGGTGGTAATAAACCCGCCCACCGGCGGGCCGACTAGGGGCCCGATAAGCGCCGGTATGGTGAGCCAGGCCATTGCGCTTACCAGCGCGCTGCGTGGTGTTGCGCGCACCAGCACCAGGCGCGCGATCGGCGTCATCATGGCGCCGCCCATCCCCTGCAGGAAGCGCGAGAACACGAACGCGCCGAGCGAGCCCGACACCGCGCAAAGCACCGACCCGACGACGAATACGAAGATGGCGGCGCGGAAGACGTTCTTGGCGCCGAAACGGTCGGCCATCCAGCCGCTGATGGGGATGAAGATCGCCAACGAGACGAAATAGGCGGTGAGCGCGAGTTTCAACGAGATCGGGTTTGTGCCGATGTCGGCCGCGATAGCCGGCAGAGCGGTCGCGATGACCGTGGAATCCATGTGCTCCATGAAGAGAGCAACCGCGAGGACGAGCGGCAGGGTGCGGTTCAAGGCGGCTTCCGGCGGGCTTGAGGCTGAACGTTGACGGCCAGCGCGGTAGCATGGCCGCCGTAGCAAGTCGCCCCTCTTCTGCGAATATGTCAGCTGGCGAAACGCATACCGGTAGGCGGGGCGCCTGGATCTCAGTTTCCGGTGGCCGCCTCCGCGCGGCGCCGCCGCTCGAAACCCGAGAGCCAACGCGACGCGACGGCGAGGCCGGCCAGCCCGTAGGCGATCGGGCAGGCGATCAACATGAGGAGCCCGGCAAGCTGCTGGTCGGCGAGCAAGTCGGCCGGGGGCATGGCTCCGTGGGAGGATGCGAGCCCTACATAGATCGATCTCGGCGCCAGCGCGTACAGCACGCCAAGCAGGCAGAATACCTTTCCCGTGACTGCCAGCGCTGCCAACGGCCGCCATGCCGCCTCCGCGGCCGCGTCGATGACTGCTATCCAGAAGGCGAGCGCGGCAAGGAACAGCGACAGGTGCATGGCGGCCATGGCCGCGCCCGAGGCAAACGCGAAGGAGAGCACGTCCGGCAGATGCCAGCCGAGCAGGAGCGCGAGTTGCAGCACGGTGGCCGGCCAGAGCCAACTCGCCCGGGAGTGTCGACCGCCGCTGCGGAAGGCCAAGCACGCAAGTGCCAATGCCGGGGCGGCCAGGTTCATCGCCAGGATGTGAACGGCCATATGGTGGCTCAGCGCGCCCAGTTCCGCCATGCGGAAGTACCTCTGCTGCCGTCGAATATGAGGATCACGCCCCTCGATCATCCGGGCGACGCCACGGGTCTTCTCTCGTCCCGCGGGATCGTTCTCCACCCACGTTAATAGGCAGGGGCGGCAGTTGGTTCCGAAATCGAGTCCGCGCGAAGCGCGGCCGCGCCGTGCGCGGCCGGTCAAGCAGCAGCTGCCGCAGGCGTTTCCTGACCGGCCTGTCCCAGAATGGCGGCGAGCGCCGCGTCTCCGGAGGCGGACAGGGTCTCGATCTGTCCCAGGGCCCATTGATGCGCCGCGTTGAACACCTCCATGTGGCGGTCGAAGCTCATGAGCGAGCCACCGGGGAGCGACGACGGCGTCAGCACCAGGTCGTGCGGCTCCAGCGGCAGTTCATACCGCTGATGGGCGACCAGGGTCCGGAACAGCATCGACAGCATCTTCGGCGCCCTGGGCAGTCGTGCGCGCGGATTGAAGAGCGACGCGATCAGCCGTCCGCGGCCGGGCATGTCCTCATAGGCGACGTCGACGCGCTGGCGGCCGGTGCGTCCGAAGTGAACAATCACGTTGGGACCGGACTTGAGACCCTGCATCGGGACCAGAGGGGCATCGTCCATGATGCTGCCGTCGACCAGTATCTCGCCTTGCTCCGTGAAGAACGGCGGCAGCACGCAGGGAATCGCGGCCGAAGCGCGCACTGCCTTCCACATCAGCCCGGTGCGGATCAGTTCCACGGACTGGGTGGAGAGGTTGGTGGCAACCGCGGCATAGGGACGCCAGCAATCCTCGATCAGAGTGGTGCTGCCATAGGCCCGGGCCAGCGCATCATCGAACACCTTGTGGTCCAGCAGCGAATAGCGCGGAAGCGTCAACCGCTTGAAGCTGCGACTGGTCACGAAGATGTCCTCCGTACCGGCCGTCAGCCGGTCATGCTCGGCAAGAAAGGCGAAGCCGGCGAGCATGGCGGAACCCACGCTGGTTCCGACGAAGGCGTCGAAGGTGACACCCTGCTCGCGGAACGCGCGATAGACGCCGACATGGGCGGGGCCGAAACCGCCGCCGCCGCCGGCCACGAAACCGACCGCACGGCCGGTGAGAAAACGCACGAGCCCATCGAGATCGGCGTCATCCTCCATGGAGACGTGATGGTGGAGTTTCACTTCCATGCGAGAGAGCCAGGCCGGAGTGCCCGCTACCACCCCGACGCGGCGGGGATGGATACGCACCAGCCGGCGGGCCGACGCCGGATGCATGGCTTCGACGAGCTTCTCCACCGGTGTCAGTGTTGCGCCGGGCGCTTCGCCGGTCGCCGCCATCACAACCTCGTCCGCGCTGCGCAGGCACATGCCGGTCCAGGGGGTGAGTTCCTCGTCGGCAAAGAGCGCCAGCCGGTGGCCCGACCGCTCCAGTCCGTCCAGCCACTGGCCAACGAGATCGTTGTCCGGCGAGAGTGCGCCGAACCGGTCGGTGATCGTGTCGCGGTCGATCACCGTCACTCCCGCGCGGCCGAAGGCGTCGGAAAGCCGCCTCTGGAAATCCGGGGGCACCTGAGCATGCCCGCCCGCCACGATCGCCACGGCGCGCAGCAGGCCACGCCGGGAGGCCGGCGCGACGGGACCTGACGCCTCATGTAGGCGTCGCGCCGCGAAATCGAGAAATGCGCCGGCCAGTTCCGGCATGGATTTGGTCAGGCTGTCCCAGGTATTGCGCGAGATCTCGAGCACTTCCACGTCGCGCACTGCCGTCGCCGTCCGATTGTGCGGACGGCGGGCCAGAAAGGCCGATTCTCCAACGAACTCGCCGGCAAGGATTTCAGCGACCGGCTGCCCTGCGCTGCCCAGGGCAAAAGCGCCGCGGGTCACGATGAACAAGGTATCCGAAGCATCGCCCTCAGCAAAGAGAACCTCGCCCCGGGCGAGGTGGCGCGTCAGTCCCGCGGCGAACAAGCGCTCGCCCTGCGCAACCGTCAAGGTTCCGAGAATGGCCTCGTGAAGAATGACATCGTTTTGCGACATGGTTGGGCCCTCCAGCAATCATGCATGGAGGTACCCGCGCGAGGCGGCTGCGGTAATACCATGAAAAGGGTAGACGGGAGGGCATCGCTACGGCTGCCTCCTCCCATGAATGGTATCGACGAGACCTATGTCGCGGCGCATGTGAGGCGACAGGGCGCGCAGGTCCGGCCTCGGCCGAAACAGCGCGGACAGGGCGCGACGGAGCACCTCCTCCAGCCGCACGGCCCACCCGGCGTGCCGAGCGGGTCTCTGAAGGTTGGCCTCTCGGACGTCGAGGACCGACCCGCGACCATGATTCAGAATCTCTTGCACCGGTGCCGGTGCAGCCACCGGCACGGCGGTGCTGATGTTACCCAGGGATTGCTTTACGTTCACGATTCCAACTCCATCATCCCGAAGGAAAGCGGCGCGGGCTCACTGCAATTCCGCCCGTCTCCATTCCTGCCGCCAATGCCGCGGCCGACGGGCGGTGAATGACAGCGGGCAAACAGCATTTCGCCCTCTGATCGGAGGGGCGACGCGGGACTTTCGCCGGGACACCTAGATATGCTTATGTGTTGCGCGCATCATACTGCGCCAGGATTCGCCCAACTGCTAATCGAATGACGATAGTGATGCATAAATCAGGCTTATGCGCATGAGGCACCGCCTGCCCCCATTGACGGCCGTGCGGGCCTTCGAAGCCGCAGCCCGGCATGCGAGCTTCACCAAGGCGGCCGATGAGCTGGGCATGACCCAGGCAGCGGTGAGTTATCAGATCAAGCTCCTGGAGGAGCGGGTGGGGGCGCCGCTGTTCCTGCGCCGGCCCAGGCAGGTGACGCTGACGGAGATCGGACGGCGGCTGGCGCCGCAGGTAAGGCAGGCTTTCGAGACGCTGTCCGCCGCCTTCGCCGAGATACGCGCCGGCACGGGCGAAACGCTCGCGATCACAACCGTTGCGACCTTCGGCAGCAACTGGCTGGCGCCGCGGATTGGCTCGTTCCAGGTCGCGCATCCGAAGCTCGCGGTCCGGCTCGACACCTCGTCGCATTGGGTCGACTTCACAAGAGAGGAGATGGATGTCGCGATCCGGGCCGGGCGCGGCACATGGCCGGGGCTGATCACCCACCGACTGATGGCGCTGACCTTCACGCCGATGCTGAGCCCGCACCTTGCCGACAGCATCGGTGGCGTCAAGGAGCCGGCAGACCTGCTAAGACTGCCGATCATCGGCCCCGGCGACCCGTGGTGGGGCGTATGGCTGGAGGCGGCCGGCCTGCCGGCGGCAAGCGTCGAAGGCAGGCCGAAAAACCTGCTGGGCTCGCAGGCCAACGAGGCTCAGGCGGCCCTCGCTGGGCAGGGCGTGGCTATGCTCACGCCGGAGTTCTTCGTTCCGGAACTGAAGTCCGGCCGGCTAATCCAGCCCTTCGACCTTCTGGGAGAGGACCAGGATTGCTTCTGGCTCGCCTATCCGGAGAGCCGCAGAAATGCGCCGAAAATCATAGCCTTCCGGGCGTGGATACTGGCCGAGATGGCGCAGATGAAAGGCGACCAGGCTGCAACTTGACGGACGCTCCCGCCTGACCGGCGCAATCTCAAGATGCGGGCTCCGGCAAACTCACAGGTAGAGTGAGGGTTAGCCTCATTCCGTCGCTCGCCGGGGCTAGTGCCGCACGGCCGCCAAGCTGCTCGGCGCGGCGGTGGATGTTGTTGAGCCCATGCCCCTTGCCGGAGCCGAGGGTGGGGCTCCCGTCGTTTTCAACGGTCAGCACGGCTGCCCCGTCAGGCCCGACGGAGCCCCGGATTTCAATGCGGGTGGCCGGACCGTGTTTGAGGGCGTTCGTGACCGCTTCCTGCAGTATGCGGAGGATGGAGAGGGCGCTCGCGGGCGTCAGGCCGGATACCTCCGGCAGATTCTCCATCGACCAGACCAGTTCCACCCCCAAGCGGCGCAGCTGCCGCTCCAGTCGCTCGCGGAATCCGGCCAGCGCCAATGGCAAGTCACGGTCACCGATGTCGAGCGAATTGAT
>JAEYRU010000019.1 GCA_023435335.1 Pseudomonadota bacterium
TTGCTGGCGCTGTTCATGAATGTCGAGCCGCTGGCGGCGGGCGCGGCGACGCTGACGCTTCTCGCCGGCACGCCCGCCATCACCTTCATCGGCGCGGTGGGCGCGGCGGTGGCCGTGGCGCTGCCGCGCGGCGGGCTGCTGGTCTCGGTGCTGATCCTGCCGCTGACGATCCCGGTGCTGATCTTCGGCGTCTCGGCGAGCTACGCCGCGGTGGCGGAGCCGGATCCGTTCCTGCCGCCGTTCCTCATCCTTTGCGCCATCACCCTGTTCTTCGCCGTCATCGGGCCGGTCGCGGCGGCGGCGGCGCTGAAATGGGCGGCGGACTGACGAAACGAAACGGTGCACAGTGCGTCGCCGGGCACTCCATGCCGCCGGCATTCGCGCTGGATGCGTTGGTGTGTGGCCTGTGCGACAAATCAAGTCAGATGACGGCGGAGCAAGGAAACAAGGTGTTCGTGGTGTTCATTCTCGGCGGCGCTTCCGGGAACGTGATCCTGTCCCTCGTAGTAGTGGACTTCGGGGCGTCGACCGAAGCGTTCCAGGCGAGCTGCAAGCCGCCGCGTCATCTCCACCGACCACACACGATCCGCAGTGCCGTGACTGAGGAATAGCGGCGCCTCGAAGCGCTCGATCTCGATCGGAGTGGTCGGGCGCAGGTCATCGCTGGAGCCGCGCCAAGACCATGCCCGTTTCGCCGGGTCCCATGGCTGCCAGCCTGGATCGCCGCTGTCTCGGTATGAGCACGCATCGAAGGCGCCGCATACGACATCCGGCGGACTATGCGCCGCGACCGCGGCCGGTAAGCCATCCAAGCCGTCGCGCACCATCAGGGAGGTCAGGAGCAACGCGTGTTCGGCTCCGCGTGATACCCCGTATAGCGCCACTTTCCCGTTGGAGATGGAAAACGAGCGAAGGGCGCCCATCGCTTCGACGCTGCGATCCAGAGGGACTTCTTCAATGCTGCCGGCGTTCCAGGCATTTCCCCCATTGGAATAGCCAAAGGGGAAGGCGAGGAACCCGTGCGCCGCCAACAGAACGGCATTACGATGGCTCCATCCCGACCACGCGCCCTCCGACCCATGCAAGATCATCACCGCCGGAAATGGGCCGTCGCCCGGCGGTCCGTAAGTCGTTCCCCAATCCGGTATCAGCCTCCTGACGATCCTGAGTTCCAAGCCGTTCACTCCGCTGTCCGCTGGCACCAGCCTAGCCGGCGCCCAGCCCCTTCGAAAGGGCGAATCCTGCACCTGATGCTCATTCCCGGGTTTCGTGGCATCGAACGCACCGGCCAGTGCCTCAGCGCGCTCAAGCGAAATGTGCACGGTCTGTCTTCAGGGGGCGAAGGGTGTGGATCATTGATTTTCGACCGTCGATGCCTCACCTGTGCGCTATGAAAAAGATCGGATTCCTTTCCTTCGGCCATTGGTCGCCCGCCCGCGGCTCGCAGACGCAGTCGGCGTCCGACGCGCTGCTCCAGTCCATCGAGCTGGCGGTTGCCGCCGAGGAGATCGGCGCCGACGGCGCCTATTTCCGCGTGCACCACTTCGCCCGCCAGCTCGCCTCGCCCTTCCCGCTGCTGGCGGCCGCGGGCGCGAAGACGAAGAGGATCGAACTCGGCACGGCCGTGATCGACATGCGCTACGAGAACCCGCTCTACATGGTCGAAGACGCCGGCGCGGCCGACCTGATCGCGGGCGGGAGGCTGCAACTCGGCATCTCCAGAGGCTCGCCCGAGCAGGTGATCGATGGCTGGCGCTATTTCGGCTACGTGCCGCAGGACGGCCAGACCGATGCCGACATGGCGCGCACCAACAGCGAAATCTTCCTGCACGCGCTGGAGGGGAAGGGCTTCGCCCAGCCGAACCCGCGCCCGATGTTCCCCAATCCGCCCGGCCTGCTCAGACTCGAGCCGCATTCGGCGGGGCTGCGCGAGCGCATCTGGTGGGGCGCCGCCAGCGACGCGACCGCGGTGTGGGCGGCGAAGCTCGGCATGAACCTGCAGAGCTCGACGCTGAAGTTCGACGAGGGCGGCGAGCCTTTCCACGTGCAGCAGGCGAAGCAGATCAGGGCGTACCGCGCCGCGTGGAAGGAAGCCGGCCACGCGCGCGAGCCGCGCGTCTCGGTCAGCCGCTCGATCTTCGCGCTGATGAACGACATGGACCGGGCCTATTTCGGCGGCGGCGAGAGTCAGGACCATTTCGGCTACATCGAACCGCAGAAGATGGCGGTGTTCGGCCGTTCCTACGCAGCCGAGCCCGACGTGCTGATCCAACAGCTGAAAGAAGACGAGGCGATCGCCGAGGCCGACACGCTGCTCCTGACCGTTCCGAACCAGCTCGGCGTCGACTACAACGCGCATGTGATCGAGGCGATCGTCAAGCACGTCGCCCCGGGTCTGGGCTGGCGGTAGGATACTCAGCCCCCGGAATATTTAGTAAAGAAGCGGGCATGTTTTTCCGAACTGCCCTAGCCGTTTGGGTGACGATAGCGTCTGCCTTACCTTCCAACGCCGACTCTTTGGCGGTCGAAATGCGAAATTCGCTGCTTCGCGAAAAAGGGGTTGTCGGCTGGGAGATCCGCCGATTTTGTGAATTCAGACACCCTGGCAGTGCTGGAGTGCGTTCTGCATGTCAGCAGAGTCAGGGCGCATTCTTCCTACAAATTCAAGAACTTTGGCACAGGTCGAGAGAAACTATCGATAGGGCTGTTATTGTGCTCTGCATGGACGAGAACCGCGCAATCGACGGATTCGACTGGCAGCGCACGAGTTGGTGCTATGAGCGCAATATCTTGGCAGCACGTAAAGCCTTGCGGGAATAGTTCCCGCGACCATTCCCTCACGACAATTATCGCTTTCCACTCAAAGCCTGTGCTCACGGAGCTTCAGGCCGGCATCCGTTCGAACCTCGGCAAGGCGGGATCGACCCCATCCCATGCATGGCCCCGCACGGCGTAGGTCAAAGCCTGCGGCCTGAACATGCCGGGATCGTCGAGGCTGGTTGCATGGAATGCGATCAGATCGGGCATGGCGACGAAGGTCAGGTAGACCGGCGTTCCGCAGGTCGGGCAGAATGCGTGCTCCTTCTCGTTCCCGCTGTCGCCCGCCACGCGCCAGCCGCGAGCCTCGCCCGAGATCGCCACTTCCGCGCGGCGCGGAAACGTCAGATAGGAGCCGTGACCGGTGCCGCTGCGCTTCTGGCAGTCGGTGCACTGGCAGTGGTTCTGGAAGATCGGCTCGCTGCTCGTTTCGTAGCGGATCGCGCCACACGCGCATCCGCCCGCATAGACCCTGGGCATGTCGATGGTTCCCTTGTATGGAGACTGGTCGACGCTCAGGCCGCCTTGTTCCTGTTGATGATCTCCAGGCCGCGGCCCGTTTCAAGGAAGGTCTTCAGGCTGGAGAGCACGACCGGCCAGCCCTGGCTGATGCCTTTCGCCATGCCGCCGCCTGTTTCGAGATCGTCATGGCTCACCGTCAGCCGGACCATGTCGTTGTATTCCTCGATGCTGAACGTCACCCGGCTGTGAGCCGCCGGATCGTCGGCCTGCGAGGCGTTTGCCCAGGTGATCACCAGCCGCGACGGCGGCGAGACCTCGACCACCTTTCCAACGAGTTTGACGGTCCGCTCCTCGTTGTCGCGGATGTGCTGCACTGCGATCCCGCTTTCCAGTCCGAGACGTTCTCGTGGCCCCAGTAGCGCCGCGCGAGGTCCGGTCTGGTTATGGCTTCGAACACCTTCTCCGGCGTCGAGAGGATGTAGGTCACATAGACAAAACTGGTCGTCTCTCTCGTCATGGTCATTTCCCTTCGAGCTCCTTCTTCAGGTCGTGCAGCAGCTCCAGCCGCTGCCGTTCGAACTTGCGCACCCACCGCTCGTAGACCTCGTGCAGGGGCACCGGGTTGATGAAGTGCAGCTTCTCGCGGCCGCGCCTGACGGTGCTCACCAGATTGGCCTCCTCGAGAATGCCGAGGTGCTGCGTCGCCGACTGCCGCGCCATGTCGAGATGCTCGCAAAGCTGCCCAAGCGTCTGGCCGTTCCGTTCACAAAGAACGTCGAGCAGCTTCCTGCGGCTCGGATCGGCCAGCGCCTTGAAGACCTTGTCCGCGTCCATGGCTCTCATTCGGTGTCTGGAAGGGTAATATGCAGGTAAATGCCTGCATGTCAAGCGAGGGGGAGTTCTGCCTCGTCGTGCCCCGCGACCATTCCCCTCACGCTCCTTTGATCGCGGTCAATTGCACGCCGCATTCGGGCGGTCTATTTGATGCCCCATGAGCGACACGGCCGCGCCTGCTAAGAAAAGCTGGATCGACATCGCCAACCCGACGCGGTTCATCGCGCTGGCCGACCGGCTGGTGCCGTGGCTGGCGGGCCTGTCGGCGCTCGCCATCGCGGCCGGACTATGGATGGGCTTCGCCGCGCCCGAGGACTACCAGCAAGGCATCACGGTCAGGATCATGTACATCCACGTGCCGTTCGCCTGGCTTTCCATGATGATCTACTCGGTCATGGCGGTATCCGCGCTGGGCACGCTGGTGTGGCGCCACCCGCTGGCCGACGTCTCGCTCAAGGCCGCCGCGCCGATCGGCGCGATGTTCACGGCGCTCGCGCTTTTCACCGGATCGGTCTGGGGCAAGCCGATGTGGGGCGCCTGGTGGGTGTGGGATGCCCGCCTCACCAGCGTTTTCGTACTCTTCCTCATGTATCTCGGCATCATCGCGCTGACGCGGGCGCTCGACGACCCGTCGCGCTCGGCGCGCGCCGCCGCGATCCTGACGCTGGTCGGCTTCGTCAACGTGCCGATCATCAAGTTCTCGGTCGACTGGTGGAACACGCTGCACCAGCCGGCGTCGGTATTCCGGCTCGACGGTCCTACCATTCATCCGACCCTGCTGTGGCCGCTGCTGATCTCGGCGCTCGGCTTCACGCTGCTGTTCTTCACGCTGCACCTGATGGCGATGCGCACGGAAATCTGGCGGCGCCGGGTGATCGCCATGCGCCGCATCGCCGCGCGCAGCGCCGATGGCAAGGGGGGCTGAACAGGTGACGCATGCGCTCTACGTCGCCGCCGCCTACGGCGTCTCCGTGCTCGGCATCGCCGGGGTCATTGCCTGGATCTTCGCAGACCAGGCGGCGCGCAAGCGCGAACTCGCGGACCTCGAGAGCCGGGGCGTGCGCCGGCGTTCCGCCGGAAGTGAGGCCGTCTAGATGAGCGTCAGCCAGGAAGGGCAGGGCCGCCCCCGCATCTGGCTGGTGCTGCTGCCGCTTTTCGTGTTCCTGCTGCTGGCGGGGATCTTCCTGGCGCAGCTCCTGTCGGGCCGCGACAACCAGACCATCCCTTCGGCGCTGATCGGCCAGCCGGCCCCGGAAACCAGCCTGCCGCCGCTGGAAGGCATGGACCTGCCGGGCCTCGAAGGCAGCGCGTTCGCCGGGAAGGTGACGCTGGTCAATGTCTGGGCCTCGTGGTGCGCGCCGTGCCGCGCGGAACATCCGCTGCTGATGCGGGTGGCGGCCGACGGGCGCGTGAAGATCGCGGGGCTCAACTACAAGGACCGGCCGGAGAACGCGCGGCGTTTTCTCGGCGACCTCGGCAATCCCTTCGACGCCATCGGCGTCGACGACAGCGGCCGCGCGGCTATCAACTGGGGCGTCTACGGCGTGCCGGAAACCTTCCTTGTCGGCAAGGACGGCACAATCGTGTGGAAGCACGTGGGGCCGTTCGACGAACGGTCCCTGCGCGAAGGGCTTATGCCGCAGATCGAGAAGGCGCTGGCCGCGGGCGGCTAGTCGGCCTGCTAGTGGCGAGCCTCGCCCGCCGGCTTGGCGCCCGCCCGTTCCTCGAGCGAGATGCGCTCGCGCAGTTTACGCAACCGCTCGGTCTTCTTGCGCCGGGAAATCTCTTCGGCCCGGATAATGGCGCGCGCGGTCCGCGTGATCTCTTCGGCCTTGGCTTCCCGCTCCGTCTTTTTCATGCGATCTCCTGATCTCAACGCGGACTGATCCGCCGGGAAACGCGGCCGGTGATACGGCCGCCAGCATCTCGCTTAAAGCTGTGTTTTCGTTGGATTGTTCCGTCGAAGACCAAAAAAATCGACCGAGATCTGGCATCCGTGGCCCATACGATCGGCCGGCGAGCCGTCTTGCAGCGGGACAGCCGGTCGCTAACCTCGGGCGATGCTCCCATCCAAGGTCCTCTCCAATTTCGCCGGGCAGTCCAAGGCGTGCGACAGCTTGGGGTCCCCCTTCACCGCGCGCCTCTGCCGGCTTCTGCCGCAGGCGCTAGATGCCGAGACAGCCACCGGGCGGCGGGTGCGCGACTGGCCCGGCGATCCGGTCGCGGATGCACTGGCCCTGCGGATGACCGGCGGGCTGCATGCGCTGGTGCTGACCGGCGCCGACGAAGCGTTGGAGGCGGCCTATCCGCCCAACGATGTCGACGACGAGGCGCTGGCCGCCGCGCTGACAGGCGCTATCGCCCGCCACGATGCCTTCCTGGCCGGTTTTCTCGACCTGCCGCCGCAGACCAACGAGACCGCACGCGCTGCCATGCTGCTGCCCGGGCTGCTCCTCGTCGCGCGCGAGACCGGCCTGCCGCTGGCGCTGTGCGAGATAGGCTCGAGCGCCGGGCTCAATCTCTTCTTGGACCGATTCCGCTACGACTACGCCGGCAATTCGTGGGGTCCGGCGGATTCGCCGGCGCGGCTTGCGCCGGAGGTGCGCGGCAACGCGCCGCCGCTGGACGGGGACCTGCGCATAGCCGGGCGCGCCGGCAACGACATCGCGCCGGTCGACATATCGGATGCGGCGCAACGGCTGCGCCTGCGCGCCTACATCTGGGCCGACCAGGCGGCGCGCCTGCAGCGTCTCGACGCCGCGCTCGGCATCGCTTCCAGGGAAACCTTCTCGCTGGAGAAGGCGGACGCCGCGGAATTCGTGGCCGGGCGGCTGGCGCGACGCAAGCCGGGCGAGGCCTTCGTGCTTTTCCACTCGATCATGTGGCAATACATGCCGCGCGCCTCGAAGGATGCGGTGCGCGCCGCGCTGGAGAAGGCGGGCGAGCAGGCAACGGCGGACATGCCGGTCGCATGGCTGCGGATGGAGCCTGAGGGAGACGCGCCGCCTCATGCCACGCTGAGCCTGACTTCATGGCCCGGAGGGGAAAACCGGCAGCTTGCGCATTGCGACTATCACGGCCGTTGGATCGAGTGGCTGGACTGAGGCCTACCACATCGACTTCGAGTAGGCCTTGTCGAGCCCCGCATCGAGGTCCGCGGCCGCATCGTTGAGAGCACAGTGGTCGCGCAGAATCTCACCCAGCGTAGGCAGGCTGGAACGGTCCGGCCAACTGTCCGGCGTCCACAACCGGGAGCGCATGAACGCCTTGGCGCAGTGCATGTAGCAGGCCTTCACCCTCACCACGAGCACGCTGACCGGCAGCTTTCCGTCGATGGCGAAGCGCGCGCGCAGCCCGTCATCCGCGGTCAGCCGCCCGCTCCCGTTGATGCGCAGCGTCTCGTTCATGCCGGGGATCAGGAACAGTAGGCCCACGGCCGGGTTGGCGACGATGTTCTCCCAGGTGTCGAGCCGGTTGTTGCCGGGCCGGTCGGGGATCGCCAGCGTGGTGTCGTCGAGCACGGCCACGAAGCCCGGCCTGTCGCCCTTCGGCGTCACGTCGGCATTGCCAGCGCCGTCCTGCGAGCCGATCAGCACGAACGGGCTGCGGCCGATGAAGGAGCGGGCATGGCCATCGAGCGCCGGCAGTACCTTCTTCACCGCCAGGTCGTGCGTGCCGCCGTAGTGGGAGCGGAGCTCCTCCCGGCTTTCGATGAATTTCACGGTCCCTCCCGACGGTTCGCTAGCCTGGCTTGCGAAGGTTCTCGTCCAGTGAATGACGCATGATCAGCGGCATCTGCGTCATGGTGAAGATGATGGTGATGGGCATGATGCCCCACACCTTGAAGGCCACCCACGCATCGGTGGAGAAGTTGCGCCAGACCACTTCGTTGACGACCGCCAGAAAGATGAAGAACAGACCCCAGCGCAGCGTCAGCTTGCGCCACCCCCCCGCGTCCAGCTTGAAGGCCGAATCGAAGACGTAGCCGAGGAGCGACTTGCCGAAGAGAAGCCCGCCGAGCAGTACGCCAGCGAACAGCGTGTTCACGATGGTCGGCTTCATCTTGATGAAGATGTCGTCCTGCAGGTAGAGCGTCAGCGCGCCGAACACGAAGACGACCACGCCCGACACCAGCGGCATGATGGGCAGCGAACGCACCAGCGCCCAGGAAATGGCGAGTGAAATCGCCGTCGCCACCATGAAGAGGCCGGTGGCGAGGAAGATGGGCCCTCCGAGCATGCCGAGCGCCGGCCAGGTTTCCACCAGCCATTCGCCGCGCGCATTGGCGAAGAAGAAGACCATCAGCGGCCCAAGCTCGAGCGCGAGCTTGAGGAGGGCGTTCATCTCCTTCTTCTTCGGATCGGAAGGGTCGCGTTCGAGGATACGGGTCATGGTTTCCTTTCGCAGGGTCCTTGTCCGAAAAGTCCGCGACTCTTAGGGGCCATGCGCCTACTCGACTCCGGCGATCGCTTTCGCGAAATCGCCCGCGGAAAAGGGTTCCAGGTCGTCGACCTGCTCGCCGACGCCGATGAAATAGACCGGCAGCTTATGCTTGGCCGCAATTGCGACCAAAATGCCGCCGCGCGCGGTCCCGTCAAGCTTGGTCATCACGAGACCGTTCACGCCCGCCACATTGCGGAAGATCTCGACCTGGTTCAGCGCATTCTGGCCGGTGGTCGCGTCGACTGTCTGCAGGACCGTATGCGGCGCTTCCGCGTCGTGCTTGGAAAGCACGCGCACTATCTTCTCCAGCTCCGCCATCAACTCGGCTTTGTTCTGCAGGCGGCCGGCGGTGTCGATAATGAGCACGTCGGAGCCGGCGGCCTTCGCTTTCTCGAAGGCGTCGAAGGCGAGACCGGCGGCGTCGGCGCCGAGCTTCGAGGACACAACCGGTGAGCCCGTCCGCTCGCCCCATATCTTCAGCTGCTCGATTGCGGCGGCGCGGAAGGTGTCGCCGGCGGCGAGCATGACCGACAGGCCGCCCTCGCGCAGCTTGGCGGCAAGCTTGCCGATCGTGGTGGTCTTGCCGGTGCCGTTCACCCCGACGACCAGGATCACGTGCGGCTTGTGGCTGAGGTCGAGCTCCAGCGGCAGCGCCACGGGCGCCAGCACCTTCGTCATCTCCTCGGCCATCACGGCGCGCACCTCGGAATCGGAGATGTCGCGGCCGAAGCGGCCGGCGGACAGCGCGCTGGTGACCCGGATCGCGGTCTCCATGCCGAGGTCGGCGCGGATCAGCACGTCCTCGAGGTCCTGAAGCGTATCCTCGTCGAGCCGGCGCTTCGTGAAGACGCCGGAGATCGAGGTGGTGAGTTCGCGCGACGAGCGCGACAGGCCGTGGCGCAGCCGCTGCAGCCACGGCACGCGCTGAGCCGGAGCAGGCGCGACCGGGGCGGTCTCCTGCTTGGTCTCGACGGTTCTGGCGACGGTGACCTTCGGCTTGGAAGGCCTGGACTCCGGTGCCGCCGGAACCGGGGACGGCGCTGTCTCTTCCCGCTTCGCGACCGGAGGCCCCGCCGCACCGGAAGGTTCCCGTGGAGGGACTTCCAGCGGAGCTGATGCCGGCTGCTGCGGCTCGGGTGCTTCCGGCACCTCCAGGGGCGGCCGTTCCGCCGGCACTTCCGGCGAAGGCGGTGCAGGTTCGGCCGGCGTTTCCGGCTGTGATGGCCGCTCGGGCTGCGCCGGCGGCGGCACTTCGAGCGGAGGAACTGCCGGTTGCGGAGGTTCGGGGAGCGAAGGCTCCGGCTCGGGTGGAACCTCTACAGGCGGCTTTGCCGGCTCGGGCTCGGGCTCAGGCGGACGCGCCGGCTCCGGCTCGGGCTCGGGAACCGGCACAGGTTCGGGAGCGGGTGCAGGTGGTTCCGGGACAACCTCGGGGGCCGGCGGCACCGGCCGCGGATGGTCGGGCGGCGTGTCGTCGAGCGATGGGCGGTGCGGCGTTTCCGGCGTCTCGGGGATCTGGCGCGGCTGCGCCGGGCCGACCTCGGCCAGCGGGCCCGCCTGCGGCGAGGGCGTCGCATCGGCGGCCCCGGATTCGGGCGCCTCCTCTGCCTTGCGGCCGAAGGAGAAGATCTTCTTGACGAAATCGAATGCCATTCAGCCTGCCTCTACGCGGCCCGCGCAGCGGCCGGAGCCGCGGAGGCGACAAGCCTGTCGCCGTCATGGCCGGTGACGGTCGCCTCGACGATCTCGCCGGGCCTGCCGGCGTCGATCGCCGCCAGCGTGAAGCCCTCCGTGCGCCCCAGCCCCTCGCGCTCGACCAGGATGCGCTGGCGCGTGTCGCGGAGAGCGTCGAGGTGCCTGCGGTATGCGGCCTCGCCGGCGGCGCGCAGGCGCGCGGCGCGCTGCTTGACCGTGCGGCGGTCCACGGGCGGCATGCGGGCGGCAGGTGTGCCCTCGCGCGGCGAGAAGGGGAAGACATGAAGGTGCGTCAGCCCGCATTCCTCGACGATCTTCAGCGAGTTCTCGAACATCTCGTCGGTTTCGGTGGGGAAGCCGGCGATGATGTCGGCTCCGAATACTACGTCGCTCCTTAGCCGGCGTACTTCCTCGCAAAAGGCAATGGAATGGTCGCGCAGATGGCGGCGCTTCATGCGCTTGAGGATCATGTCGTCGCCCGACTGCAGGGACAGGTGGAGATGCGGCATCAGCCGTTTCTCCGTCGCGATGGCTTCCATCAGGTCCGGGTCGGCCTCGATGGAATCGATGGAGGAGAGCCGCAGGCGCGCCAGGTCCGGCACCTGGCGCAGGATCGTGCGTACAAGCCTGCCGAGACGGGGCGCGCCCGGCAGGTCGGCGCCGTAGCTGGTGAGGTCGACGCCCGACAGCACCACCTCGGCATAGCCGTTGCCGGCCAGCCGCTTCACCTGCTCCACCACCGCGCCCATCGGCACGGAGCGGGAATTGCCGCGGCCGTAGGGGATGATGCAGAAAGTGCAGCGGTGGTCGCAGCCGTTCTGCACCTGGACGAAGGCGCGCGCGCGCCCTTCGATCGCATCCACCATATGCGAGGCGGTCTCGGTGACCGACATGATGTCGTTGACGCGTGCCTTCTCGAACAGGTTGACGCCGAAATCGGGCAGGGAGCGGTAGTTGTGGGCCTTAAGCTTCTCCTCGTTGCCCAGGACGAGGTCGACCTCGTCCATGCCGGCAAAGCCCTGCGGGTCGGTCTGCGCGGCGCAGCCGGTTACGATGATGCGCGCGTCGGGTTTCTCGCGGCGGGCCTTGCGGATCGCCTGTTTCGCCTGGCGCACGGCCTCCGCCGTCACCGCGCAGGTGTTGATGACCACGGCACCGCCTTCCAGCGCGGTGAGGCCTGCGGCGTCTGCCTCGCGGCGGATCACCTCCGACTCGTAGGTGTTCAGCCGGCAGCCGAAGGTGACGATGTCGACTTTGTTTCCAACGGGGGCCATTACGCGACCGCCTCGCGGTCGCGCTCCCAGGCGCCGGTGGCAGGATCGAAGCTGCCGGAGAATTCCCATTCCGCCGGACCGGTCATGACCACGTGGTCGTCGTCGCGCCACTCGATGGCGAGCGGTCCGCCCGGCACGGTGACCGTGACCTTGCGCCCGGTGCGCCTGGTGCGGGCAGCGCAGACCGCCGCGGCGCAGGCGGCCGAGCCGCAGGCGCGCGTGAGGCCGGCCCCGCGCTCCCAGGTGCGTATGGTGATCGCCTCGGGCGATGTCACCTGCGCGATGGTGATGTTGGCGCGCTCGGGGAAGATCGGATGATTTTCCAGCAAGGGGCCGAAGCGTTCGAGATCGTAGGACCATACGTCGCCGTCGACCCAGAAGATCGCATGCGGATTGCCCATCGAAACCACCGACGGCGAATGCAGCACCGGCGCGTCGATCGGTCCGATCTGCAACTCGATCATGCGCGTGTCGCGGAACTCCTCGGCGAGCGGAATTTCCTGCCATCCGAAGCGCGGGACGCCCATGTCGACCGAGATGTTGCCGTCGGCATGTTCCTCGGCGCCGAGGATGCCGGCCACCGTCTCGAAGGTGAATATCCGGCGCCCGGTCTCGGCGGCCAGCGCCTGCACAACGCAGCGCATGCCGTTGCCGCAGGCCTGAGCCATGGAGCCGTCCGAGTTGATGATCTCGATGTAGTTCTGCGTGCCCGGCGTCTTGGGGTCGTGGATCGCCATGATCTGGTCGAAATGCGTCGCCGGATCGGCGGCGAGCGCGACCGCCGCGGCCGGCAAAACGCGGTCCGCGCGGCCGCGCATGTCGGCGACGATGATCTCGTTGCCGAGCCCGTTCATCCTTGCGAAAGGCGCACACGCGTTCATGCGCGGGTATATGGCCGAAAGCGCCGCGGATTACCAGTGTTCGCGCTTCAATCGCGCTCAAGCGGTCGCCGCGATGCCTGCGAGGAAATAGATCAGCAGGCCGATGAGCAGGGCGCCGATGATGAAGACCACGAGGAGCACCTTTGCTCCCATCCCGGCCAGGCGCGAGACGCCGCCGAAGCCGAGCCATCCGGCCACGACCGCGATGACCGCTAGGATAAGCATCCATTTGAAAACATCGCCCATCTGAAAAAACCTTTCGATTGAATGCGGGGCCTGTGAGCCCCCGCAGTCAACGCAAAAGAGCGCCCTCCGGCTGCATCGGCAGCGAAAAAAGTCGAGCAGCGGTCTAGGCGGCAGGAGCCGGCGGCACGTCCCACACCTCGCCCGGAAGCATGGGGCGGAAGCGTTCGGGAGCTATCCCGCGGGCGGCCAGCGCCTGCGCCAGCTTCTCGCGCGGCTCCTCGAGGGGCTCGTCGGTGAGCTGGAAGGTGCCCCAGTGATGGCCGGCCACATGGGCGGCATTGCACAGCAGCATGCCTTCCACCGCCTCGTCGGGGGTCTGGTGGTGCGGCTCCATAAACCAGCGCGGCTCATAGGCGCCGAACGGCAGGATGGCGAGCCGGAAGCCGCCATGCCGGGCGGCCGCGGCGCGGTAGTTGATGCCTGAATGAAAGCCGGTGTCGCCGACATGGTAGATGTTGCCGGCGTCCGTCTCGATCACGAAGCCCGCCCACAGCGCCATGCGGCGGTCGCCCATGCCGCGCGCCGACCAGTGATGCACCGGCTCGAGGTGGATCCTGGCCGGCCCGACATCGACGCTGTCGCCCCAGTCATGCGCGGCGACGCGGATGCCCGGCACCGCAGCGATGACGATGGCGTCGTTGCCGAGCGGGGTCAGCACCAGTGGATCGTGCCCGGCTTGGAGCATGCGCAGCGTGGTGACGTCCAGATGGTCGTAGTGGTTGTGGGTCAGCAGGACGAGGTCGATCGGCGGCAGGTCGGCGAAGGCGATGCCAGGGGCGTTCACCCGCTTCGGGCCGGCAAAGCTCACCGGGGAGCAGCGTTCCGACCAGACAGGATCGGTCAGGATGTTGAGGCCTGCGACCTGGATCAGCAGCGAGGCGTGACCCACCATGGTGACGGTGAGCGCATCGCCCTCGACCCGCGCAACCGGTCGGGCGGGCTCGAACGGGCTCGGAAAAGCCGCCGGCCACTTGGCCCGGCCGCCGCCGAGTTGCCAGCGCAGCAAGTCCGCGAAGGCGCCGGGCGGTCGTCCGTCGGGATTGAAGAACAGCGCGCCGTCGAAATGGTCGCTCTGCGGGCCGGAATAGTAGCGGTTGGCTCCGCTGGCGCGCGATGCCGCGAAGCCGCCGACACCCAGCGTTGTCGCTCCTCCGAGCCCCAACCATTTCAGAATGCCGCGCCGGTTCATGCCCCTGAAGATATGCAATGCGGGCCGAGGCGCAAGCTGGCGGGGACGACATCCGGACGCGCGACGGGAACGAAATCCGCTCTCGCCGGTTTTTGCATCGGCTGTATCCGCGCGCCGAGGGGCGCGCGACCCCAAGTAGCATTCTGGCGGGCGGAGCCGTCATCGGCGCGCGGCCTCGCCAAAGGTGGGAGTGTGAATATGCAAGAACCGGCGAAGGGCTCGCTCATCCGGGCCGCGATGAAGGCGCCCTACCTTGCACGCGAGGAAGAGCACGAGCTCGCCGTACGGTGGAAATCCGGTCACGACCAGGACGCCCTACACCGCATGACGATGGCCCATATGCGGCTTGTAATCGCGATGGCGGCGAGGTTCCGCGGCTTCGGCCTGCCGATGAGCGACCTCGTGCAGGAGGGTCATGTCGGCCTTCTGGAGGCGGCGGCGCGGTTCGAACCGGAACGCGAGGTACGCTTCTCCACCTACGCGACCTGGTGGATCAGGGCGTCGATCCAGGACTACATCCTGCGCAACTGGTCGATCGTGCGCGGCGGCACGAGTTCGGCGCAGAAGGCGCTGTTCTTCAACCTGCGGCGGCTGCGCGCACGCCTCAACCAGAAGTCGGAACTGTCGAGCGCCGACCTCTACAAGCGCATCTCCGACACGCTGGGGGTATCCGAGTCGGACGTGGCGCTCATGGATTCGCGCCTTTCGGGCCCTGACGCCTCGCTCAATGCCCCGGTTACCGACGAGGGCGGTGCCTCCGACAGGATGGATTTTCTCGTCTCCGACGCGCCGCTTCCGGACGAGGTGGCGGGCGAGACCATCGACGTCGAGCGCCGCTCCGAGTGGCTGGCCGCGGCGCTGAAAGAGCTCAACGAGCGCGAGCTGAGGATCATCCGCGAGCGCCGGCTGCGCGACAGTGGCGCCACGCTGGAAGCGCTGGGCGAGCGCCTCGGCATCTCCAAGGAGCGCGTGCGCCAGATCGAGAACCGGGCGCTTGAGAAGCTCAAAGCGGCGTTGCTCAAGGCCGATCCGAGCTTCAATGCCGAAGCGGCCTAGCCGCCGGCCATCCTACCTGTCCGTGACGATCTTCACCTTGTCGCCGGTCGAAACCGAGGCGCCGGGCGCCAGCCCGTTGAGCAGGCGGAAGAGTTCGAGCTTGCGGTCTACGCCGCTCATGCCGGCCGCGAGCGAGCCGACCGTCTGGCCGGGACCCACCGTCACCACGCGGATACGCAGCGGCTTGAGCGCCGCCTTCTCGGCGTCGCTGAGTATCTTGAAGCTGCCGGCCACACTGTCGGCGGTCGGCGCCAGGGCCGAACTTGCGGCGGGCGCCGCCGTCAGCAGGCGGTAGACCTGCGAGCCGGCGCGGATGACCGTCACGTCGAACTGCCATCCTTCCGCGGTGGCGCGGGCGCGCGCTGCCTCATAGCCGTTGATCGTGTCGGCGCGTACGCTTTGCGGGTCGAGCCCGGACACCCAGCCCGAGCGTATGTAGTCGGCCAGTGAAGTGCGCCGCGCCAGCGTCACGCCGTCGAAGCGGACCGCCACCTCTCCCGGGCCGGCCGCGGTGACGGCCGCTGCGGAGTTGTCGATGGCGAAACCCTCGGGCACGGAGAAGGCGACGCCGAGGCCCGGATGCATGAAGGTGCGGCCGCGCACGTATCCTTCCTCCGGGGTATCGCCGAAGAGCATGCCATCGATGCCGGCAAGCAGCGTGTCGCGGTCGCGCGTGCCTGTGCCCGGCTGCCCGAATGTGCGGGCGTGGCGCGTCGCCAGCTCGATGCGCTGGGGCGCGTTGGGATGCGAGGCAAGGAAGTCGAGGCTGGCGTCGGTGGCGCCGCTGACGGAGCGGAAATTGCTGTAGGCGGCCATCGACTGGAGAAAACGCGCGGCCGCATAGGGGTCGTAGCCGGCGCGCCCGGCCGAGCGTATGCCGATCGCGTCGGCCTCAAGCTCCTGGTTACGCGAGAACTGGGCCAGTCTCAGCTTGCCGCGCACCAGCGCCACCTGCGCGGCGGGAGCGCCGCCCAGCACATCGTTGACGACCGCTGCCGCCAGGCCTTCCTCGGCCTCCTTCTGCTGCCTCTGGATGCCATGGTTGGCGGTCACGTGGCCCATCTCGTGCGCGATCACGGTGGCGAGTTCGGCCGAATCGTTGGCGAGCGCGAGGAGACCGCGCGTCACGTAGAGATAACCCCCCGGCAAGGCGAAGGCGTTGATGCTCGGCGAGTTGAGGATGGTGATCCGATAGGTCTGGTTGGGATTATCGGATGCCTGGATCAGCCGGCCGACCACCACGGCGACCGTGCGCTCCAGCTTCTGGTCCGAATATTCGCCGCCATAGGTCGCCAGGATACGCGGGTGCTGTTCGCGCGCGATGCCGGCCAGCCGGTCGTTGCGGGTGACGGTGTCGACCGTGACCGGCGCCGAGGACGGGCGAAAGGCGGAATCGTTGCCGAAGTCCATAGCTTGGCAGCCCGCCAGCAGCAGGCCGAGGGCCGCGACCGTGCAGGCGCGAGCCGAGACGCGCGACGACGGCACTTTCCGGCCATGGATCGACGAATGGGATGGCAGGACGGCTTCCTTTCGGGGCTTCTTTCCGCGCGTCGCGGACCTAAGCCACAGTCTCGGTTGGATGGCAAGAAATGCGCCCGGCTCTGGATGGCGCGCAAATGTGTCTCAATCCGGGCGGCGCGTCGTGCTTGCGCCGTCCCCGATATAGCGCCGGAACGCGGCGGGACCAGACGGCGCGAAGAAATCATCGACCGGGCCGCTGGCCGAGACGCGACCGTCCTCCAGGAAGACCATGCTCCTGGCGACGGAGCGCGCGTCGTCGGGATGGTGCGTCGCCATCAGCACTGTCATGCGGCGCTCGGCATGCAGGTCTCGCAACAGCTCCAACATGTCGCTTCGCAGGGCCGGCCCAAGCGAGGCAAAGGGCTCGTCGAGCAGCAACACCGGCCGGTCGCGCACCAGCACGCGAGCCAGCGCGACGCGCTGCCGCTCGCCGCCGGAAAGCTCGCGCGGCAGCCGCTTCTCCTTGCCGGCAAGCCCGACACGGTCGAACGCCTCGGCCACGTCGATCCAGTCCCCCGCGTCCAGCCTGAGCGAAGGCGAGCGCCCGAGGCCGACATTGGCGGCGGCGTCGAGATGGCCGAAAAGGTTGTTCTCCTGGAACACCATCGAGACAGGTCGACGCGCCGGGGGCAGCGTGGTGACTTCCTCGCCCCCGATCATGACGCGGCCCGAAAGCGGACGCTCGAAGCCGGCGATCAGGTTGAGCAGCGTCGACTTGCCCGAGCCGCTCGGCCCCATGACCGCAACGATCTCCGAGGCGGGCGCCGCGAAATCGAACTCCATCTGCATTTCTCCATAGGAGAACCGCAGTTTCTCGCAGACGATCGCCGCGCCGCTCATGTCCGCATCCTCCCCAGCCGGCCGGCGGCAGCCATCAGCGCGAGGCACAACGCGCCGAGGAACAGCGCCAGCCCGGCAGCGTCGGCGGTGCGGTACGAGCCCATCCGCTCGAGCAGCAGATAGGGCAGCGTCTTCACGTTCTCGCTGCCGAACAGCGCGATCACGCCGAGGTCGCCGAGGGACAAGGCCATGGCGAAGGCAAGTCCGACCAGGAGCGGACGGCGCAGCACCGGCCAGTCGACCAGCCTCAGCCGCGCCCAGCCGGAGATGCCGAGCTGCGCGACGAGCCTTTCGTGACGGGCGCTGGCGGCATCGTAGGCGGGGCGTATGGCGCGGATGGCGAAGGGCATGGCCATGACCGCGTTCACCGTCACTACCATCACCGGGGCGGCGGCGAAAACGGTCCCGGTGTTGCGCAACAGGATGAACCAGCCCGCGCCGATGACGATGGGTGGCACGACGAGCACAAAAAGCGCGCCGCTGTCGGCCGCCCGTTCGAGCAGGCCGGGCCGCAGGTTTCCGCGCGCCGCTTCCAGCCGGCGTCGGGTGGAGACCAGCGCCAGCGACAGCGCCGCGGAAAGCAGCGCTGCGAGGGCCGCCAGCAAGAGGCTTGTCGCGGTCGCACGCTGCACCGAGGCCTCGCCGGCCAGCCGCCCAAGGTCGGCCTCAAGTCCAGCCACGACCGTCGCCAGCATCGGCCCGGCGACGAAAAGCACGGCGGCGGCGATCAGCAGCGTGTTCACCACGGCCTCACCCGGTGCGACGAAGGCATGGCGGCGGGATGACACGGCGATGTTCGCCTCTCCGGTCGCGCTTGCGCCAACCCGCGCCATCGCGGCGACCACGACCACGGTGAGTGCGACCTGCACCAGTGTCAGCATCACCGCGCGGGCGGGATCGAAGTCGAAACGCAGCGCCTGGTAGATCGCAACCTCCAGTGTCGTGGCGCGCGGGCCGCCGCCGAGGATGAGCACGATCGTGAACGAGGTCACGCACAGCATGAAGACCAGCGCCGCTGCCCCGGGAAGGGCGGAGCGCAGCGCCGGCCATTCGAGGAAGCGGAAACCGGCGGCCCGCCCCATGCCAAGCTGGGCGGAGAGCCGCCAATGGTCCTGCGGCACCGCATCGAGCGCCTCGAGCAGCAACCGGGTGGCCAGCGGCAGATTGAAGAACACATGCGCCACGAGGATACCCGACAGCCCGTAGATCCCCGGCCACTCGCCCCCGGAGAGAAACGACATCAGCGGTGCGAAATAGCCGGCGCGGCCGAGCAGGGCCAATACGCCCATCGCGGCAACGATGGCCGGCAGTCCGAGCGGCACGCCGAACAAACCAAGGATTAGCGCGCGGCCCGGAAAGGCGGGGTGGCGCGAGAGCGCACGAGCGACGAAGACCGCCGGAACCAAGGAGAACAGGGTGGAGAGCAGGGCCTGCCAGAGGGTGAAGCGGGTGACCCTCAGCAGGTAGGCGTCGAAGGCGCCCACGGCGCCCGACCAGTCGCGCGCGGCCTCGACCAGCAGGCCGGCGAAGGCGCCGCCGATCAGGATCGCGACGAATGCGAGCGCCAGGATGCCGGGGAGGATGCGCGGAGCGGCCATTCAGTTCGCCGCCGATCCGAGCGAGATTCCCCCGCCGCATCGTGCTTCCACCTTCGCTCTCTGAGCTGAGGCGGACGAATGCGCGGCGGCGAGGGTGGGCTTGCTCATAGGCGCGAGATTACTTGCTCATCACCGCGAGCCACTCGTCGACCCAGGCCTTGCGGTTCGCCGCAACCTCCGCGGAAGGTATCTCCAGCGGCTCTTCGGGACGGATCATGTCCGAGAAGATCGGGTTGAGCGGCGCGCCCGTCTTGCCCGCGGGGAACATCCAGTTTGTCTCGGGGACCGCGTCCTGGAAGCCGGGGCCGGTCATGAATTCGAGGAATTGCCTGGCCAGGGGGTTCTCCGCGCCCTTCGCGGTCAACCCTGCCACCTCGACCTGCAGGTAGTGGCCTTCGGCGAACTCGGCCGCCCGGTATTTCTCCTCGTCCTCGGCGATGCGGTGATAGGCCGGCGAGGTCGTGTAGGAGAGCACCATCGGCGCCTCGCCGGAGGTGAACAGCCCGTAGGATTCGCTCCATCCCGGGGTGACGGTAAGCACGCGATCCTTCAGCTTGGCCCAGGCGCCTGCGGCGTCGTCGCCATAGACTGCCTTGACCCAAAGGAGCAGCCCCAGTCCGGGCGTGGAAGTGCGCGGGTCCTGGATGGCGATCTTCTGCGAGCGATCGCCCTCCACCAGTTCCTTCAGGCTGGCCGGCGGGTTCTCGACGGTCTCGGCGTTGTAGATGACGGCGAAGTAGCCGTAGTCGTAGGGGACGAAGATGTCGTCGCTCCAGCCGCCGGGAACCTCCACGTTTTCAAGCGAAATGCCGTGCGGCGCGAAGAGGCCGGTCTGGCGCGCCTCGTGGACGAGGCTGTTGTCCAGTCCAAGCACGATGTCGGCGTCGCTGCCGGCGCCCTCCAGCTTCAGCCGGTTGAGGAGCGCCACGCCGTCGGCCACGGCGACGAAGGAGACGTCGCAGCCGCATTCGGCCTCGAACGCCTTCTCCACGACCGGCCCTGGCCCCCATTCCGAGGTGAAGCTGTCATAGGTGTAGATGGTGAGCTTTTCCTGCGCGCCTGCGGGTGCGGCGATGCCGAGAAGGGTTGCGGACAGGATCGGGATAACGAGTTTGCGCATGCGGGCGCCTCCTTTGTTCGAGTGAAAGGGAATTGGCGCCTTGAGAATCAAGCGTCTAATCCCTCCGCCGGTACGAGCCGGATCAGGTTCATCGGGTTGGCGGGATCTCTCCCCTTGCCTCTCAGCCGGAACGCTTGCGCATCCGGCACCCCGTTAGAGCGGGACGAGTGATACGCCGGCTTCCGCGCCCGTGCAAGACGCTTCGGGAATGGCAGCCATACCGCCCGCGCATCCCGGGAGGCGCTTCCGCTTCCGCCCCCGGCCTGATAGACGCGGCGCCGATGAGCAGATTCACCATCCTCCTCGGCGGCGAGCTTGTGCCCACCCCCAGGCTCGAGGCCCAGATCGCGGGAACGCGCGTGATCGCAGCCGATTCCGGCATCCTCCACACGCCGGCGCTCGGCCTGCGGCCTGAGCTGTGGGTTGGCGACTTCGATTCGGTCACGCCGCAACAACGCGCGGCTTTCGCCGATGTACCGCAGAAGGAGTTTCCGTCCGAGAAGGACATGACCGACGGCGAACTGGCCGTTGCCGAGGCACGGGCGCGGGGTGCGACTGCGCTGATCTTCGCCGGCGCATTCGGCGGCGTGCGGGCCGACCATGGCTACCTGCATCTCGCGGCTGCCGTGGGCCTCGCCGAAAGCGGCACCGACGTGCTGCTGACCAGCGGTAACCAGGAAGGCGTGCCGTTGCTGCCCGGCCGCAGGGCCGCGTTCGACTATCCGCCGGGCACGCTCTTTTCCGTTATCGGCTTCACCGACATCGAGGGGCTGACGATAAGCGGCGTCAGATGGCCGCTCGACAGGCGCAGCGTACCGTTCGGCTCGTCGCTGACGATATCCAACATCGTGGCGGATCGCATGACCGTGGAGATCGCCGCCGGCCGCGCTATCCTCATCGCGCATTTCGGGGAAGTCTGAGCATGGCCCCGCCGCTCCTCCAGCTTTCGGGCGTCAGGCTCACTTTCGGCGGCACGCCGCTGCTCGACGGCGCGGAACTGTCCGCATCGGCCGGCGAGCGCATCGCGCTGGTGGGACGCAACGGGTCGGGCAAGTCGACGCTGCTCAAGATCGTGGCCGGCCTGATCGAACCGCAGGACGGCGAGGTGTTCCGCCAGCCCAACGCTACCGTGCGCTACCTGCCGCAGGCGCCGGACTTCGAGGGCTTCGCGACTGTGCGCGACTACGTAGTCGCGGGCCTCGGGCCCGCCGACGATCCGCACCGGCCGGCCTACCTGCTCGACCATCTCGGCCTCATCGGCGACGAGAAGCCCGCCGAGCTCTCCGGCGGCGAGGCGCGCCGCGCCGCGCTCGCCCGCGTGCTGGCGCCGCAGCCCGACATATTGCTGCTCGACGAGCCGACGAACCATCTCGATCTGTCGACCATCGAATGGCTTGAGGAGGAGCTTTCGCGCTCCACGTCGGCGATCATCCTGATATCGCACGACCGGCGTTTCCTGGAGCGCGTGTCGCGCGCCACTGTGTGGCTGGATCGCGGGCGCACGCAGCGGCTCGACAGGGGTTTCGCCCATTTCGAGGAGTGGCGCGACCGGATCTTCGAGGAGGAGGAGAAGGAGCAGCACAAGCTCGGCCGCCAGATCGTTCGCGAGGAGCACTGGCTGCGCTACGGCGTGACCGCCAGGCGCAAGCGCAACATGCGCCGGCTGGGCGAACTGCAGGACATGCGCGCGCGCCATCGCGGCCACAAGGGGCCGGAGAGCGCCGCCACGATGAAGGCCTCGGAAGCGGCGGAATCCGGCAAGCTGGTCATCGAGGCGAAAGGTATCTCGAAGAGCTTCGGCGACCTCGCCGTCGTGCGCGACTTCTCCATCCGCATCCAGCGCGGCGACCGGCTGGGACTGGTCGGGCCGAACGGCGCCGGCAAGACGACGCTGCTCAAGATGCTGACCGGCGAACTTGCGCCCGATACGGGCAGCGTGCGGCTCGGCGTCAACCTGACGATCGCCACGCTCGACCAGAAGCGCGAGAGCCTCGATCCCGCCGAGACGCTGGCGCACTATCTCACGCGCGGACAGGGCGAGACGGTGATCGTCAACGGCGAGGGCCGCCACGTCGTCTCCTACATGAAGGACTTCCTGTTCAAGCCGGAACAGGCGCGCACGCCGGTGAGGGAGCTGTCCGGCGGCGAGCGCGCGCGGCTGGTTCTTGCGCGCATCCTGGCGACGCCGGCCAACCTTCTCGTACTGGACGAGCCGACCAACGACCTCGACATGGAGACGCTGGACCTGCTGCAGGAACTCGTGGCCGGGTTCGCCGGCACCGTCATCCTGGTCAGCCACGACCGCGACTTCCTCGACCGCACCGTGACTTCCACCATCGTCCCGCAGGGCGAGGGGCGTTGGGTGGAATATGCCGGCGGCTATGCCGACATGCTGGCCCAGCGCGGCTCGAAGAGCTTCGCGCGGCGCGGCGGGGAGTCGAGGAAAACCCCGCCGGCGGCGGAAAAGGCGCTTGCGCCGGCGAGACAGCCGACGAAGAAGCTGTCCTACAAGCAGAAATACGCGCTGGAGAACCTGCCGAAGACGATGGAGCAGGTCTCCGGCGAGATCGGCCGGCTGGAATCGAAGCTCTCCGATCCGGCGCTCTACGCGAAGGAACCGGCGGCCTACCAGAAGCTTGCGGCGGCGCTCGACGCGGAGCGCGCTAAGCTGACGGCCCTGGAGGAGGAATGGCTGGAGCTGGAGATGCTAAGGGAGGAGGTAGAGGGGTAGGTTGAACACGCTGGTCGATGCGCATAGATTATGCGCAAAGGAGACGCCTATGCTTGACAAGGCACCACAACGCCGGAGCGTCAACCTATCCCTCGATGCCGACCTCGTCGCCGAGGCCAAGGCGCTCAACACCAATATATCGCGCGCCGCGGAAGAAGGCCTTGTGGAGGCTATCCGCAAGCGGAAGGCCGAGATGTGGTTGGAAGAGAACGCGGAGGCGATCGAAGAGAACAATCGGTATTTTGAAGAGCATGGACTGCCGTTTGCAGAGTTCCGCGGCTTCTAGCGATGGCGCGTTTCGATGTCTTCAGCGATCCGCGAGGCACCGAGAATCTGCTGGTGGTCGTGCAATCTGATGACTTCGAACGGCTCGACACCAGGCTTGCAATACCCCTCCTCCCGGAGCACCCGCAGAGGCGGCCTTTGGGAAAGCTGAATCCCGTCTTCGAAATCTCCGGACGCAGATACGCTCTCCACACCCAACACATGCTGGCTGTGCCGAAGCAGGCCCTGGGGACGCGCGTCACCAATATTCGCGACGTGCGCGATCAGATCACAGTGGCAATTAATTTCCTGATGCAGGGCTTCTAGGCCTCGCCTTTCACCGCCAGGCTCTCCGCGAGCCCTTCCATCCGCTCGGCCAGGCTCGCCAGCGCGCCGGTCAGCGCCGCGTCGTTCTTGTCGGCCTTCACCAGCGCGTCGTCGCGCGTCTTGCGCAGGGTCGCGATCTCGCTCTCCATGCCCAGCACGCGCCGCTGCAGCTCCGAAAGCTCGTCCATCACCATGATGCCTGCCATGACGGTCAGGCGCTGGTCGCCGATCTCGCCGAAGGACTGCTTGAGATGGGTGACATACTGGTCGAACCGGCCGGCGAGCTCGGTCAGGTGTTCCTCCTGGCCCTCGTCGCAGGCCATGCGGTACTGCTTGCCGTCGATGGTGACCGTGACCTGAGCCATGTCGTTCCTCTACCTGTCGAGAACCGCGCGGATGGTTTCCATGGCCGTCACCAGCCGGCGCGAGACTTCCTTGTTGGCGTTTTCCAGCCGCTCGGCGCGCGCCTCGGAATTGTCGAGCTCCTGCGCGAGGCGGGCGCGGTCGGCGTTGAGGCGCTGCACCTCGGCCTCTGCTTCCAGATAGTCCTGGGCATGCTCCAGCCGCGCGGCGACGGCGTTTTCCAGCGCGTCGATCGCCTTGCCAAGTCTTGCGATGACTTCCCTGAGCGTCGCTTCTGCGGACATGCTCTCCGTTCCGCGCCCCAGCCCACTCGAATCGCGCGCCATTTGAGGCGTTTATGCGCGAAAGATTAGGCACCGCCTGAAGCCGGCGTCAACCGAGGCGAAAGGGCTTTCCCCGTCTATCGCGGCAAGCCGCCGCAGCTTCGCTCACAGGAACGCGATCGGGGCGCGCCGCCGGTTTGTTGACTCGGATGCGCCGCCTGCTATGTGTCCCGTGCATTTTTCGGGGGCTGCACCCCCCAGGGCCGGTTCCCGCATCCAGGCGACGAGCGAGCAAGCAATGATTTCACGCGAAAAGCACGACCGGATGGCGAATGCGATCCGTTTTCTCTCCATGGATGCGGTCGAGAAGGCCAATTCGGGGCATCCCGGCCTGCCGATGGGCGCGGCCGACATCGCCACCGTGCTCTATACGCGGTTTCTCACGCATGATCCCAAGCACCCGCACTGGCCCGACCGCGATCGCTTCGTGCTCTCGGCCGGCCACGGCTCCATGCTGCTCTATTCGCTGCTCTACCTGTCGGGCTACGAGGACATCACGCTAGACGAGATCCGGAACTTCCGGCAGCTCGGCTCGCGCACGGCCGGCCACCCCGAATACGGCCACGCCGCCGGCATCGAGACCACGACCGGTCCGCTCGGCCAGGGGCTGGCCAACGCGGTCGGCATGGCGATGGCTGAACGCATCCTCAACGCGCGTTTCGGCGACGAACTCGTCGACCATCACACCTACGTGCTCGCCGGCGACGGCTGCCTGATGGAGGGCATCAGCCAGGAGGCGATCGCGCTCGCTGGGCATCTGCGGCTGAACAAGCTGATCGTTATGTGGGACGACAACGACATCTCGATCGACGGACCGGTGTCGCTGGCCGATTCCACCGACCAGGCCAAGCGCTTCCAGGCCTCGGGCTGGAACACGCTTGCCGCCGACGGCCACGATCCCGACGCCATCGCCGCCGCCATCGAGCAGGCGCGGGCGTCCGACCGGCCGACGCTGATCGCGTTCAAGACGAAGATCGGCTTCGGCGCGCCCACCAAGGCCGGCACCAACAAGGTGCACGGTTCGCCGCTCGGCGCAGAGGAGATCGCGGCGACGCGCAAGGCGCTCGGCTGGGAGGCGGAAGCCTTCGTCGTTCCGTCGGACATCCTCGACGACTGGCGGCTTGCCGGGCTTCGCTCGGCGAAGGAGCGCAAGGAGTGGGAGAAGCGGCTGGCGGCGGCCGACGCCGACACCCGCACCGAGTTCGAGCGGCGCATGAGCGGCGAGCTTCCCGCCGCGCTCGAAGCCGCGATGGCCGACTACAAGCGCAAGCTCGCGTCCGACAAGCCGAAGGTGGCGACGCGCAAGTCCTCGGAGATGGCGCTCGAAGTGGTCAACGCCGCGGTGCCCGAAACGGTCGGCGGCTCCGCCGACCTCACCGGCTCCAACAACACCAAGACCAGCCAGACGAAGCCGATCAGCGCCGCCGACTTCAGCGGCCGCTACATCCACTACGGCATCCGCGAGCACGGCATGGCCGCCGCCATGAACGGTATCACGCTGCATGGCGGCCTGATCCCCTACGGCGGCACCTTCCTCACGTTCTCGGATTATGCGCGTCCGGCCATGCGGCTCGCCTCGCTGATGGGCATCCGCACCATTTTCGTGATGACGCACGATTCCATCGGCCTGGGCGAGGACGGTCCGACGCACCAGCCGGTCGAGCATCTGGCCGCGCTGCGCGCCATTCCCAACCACTACGTGTTCCGCCCGGCCGACGCGATGGAAACCGCGGAGTGCTGGCAGATCGCGCTCGCCTCCACCAAGACCCCCTCGACGCTGGCGCTCACCCGCCAGAACCTGCCCGCCCTGCGCACCGAATATACTTCGGACAATCTCTGCGAACTTGGCGCCTACGAGATCGCCACCGCCAGCGACAACGCCCTGGTGACGATCTTCGCATCGGGTTCCGAGGTCGAGATCGCGCTGGCCGCGCGCGCGGCGCTGGAGAAGAGGGGTCACCCCACCCGCGTGATTTCCGTGCCGTGCTTCGAGCTCTTCGCAAAGCAGGATGCGAACTACCGGGCCGCGATCCTGGGAGCGAGCCCGGTCAAGGTCGCAATCGAGGCGGGCATCCGCCAGGGCTGGGATGCCTTGATCGGCACCGACGGCATCTTCATCGGCATGGAGGGCTTCGGGGCCAGCGCCCCCGCCGAGCAGCTCTACAAGCATTACGGCATCACGGCCGACGCGACCGTCGCTGCGGCGGAGGCGCGGCTGGGCAAACGCTGATGCTGCGCGCGGCCTCCCCCGGAAGCCGCGGCTGCACCAACCGCTTTTCTCGCCGCGACGCTGGATTCTTCGGCGGCGCGCCGCTATTTGAAACCGCAGCTTCGGCGGCCGCCGGCACGCCGTGCCCTGACCTAGCCATCTGGAGACCTTTTCCATGACCGTAAGAGTTGCCATCAACGGATTCGGCCGCATCGGCCGCAACATCGTGCGCGCCGTTTACGAGTCCGGCCGCAAGGACATCGACGTGGTCGCCGTCAACGATCTGGGTCCGGTGGAGACCAACGCGCACCTGCTGCGCTACGACAGCGTGCATGGCCGCTTCCCCTCGGAAGTGAAGGTCGACGGCGACACGATCAGCGTGGGCGACGAGAGCTTCAAGGTGTTCGCCGAGCGCGATCCCTCCAAGCTGCCCTGGGGTGACCTGGGCATCGACATCGTGATGGAATGCACCGGCATCTTCACATCGAAGGAGAAAGCCTCCGCCCACCTGCAGGCCGGCGCCAAGCGCGTGCTCGTCTCCGCGCCCTCCGACGGCGCCGACCTGACCGTGGTCTACGGCGTCAACCACGACAAGCTGTCTAAGGAGCACATGGTCGTCTCCAACGCCTCGTGCACGACCAACTGCCTCGCCCCGGTCGCCAAGGTCGTGAACGACGCCTTCGGCATCGAGAAGGGGTTCATGACCACGATCCACGCCTATACGGGCGACCAGCCGACGCTCGACACCATGCACAAGGACCTCTACCGCGCCCGCGCGGCGGCGATGTCGATGATCCCGACCTCGACCGGCGCGGCGCGCGCGGTCGGCCTTGTGCTGCCCGAGCTCAAGGGCAAGCTCGACGGCGTGTCGATCCGCGTGCCCACGCCGAACGTGTCGGTCATCGACCTCAAGTTCGTGGCCAAGCGCACGGTTACGGTCGACGAGGTGAACGCGGCCCTCGTGGCGGCCGCCGATTCCGGTCCGCTGAAGGGCATCCTCGCCTATACGAAGGAGCCGCTGGTCTCGATCGACATGAACCACAACCCCGCGTCGTCCACCTTCGCGCTCGACCAGACCAAGGTGATCGAGGGCAACCTGGTGCGCGTCATGTCCTGGTACGACAACGAGTGGGGCTTCTCCAACCGCATGAACGACACCGCGGTCGCCTTCGCCAGGACGATCTGAAGCGCCTGCAGGCTTCGGTTTTCAGAACGCCCGGCTCCGCCGGGCGTTTTCTTTTCGTCTCCGGGGTTGCAGATTCGCCGTCCGATCCCGAATATTTGGACTGCGGCAGCCGCACGGCTGAGCGGAAGGGATGCGGCATGCTTGAATGGACCTACCTGGTGACGCTTGTCGGCACGCTGCTCGTGCTGGTCGCCGCGTTTTCGAGCCTGCTCGCCTTCCGCTTCGGCGCGCCGCTGCTGCTGCTGTTCCTGGGCATCGGGCTGGCGGCGGGCATCGACGGGCTCGGCATCAACTTCGATAATGCGGGCGTGGCCTATTTCATAGGCTCGCTCGCGCTTGCGATCATCCTGTTCGATTCCGGCTTCGGAACCTCCATCCAGTCGTTCCGGCAGGCGGCGGCGCCTGCGATAACGCTCGCCACGTTTGGCGTCTTACTGACGGCCGGGATATTCGGTCTGGGCGCGCGGCTGCTGCTCGGCCTCGGATGGCTGGAATCCTTCCTGCTCGGCGCCATCGTCGGCTCGACCGACGCGGCCGCCGTGTTCTTCCTGCTGCGCGTCGGCGGCATCAGCATCCGCGAGAAGGTGCGCGCCACGCTGGAGGTGGAGTCCAGCTCGAACGACCCGATGGCGATCTTCCTCACCATCGCGCTGGTCGAGATGATAGCGGCGGGCTCCGGCGCCGAAGCGATCGGCGTGGAACTGCTCGTGGATTTCGTGATGCAGATGGGCATCGGCCTCATCGCAGGCTACGGCGGCGGCGTCATGATCACCGGCCTGGTCAACCGGCTCGACATGGAGCGCGGGCTGACCCCGATCTTCGTGCTGGCGCTGTCGCTGCTGGTCTTCGCCGTCACCGGCGCGGTGGGCGGCAGCGGCTTTCTCGCCGTCTTCGTCGCGGGGCTCTACGCGGGCAACCGGCAGATCAAGGGCGGCCCGGTGCTCAAGCGGTTCCAGGACGGGATGACGTGGCTGGCGCAGATCATCATGTTCCTGCTGCTCGGGCTGCTGGCCACGCCCTCGCAATTCGCCGACATCGCGATACCTGCGGTGCTGCTGGCGCTGTTCCTCATCTTCGTCGCCCGACCGGTGGCGGTATGGCTGTGCCTGCTGCCGTTCGACTTCGAGCGCTCCGAAAGCGCCTTCGTGGCCTGGGTGGGCCTGCGGGGCGCCGTCTCCATCCTGCTCGCCATCGTGCCGCTCTTCGGCGCGGTCGAGGGCGGCACGCTCTATTTCAACACCGCCTTCATCGTCGTCCTCGTGTCGCTCCTGGTGCAGGGCTGGACGATCAATCCGCTGGCGCGGTGGCTGAGCCTCGTGGTGCCGGCGCGCATCGGCCCGGTCGAGAAGGTGGAACTGGAACTGCCGGGCACGGCGCATCACGAGCTGCTCGTCTACCGCGTTGTCGCCGACAGCCCGGTGGCGCGCGGCGAGCGCGTCCCGCGCTGGGCGAGGCCCTCCCTGGTCATCCGCAACGGCCAGTCGATGCGCTATCAGTATGCCGGGCGGCTGCAGGCCGGAGACTACGTCTACCTCTTCATTTCCACACGTTATCCGCGTTTGCTCGACCGGCTGTTCGCCAGCCCGGCGCCGGTCGCGGTGGACGACGCGGAGTTCTTCGGCGCCTTCGCCATCGACCCGTCGCAGCCTGCGCAAGGCCTGCGCGCCGCCTATGGAGCGGAGTTGCACCCGGGGGAGGAGGAGATGACGGTCGCCGAACTGATGGTCGGACGGTTGGGAGGGCGCGCCGAATATGCCGACCGTGTCTCCATGGGGCCGGTCGAGCTGATCGTGCGCGACGTCGACGAGAAGGGGCATATCGAAACCGTGGGGATCTCGCTCGAGCCGGAAATGCAGCATCGCCAGGTGCCGCTGTTCGTGACGCGGCGCGAACTTGTCGACAAGATACGCTCGCGCTTCGGCAATCGCGCCGCGCGCGGGCGCCGGGCATCCGCGCCGCCGGCGGAGGTGGATACGACCCCGGCCGCGAAGGAGTAACTGCGGCCTCCTGCCACTTGCCGTCGCCGCCTTAGGCTGTATGGTCCCGCCGACCAGCCGCGAGGAGATCTCCATGACCCGTTTCCGTACCCTCGATGACGTCGACGTAGCCGGCAAGCGCGTGCTCCTGCGCGTCGACCTCAACGTTCCGATGAAGGACGGACGGGTGACCGACACGACCCGCATCGACCGGGTGGCGGGCACCATCACGGAGCTGTCCGACAAACGCGCGAAGGTCATCATGCTGGCCCATTTCGGGCGGCCCAAGGGCAAGCCCGATCCGGAACAGTCGCTCAAGCCGATCGCCGCTTCAACCGAGGCGGTTCTCGACAGGCGCGTCTACTTCGCCTCCGACTGCATCGGCGAGGCGGCCCGCGATGCCGTGGCCGGGATGGTCGACGGCGACATCCTTCTGCTCGAGAACACGCGGTTCCACGCCGGCGAGGAGAAGAACGACCCGGAATTCGTCAAGGCGCTGGCGGCCAACGGCGACATCTACGTCAACGATGCCTTCTCGGCCGCGCACCGCGCTCATGCCTCCACCGAGGGGCTGGCGCACGTGCTGCCGGCCTATGCGGGCCGTACAATGCAGGCCGAGCTCGACGCGCTGGAGAAGGGTCTCGGCAACCCAAAGCGGCCGGTGGTGGCGATCGTCGGCGGCGCCAAGGTGTCCACGAAGATCGACCTGCTGCGCAACCTGGTGAAGAGAGTCGACGCGCTGGTGATCGGGGGCGGCATGGCCAACACCTTCCTAGCCGCCCAGGGAATCGATGTCGGCAAGTCGCTTTGCGAGCACGAACTCGCCGACACGGCGAAGGAGATCATGCTCAACGCAGCCGAGGCGGGCTGCGCCATCGTGCTGCCATCCGATGCCGTGGTCGCGCGCAAGTTCGAGGCCGGCGCTCCCAGCGAGGTGGTGCCGGTGGCGAGCGTGCCCGCCGATGCGATGATCCTCGACGTGGGGCCGGCGACCGTGAAGGCGGTGAAGGACTGGATCGACCGCGCCGCGACGCTGGTGTGGAACGGCCCGCTCGGGGCGTTCGAGATCGCGCCGTTCGACAAGGCCACGGTCGAGGCGGCGAAGCTCGCCGCCGAGCAGACGCGCGAAGGGCTTCTGGTCTCGGTGGCGGGCGGCGGCGACACGGTGTCGGCGCTCAATCATGCCGGGGTGGGCGACCACTTCACCTACGTTTCCACCGCGGGCGGAGCCTTCCTCGAGTGGATGGAAGGCAAGGAACTGCCGGGCGTCGAGGCGCTTAGGGCCTGACGCCGCGCCGCACGCAAGCGCTCAAGAACTGAATTTCGCAAACCGGTCGACTGGGAGAAGAAGAAGATGAACAAGGAAATGGCCGCGCAGGCCGCGAACAAGGACGGCTTCATCGCGGCGCTCGATCAGTCGGGCGGCTCCACGCCGAAGGCGCTCAAGCTCTACGGGATCGATGAGAGCGGCTGGTCGAGCGAAGCCGAGATGTTCGACCTCGTCCACGCGATGCGCGCCCGTATCATCAAGTCGCCGGCCTTCACCGGCGACAAGGTGATGGGCGCCATCCTGTTCGAGCAGACCATGGACCGCGACATCGACGGCACGCCGACGGCGCAGTATCTGTGGGAGAAGCGCCGCGTGGTGCCGTTCCTGAAGGTGGACAAGGGCCTGGCGGACGCGCAGGACGGCGTCAAGCTGATGAAGCCCATGCCGGACCTCGACGCGCTGCTGGAGCGCGCCGTAGCAAAGGGCGTCTTCGGGACCAAGATGCGCTCGGTCATCGACGCGGCCAACCCGAAGGGCATCGCGGCTGTCGTCGCCCAGCAGTTCGAGATCGGCCGGCAGATCCTGGCGCACGGGCTCGTGCCGATCATCGAACCGGAGGTCACCATCTCGATCCCCGACAAGGCCGAGGCCGAGGACATCCTTCTGGCCGAGATCAGGAAGCACCTCGACACGGTGCCGGCCGGCAAGCAGATCATGCTGAAGCTGACGCTGCCGACGAAGCCGAACCTCTACAAGCCGCTGATCGAGGATCCGCGCGTCATGCGCGTTGTGGCGCTGTCGGGCGGCTATTCCCGCGAGGAAGCGAACCAGAAACTCGCGCAGAACACCGGCATGATCGCGAGCTTCTCGCGCGCGCTGACCGAGGGCCTTTCGGCCCAGCAGAGCGACGCGGAATTCGACGCCGCGCTCGGCTCCGCGATCGACAGCATCTTCGAGGCCTCGCGCAAGGGTTGAGGCAAGCCGGCCCGGCCTCCCCGTGGCGGGCGGCCGGGCGATGCCTTCCTCCCTGCTCGTCTACGCCAAGCCATGTTCCTCCGCGCCCTCCTCTCCTGGCTCGCCTTCCCCGCCTATGTCTGGCAGGGGGTGGGGGTGCGGCTGCGCACGGCGCGCATGCTGCCGGCCGAGGGGCCGGTCATCCACCACATTGCCGGCAAGGGCGAGCCGGTGCGCCTGCTGGTTCTCGGCGACTCGTCGGCGGCTTCCGTCGGCGTGGGCCGCACCGACCGCGGGCTCGCCGCCCGGCTGGCGCATCTGGTCGCGGAACGGACGGGCAGACCGGTCGACTGGCGCGCCGCCGGCTTCAACTCCGCCACTTCCGGCCAGATCCGCGATCACGTGCTGCCCAACCTCTCGCACGACGGCTGGACGCATATCGTGCTGGCGGTCGGCACCAACGACGCCAAGAACTTCCATACGGTCGGACGCTTCAAGCGCGAATTCGGCGGGCTGCTCTACGCGCTGCGTGCCAAGTGGCCGCAGGCGCAAATCGTCTGGTCGCCCGTCATCGAGATGACGCTGGTGCCGGCGCTTCCCTCCCTGCTCGGCAAGGTGCTGGAGATCCGCGCCTCTCTTCTCAACCGCATGGGCGAGCGCCTCTGCCAGGAGCGTGGCGCGGTGCCGGCCACGCGGCTGCCGGTGGAGGACCCGGCGTCGGGCTTCTCGACCGACGGCTTTCACGCGTCGGAAGCCGGTTACGAAGCCTGGGCCTTGCATGTATTCGATTTCGTGATGGCGACGGTCGATGTCGCGGCCGGCGATGCCAAGACGGCGGAGGCGAAGGAACTCAGCCCGGCCGCACCAAAACGGTCAGCATCATCACGCCAATCGCCAGAAGCGCGATCTTCCAGAAGTCGGCGCGCTTCCTGAGCCCCGGCAGGCCGAGCGGGTAGATGATCTGCACCAGCATCACCGCGAGCAGGAAGAGCGAGATCGCCTTGGCCATTGAGACTCCGTGGACTACGCCCGTCCTTAGACGCTGCGCACGGCTTGCGAAAGATCAAACCGGCGCATGCTGCTTCCGACTATCGTTTTGATGGACAGCGGCCCGCCGCGGCCATAATCCATTAGTTAGAATACCGGGGAGGAGACATGTCGAACTATCATGAGGCCTATGCGCGGTGGCGCCGCGATCCGGAGGGTTTCTGGGCTGAAGCGGCGGGCGAGATCGACTGGCTCAGCCCTTGGGACAAGGTGTTCGACCCGCTCGCCGGGGTCTACGGCCGCTGGTTTACCGGGGCGGAGTGCAACACCTGCTACAACGCCGTCGACCGCCATGTGGAGCGCGGCCGCGCCGACCAGCTGGCGCTCATCCACGACAGCGCGATCACTGGCACCCAGCGCAAGTTCACCTATGCCGAGCTGAAGGCCGAGGTCGTGGCGCTGGCCGCCGTTCTTTCCGACATGGGGGTGGCGAAGGGCGACCGCGTGATCATCTACATGCCGATGGTGGCGGAGGCCGCCTTTGCCATGCTCGCCTGCGCGCGCCTCGGCGCCATCCATTCGGTGGTTTTCGGCGGCTTCGCGGCGAAGGAACTCGCCACCCGCATCGACGATGCGAAACCGAAGGCGATCATCTCCGCCTCCTGCGGCATCGAGCCCGGCCGCATCGTGGCCTACAAGCCGCTGCTCGACGGCGCCATCGAGATGTCGCGGCACAAGCCCGAGAGCTGCCTCATCCTGCAGCGTCCGCAGCAGGGCTGCGACCTCGTCCCCGGGCGCGACCGCGACTATGCCGAGACGGTGGGCGCGGCCAGGGCTTCGGGCCGCGACGTGCCCTGCGTTCCGGTTCTCGCCACTGATCCGCTCTACGTACTCTACACCTCCGGCACGACGGGCCAGCCGAAGGGCGTTGTGCGCGACAATGGCGGCCACATGGTCATGCTCAAATGGTCGATGGAGAACGAATACGGCGTGAAGCCGGGCGAAGTTTTCTGGGCGGCGTCCGACGTCGGCTGGGTGGTCGGCCATTCCTACATCGTCTACGCGCCGCTGCTGCATGGCTGCACCACCATCCTGTTCGAGGGAAAGCCGGTCGGCACGCCTGATGCCGGCGTGTTCTGGCGGGTGATCGCCGAGCACGGCGTGGCGGCGCAGTTCACCGCGCCGACCGCGTTCCGCGCCATCAAGAAGGAAGATCCGAAGGGCGAACTGATCGGCGGCTACGACCTGTCGAAGTTCCGCACGCTATTCCTGGCGGGCGAAAGGGCCGATCCCGAAACGATCAAATGGGCTGAGCAGAAGCTCAAGGTGCCGGTCATCGACCATTGGTGGCAGACCGAGACCGGCGCGCCGATCTCCAACAATCCGGTGGGGCTGGGGCAGCTGCCGGTGAAATACGGCTCGCCGGCGGTGCCGATGCCCGGCTACGACGTGCAGGTGCTGGCCGACGACGGCCATCCGGTCAAGCCGGGCGAACTCGGCAATGTCGTGATCAAGCTGCCGCTGCCGCCCGGCTGCCTGCCGACCCTGTGGAACGCCGACCAGCGCTTCCACGACGCCTATCTCGCCGAGTTCCCCGGTTACTACAAGACGGCCGACGCCGGCTTCATCGACGCCGACGGCTACCTCTTCATCATGGCGCGCACCGACGACATCATCAACGTCGCCGGCCACAGGCTCTCCACCGGCGGCATGGAGGAGGTGCTGGCCGAGCATCCCGACGTCGCCGAATGCGCCGTCATCGGCATGCATGACGACATGAAGGGTCAGGCGCCGCTCGGCTTCCTGGTGCTCAACGCCGGGGTGTCGCGCGATCCGACGGAGATCGAGAAGGAGGTCGTGGCGCTGGTGCGCGAGAAGATCGGCCCGGTCGCCGCCTTCCGCACCGCCGTCGCGGTGAAGCGCCTGCCCAAGACGCGTTCGGGCAAGATCCTGCGCGGCACGATGCAGAAGATTGCCGACAAGGAGGCGTGGACGATGCCGGCCACGATCGACGATCCGGCAATACTCGACGAGATCGAAGCCGCGCTCAGCGAGCGCGGTATCGGGGTCTAGGAGGCGGGCGCGGACGGGCGGGCAGGTCTGGCCGACGTCCCGCGCCCGCCATACCTTCCTGTCCGATGCTCTACTTCACCAGCGACACCCACTTTGCCGACCCGCGCCTGCTGCGCATCGACCGCCGCCCGTTCGCCTCGCTCGCCGAGCACGACGCGGCGCTTGTCGCCTACTGGAACGAGGTGGTGTCACCGGACGACGAGATCTGGCATCTGGGCGACTTCTCGCTGCCGCGTGCTGGGATCGCTGAGCAGATGCTGGCGCGGCTCAACGGCAGGAAGCACCTGATCATCGGCAACAATGACGATGCGGCGACGATCGGCGCGAAGGGCTGGGCGAGCGTGCAGCACTATGCCGAGCTCACCGTCGACGGCAGGCTGGTCGTGCTCTGCCACTATCCCTTCCGCACCTGGAACAAGATCGGCAAGGGCACGATCGACCTGCACGGCCATTCGCACGGGAAGCTGACGCCGATCCCGCGCCAGTACGATGTCGGCGTCGACGCGCAGGACTATCGTCCCGCCACGCTGGAGACGATCGTCGCGCGGAGGAAACGCCGCGCGGGAGCGTGACGGCCGGCGTTCGAGCGCGTCAGGCGTCCTCCTCGGCGATGCTGACCTGCTTGAGCTTGTCGATGCCCAGCGCCTGCATGGCCAGCTTCTCGTAGAACGGCTCCGAGACGCCCGAGCGGATCTTGTGCAGGAAATACTTCTCGAAGCCGACCTTGGCGGCATGCACCCACATGCCGGACGACGACCAGTTGACATTGCGCGGCGGGATCTGCGGCTGCGCAATGAAGGCGATGCCGTAGTCGCCGAAATCGGCGAGGCAGACGGCGTTCCACGTGCCTTCGGCGTTCGGCGCCTTGCCGTTCACCAGCCGGGCGATGTTGTGCGCCGTCGCCGTGACCATGGATTCGATCATGAAGCCGGTCTTGGGAACGCCCACCGGCACCGGCGTCTTGCCGACCGGCGGGATGGCGACGCACACGCCCACGGCGAAGATCTCCGGGAAGGCGGGGTTGCGCTGGTACTTGTCGACCAGAATGAAGCCGCGCGGGTTGGTTAGGCCCTCGATGCTGCGCACGGCGTCCACTCCGCGGAAGGCGGGCAGCATCATGGAGAAGACTTGCGGCAGCTCGTGCACCTGCTTCACCGAGCCGTCCTCGGCGATCTCGGAGACGAACATCTTGCCGGGCCCGACCTTGTCGACGCGCGCATTGCAGATCCACTTGATGTGGTGCTGGCGCATCTCGCTCTCCAGCAGGCCCTTGGTGTCGCCCACGCCGTCGAGGCCGAGATGGCCGATATAGGGCTCCGAGGTGACGAAGGTCATCGGCACGCGATCGCGCACCTTGGCGTCGCGCAGCGCCTTGTCGAGGATGAAGGCGAACTCGTAGGCCGGGCCGAAGCAGGACGCGCCCTGCACGGCGCCAATCACGACCGGTCCAGGGTTGGCGATGAGCGCGTCCACGGCTGCCTTCGCCTGCAGCGCATGGTCGATGTGGCAGATGGACTGCGTGTTGGCGTCCGGCCCCAGTCCCTCGATCTCGTCGAAGGCAAGCTCCGGCCCGGTGGCGATCACGAGGTAGTCGTAGGAGACGAAGGTGCCGTCCTTCAGCTCGATGCGCCGTTCGGCCGGATGGAGGCGCAGCGCGCCTTGGGGGTGTAGCGCAATGTCGCGCTTTGCCAGCACCGTCGTGAGGTCCACCTCGATCGCCTCGCGGTCGCGCCAGCCGACCGCTACCCAGGGGTTGGAAGGCACGAACGAATAGCGGCTGCCCTTGTTGACCACGGATATCGTGTGGCCCTTGCCGAGTTCGTCGCGCAATTCGTAGGCCATGATCGTGCCGCCCAGGCCGGCACCCAGAACAACGATATTCGCCATCTTATTTCCTCCGATCCTCCCGGCCCCGCTGCACTTCCCGAAGGGCGCTTGTCCGGCGCGATTTCGGTCAATGTAGCTCCCGTGGCGGCGTATCGATTTGACATCGGTCAACCGTCGCGCGTTACCTGTCGCCGGAGTGGAGCGACGCGAAAACGGAGGTCCCGATGAAGGTGGCGGTGTTCAGCACCAAACCCTATGACAGGCAGTTCCTGACCGCGGCCAATGCGGCCGCGGGACACGAGCTGCTTTTCCTCGAGGCGCGGCTGACGAGGGAGAGCGTCGCGCTGGCGGAGGGGTTCGGCGCGGTCTGCGCCTTCGTCAACGACGATCTCTCCGCGCCGGTGCTGAAGGAGCTGTGCCGTCGCGGCGTCGGCCTGGTGGCGCTGCGCAGCGCCGGCTTCAACAATGTCGACCTGGAAGCCGCGCGCGAGGTCTGCGTCAGGATCGCGCGCGTGCCCGCCTATTCCCCCCACGCCGTGGCCGAGCACACGCTGGCGCTGATCCTGGCGCTCAACCGCAAGGTGCACCGCGCCTACAATCGCGTGCGCGAGGGCAACTTCGCGCTCGAGGGCCTGCTCGGCTTCGACCTCAACGGCAAGACGGTCGGCATCGTCGGCACCGGCAAGATCGGCGAGGTGCTGGCCGGCATCCTCAAGGGCTTCGGCTGCGAGCTGCTTGGCAGCGACATCGCGCCCAATCCCGCATGCGAGGCGCTCGGTGTCTCCTACGTGCCGCGCGAGGAACTGTTCGCGCGCTCCGACGTCGTCAGCCTGCACTGTCCGCTGACGCCGGACACGCACCACATGATCTCGTCGGAGACGCTGCCGCAACTGAAGCGCGGCATGATGCTCATCAATACCAGCCGCGGCGCGGTGATCGACACCCGCGCGGTCATCCGCGGGCTGAAGGAAGGCATCATCGGCAGCCTCGGCCTCGACGTCTACGAGGAGGAGGCCGACCTCTTCTTCGAGGACCTGTCGGACCGCTTCATCCGCGACGACGTCTTCGCCAGGCTTCTCACCTTCCCCAACGTGCTGATCACCGGGCATCAGGCCTTCTTCACGCAGGAGGCGCTGACCAACATAGCCGAGACCACGCTCGCCAATATCAGCGCCTTCGCGGCGAGCGGCCATGCGCTGCACGAGGTGTCGGTGGAAAAGATCGCCAGGGCCTGACCGGCATCATGCATGCCCTTGCCGCCTCCTTGCCGCTCGCCGTCGTGGTCGTCGCCATGGCGCTGCTGCGCTGGCGCGCGGTAACCGCGGGCCTCGTGGGGTTCGCGGTCGCGCTGCTGCTGGCCGTGACGCTCTTCCGCCTCGGCGAAGATGCGGGCGTTGCCCCCGCGGCGGCGGCCGGCGGGGCGCTGGCGGAGGCTCTCTTCACCACCGCCACCATCCTGTGGATCATATTTCCGGCGCTCTGCATCTACGAGCTCCAGGCCCGCGCCGGGGCCTTCGACACGATCCGTGGAGGTCTGTCGCGACTGTCGGCCGACCCGCGCATGCTGGTGCTGCTGGTCGCCTGGTTCTTCGCGCTGTTCATGGAAGGAGTGGCCGGATTCGGCACCCCGGTCGCGCTCGCCGCGCCCATCCTCGTCGGCCTCGGCTTTTCGCCGGTGCGAGCCGTCACCCTGGCGCTGATCGGGCACGCGGCGGGCGTCTCCTTCGGCGCGGTAGGCACGCCGGTCATCCCGCAGATGGCGGCGACCGGACTTTCCGGCATCGATCTTGCGCGCCCCGCCGCGCTCCTGCATGCGCTGCTCGGCTGGGTGCTGGTCGCATCCCTGTTCGTCCTTGGCCCCGGCGACGGGCGCGGACGGGCATGGACGTGGGGCGTGCTGGCCGCGCCTTTCTTCTTCGTGCCGTTCCTGGCGCTGGCGTGGTTCGTGGGGCCCGAACTGCCGACGCTGGGCGGCGCAATCGTCGGCGGCACGCTCTTCGCCCTCGCGCTGCGCAGAGCCGGAAGGCCGGCCGATGCTTCCGGCCCGTCCGCCGGCGAGATGGCGAAGGCGGCGCTTCCCTATATCGTGTTGCTCGTCCTCATCCTGGCCACGCGGCTCGCGCCGCCGCTGCGCGAGGCGCTGCGTGGCATCGCGATCGAATGGAGCCTCTCCGGGTCGTTCGGAGGCCGGATGGAGGTGCTCTATCATCCCGGAACCATGCTGCTGCTCGGTTTCGCGCTGGGCGGGCTGCTGCAGGGGCGCACGCCCGCCGAGCTTCTCGCCGCGATGCGCGGGGCCGCCGCGCGGCTGCTGCCGGTGGCCGCGGCGCT
>JAEYRU010000039.1 GCA_023435335.1 Pseudomonadota bacterium
GCGCCGAACACATTGCGGAACTCGTCCGAGAGCGTGCTGAAGCAACCGTTGGCATCGGTGCGCCAGACGAACCGCACCGGCATGGCCGCGAGCTCCGCTGGAGGCTGCGGCAATGACGCCGATGAGGCGGCGGGTATATCCCGGCGCCCGCCGGACCGCTCGGCGCTGTCGAAATACCACTCGTCGCCCGCCGGCGGAGTGGAGGATGCGGCCTGGACCGTCGCGCCGCGTTGCTCTTCGACAGGGGCGGGCGGCGATTCCTGGACCGGCGTTTCCTCGGCTTGAGCAGAGACGGCCGCTTCTTCGACTGCGAAGGGGGCATCGATGGCTCGCGTTCCGGCCGCAGGCGTTTCGGCGGCGACGGCCGCCTCGGCAAGGCTATCAGGCGCCGGCGCCTGCCCGGCATCGGGGCCATCCGACGAGACGGTTTCCGTCCCGGCCTCGTCTATGATCATCAGGAGGTTGAGGCCGGGAGTGTCCGTGAGCCTTGCCATCCCGGCCGGGAGGGAGCGCCCGGCGGCAGGCACCAGACGCTTCACCAGCCGGTCCCTTTCGCCGGCGACCTCGTCAGCGAGATCGCGCAGCGTGTCGCCGGTGATGCCGAGATCCGAGAAGCCCGCCGAGGCCGCGGCGAGCATCCCCTTGTCATCGACCAGCGCGACGAACTGTCCTTCGTCGGACAGGCCTGCGATCGCGCGTTCGGCAACCTCCTGCGGCAAGCGCGTTCCGGCCGTCGCGTCGGGCGCGGCAAGAAGGATCGCGTTTTCGCCGTCGGGCATGATGACGCTGCTCGCGGTGAAGGCGATCGCGCGGCTGGTCATGCCATGCGCCAGCCTGAGCGCGAGGGGACGGCCGCTACCGAGCTCGGGATAGCCGGGCGTCGCCTCGATCTGCCGCCGGACGGGCAGTGGCAATTGGGGATCGGCGCCGATGAAGGAGAAGATGTCGGAGAAGCCGAACAGCCTCGCACCCGCACCGTTTGTCCATAACACGACGTCGAGCCGCTCGCTCAGGATGACGAGTGCTTCGCCCGCCGCGAAGCGGGTGCCCACAGTCTCCAGGACGGCGACATCGAGAAAGGAATAGGATCGTGAAATCATGGACCCGTGCGTGACATGCATTTTCTTGTGATTAACGGATTGGTAATAAATGCAAGACGCCCGGCAGTCCACATTTTGCCGGCGGCGTCCCCCGCGACTTAGGCCCTTGGTTAATCCGGGATTCAGCCTTTTTGACGCAGTGCAGCGATTTTCATGTTGCAATGCACAATAGTTCGCGCTATATAGGGATGGAAACGTGCTTTTCGCCCCCTGCGGCGAATGAGAGGACCATCCCGATGACCAAGACAGCCACGAAGACCGCCGAGACCATCGAATTCCCGGCCTTCGACGCCAGCCAGGCGACTGACCAGTTCCGCGTCTTCGCCGAGAAGGGCGTCGAGCAGTCGAAAGAAGCCTACGCCAAGCTCAAGACCGGCGCCGAAGAGGCGCAGAAGGTTGCCGAGGCGACCTTCGAGAAGGCCAAGTCGGCCTCCGCCGAACTGACGCTCAAGTCGATCGCCGCCATGCGCGCCGCCGCCGAAGCGAACTTCGCTCACCTCGAAGCGGTGATGGGCGTGAAGTCGCTGTCGGAACTGATCGAACTGCAGACCTCCTTCGTTCGCAAGGGCGTGGAGATGATGGTCGAGCAGAGCAAGGATTTCCAGGCTGCTTCCACCAAGGCCGCCGAGGACGTCTCCAAGCCGGCCAAGGCCGCCCTGGAGAAGTCGATGAAGGAACTGAAGGTAGCCTGACGCGTTAGGCTGACGAAATCCCTCGCGGGGCGGTATCCTCCTCCCACCAAACCGCGGGGCTGAAAGGCCGGCATCCTCCTCCCGCCGGCCCGACACAAGGAAAAGACCGGGATCCTCCTCCCCCCGGTCTTTTTCTTTTTTTCGGGCGATGCACGCGCCGTTTTGTCCTCCGTGGGGCGGCTCCTGTGGCAGCGGCGGAAAGCCACGGCCAGCCTCTTCTTTCCCCCGATCCAGTCTTGAATTATCCTGCTTTTGTCCGTATGGACGCATCGCCAGCCAATGGCGCGTGCGGTTGTAGCTCAGCTGGTTAGAGCGCCGGATTGTGGATCCGGAGGTCGCTGGTTCGATCCCAGCCAACCGTACCATCTTCCCCGCCCGTTCTTCCCCTCTGCAATCGTCCGATATGGACGCGGTGCCGATCGCTGCTGGATCCAATTCCACCGGCGGAACCATCCCGCTTGCGTGCTGTTCCTTCCGTGAACACGGACAGGAGATCGACATGAACGACGACAAACCGCGCAAGGGCGGCGCTCCCGGTACCACTGATCAGTGGCCGCGCTGGGAGGGTCCGGAAGAGAACAGGCCGAGCGGCTATCTACCCGCCAAGGATAATCCCGAGGCCGACGGTGAGTCCGAGGACCGCGACCGAGGCCGCGGGGACGAGACCGTGAAAGGAGACAGATCATGAGCGAGCGCGAGCGGAGAGACGAGCCCAGGAACGAGGAAGCACCGGGGCTTAGCCAGGCGGATTGGGATGATATCGGAGCGCGCGGCATGAGCCCGACGGATGC
>JAEYRU010000071.1 GCA_023435335.1 Pseudomonadota bacterium
CTGAGCCTCGCCAAGGCGGTGATGACGTTCCACGGCGGGCGACTGGAACTTGCGGATGCCGGGCCGGGGCTGGTCGCACGCATGGTGTTTCCGTCTGCCGGCAAGCCGGCATGAGTGGACGACCGGCAAAAGCGGTGGATGTGGCGTCCGCCTGGTTCGGTGGCACCGTTGCGCACATCGCTCCCCTCGATCCAAAGGCGGCCTCGGAGGAGGTTGCCGATCTCGCAGTCACCGTGCGTGAAGCCGGCGCGGCACGACTCGCCGCTCTCCTGTCTTCAACTGATGCGGTTTCCGAGTTCCTCGCCGCGGCCCTCGATCTCTCCCCCTTTCTTCGCGATTGCGTCCGGCTGCAGCCCGGAATGCTGGAACAGTTGTTCGATACGCCTTTGGATCGGCGTCTGCGGACGATCGTGGACGAGATAGGGACGCTCGCCGCGCAACCCGGCCTGTCCGAGAACGATCTAATGCGGGAGTTGCGCCGGCTGAAGCGCGAAGCGCATGCGCTCATTGCTTTGGGTGACCTCGCGGGCGAGGCCGACTGCGCACGCACCGTCTCGCGCCTCAGCGGTCTGGCCGATGCCTGCGTAACGGCTGCCGTCAGCTGGTTGCTGCGCGAGGCACACGCACAGGGAAAGCTGTCATTGCCCGATCCGGAGGATCCGCAGCGCGGCTCCGGCTGGATCGTGATCGGCATGGGCAAGCTCGGCGCACATGAGCTGAACTTCTCGTCCGATATCGACCTGATCGTCTTCTTCGACCCGGATGCCGAGGCGATTTCCGATCCGCTCGATGCCGGCGAACTGTTCGTTCGTCTTACGCGCCGCCTGTTGCGTATCCTGCAGGACCGCACCGAGCACGGTTACGTTTTCCGCACCGACCTCAGACTGCGGCCTGATCCGGGCTCGACGCCGTTGGCGATCCCGGTGGAGGCGGCGCTGAACTACTACGAAAGCCGCGGTCAGAACTGGGAGCGGGCCGCCATGATCAAAGCCCGCCCGGTGGCGGGAGACATTGCCGCCGGCATGGCCTTCCTGAAGGAGTTGCAGCCTTACGTCTGGCGCAAATACCTCGACTACGCGGCGATTGCCGACGTTCACTCGATCAAGCGGCAGATACATGCCCACAAGGGCCACGACGAGGCGACGGTGCGTGGCCACAACGTCAAGCTCGGGCGCGGCGGCATTCGCGAGATCGAGTTCTTCGTGCAGACGCAGCAGCTCATCGCGGGAGGACGCTTTCCCGAGCTGCGCGGCCAGCAGACCGTGCCAATGCTGTCCGTGCTCGCCGAGCGCGGCTGGATCACCGCCGAGGCGCGCGACGCGCTGACCGCGCAGTATTGGTTCCTGCGCGACGTCGAGCACGCCATCCAGATGGTGGCTGACGAGCAGACACACGTGCTGCCGGAGGACGACGAAGGGCTGACGCGCATCGCACTGATGCTCGGCTTTGCCGGTATCGAGGAGTTCTCCGAGGCTTTCCGCAAGTCGCTGCATGAGGTCGAACAGCACTATGCGGCGCTCTTCGAGACCGCACCGCAGCTCACGACGCAGGCCGGGAATCTCGTCTTCACCGGCGACGTGGATGATCCCGATACGCTGCGCACGTTGTCGAGCCTCGGCTTTGAGCGCCCCAGCGACGTCAGCCGCGTCATCCGCACCTGGCACTACGGCCGCTACCGCGTCACGCGCTCGGCGGAGGCCCGGGAACGGCTGACGGAACTGATACCGGCATTGCTCGCGGCCTTCGGCAAGACGCGGCGCGCCGATGAAGCGCTCCTCCGTTTCGACGAATTCCTGGCTGGGCTGCCTGCCGGTATCCAGCTGTTCTCGCTGCTTCAATCGAACCCGAGACTGCTCAACCTGCTTGCGACCATCATGGGCACGGCGCCGCGGCTGGCGGCAATTATCACGCGCCGGCCGCATGTCTTCGACGGGCTGCTCGACCCGGCGCTGCTCTCGGAACTGCCGAGCAAGGCCTACCTTGCCGGCCGCCTCGAGACGTTTCTTTCCGGCGTATCGCTCCATGAGGAGGTCCTCGATCGCCTGCGCATCTTCGCGGCCGAGCAGAAGTTCCTGATCGGCATGCGCCTCCTCACCGGGTCGATCGACGCCACCCGCGCGGGCAAGGCTTTCTCCGACCTGGCCGACCTGACCATCGGCGCCGCGCTCGACGCGGTGGTTGACGAGTTCGCGAACCGGCACGGTCGGGTCCCCGGCGGCCGCATCGTCATCCTCGGCATGGGCAAGCTGGGCAGCCGGGAGCTGACGGCCGGATCCGACGTCGATCTCATCCTCCTCTACGACCACGACCCGCAGGCGGAGGAGTCAAACGGTGAGAAACCGCTCGCGCCGCCGCATTATTTCGCCCGCCTGACTCAGCGCCTGATCGCCGCCGTATCCGCCCCGACCGCAGAAGGCGTGCTATACGAACTCGATCTCAGGCTGCGGCCCTCCGGCAACAAGGGTCCGGTGGCGACCTATGTCGAGGCTTTCGGCAAGTACCAGCGCGAGCAGGCGTGGACGTGGGAGCACATGGCGCTCACGCGCGCCCGCATCGTCGCGGGGGACGAAGCGCTCGCTGCCGAGGTCGAGGGCGAGATCGCCGCTATTCTGGCCCTGCCGCGCGACGCTGCGAAGATCCGGCGCGAAGCCGTCGAGATGCGCGAGCTGATCGCGCAGGAGAAACCGCCCGCGGGCATATGGGACCTGAAGCTCATCCCGGGCGGGCTGATCGACCTTGAATTCATCGCGCAGGTAGCGGCGCTGCTCGGCGCGGTCGAGGG
>JAEYRU010000113.1 GCA_023435335.1 Pseudomonadota bacterium
CCGAAGAGGCCGCCGACGCCGATCACCCAGACCATGGCGGGGATTCGTTGCCTGGGCGCAGCCGGTGCTGCGGAGCCGCGCAACGCCAGACCGACCAGCGTGCCGATCGCGAAGGTCATCGCGGAGAGCTGGAATGGAGGCACCTGCCCGGAGAGGTCGGTCAGCAGCGCAAGCAGCGCCCACATGGCGACAGCCGTGAAACCGATCAGTGTTGCGCGCCCCATCGACCTGTCTGCCTCTTTCGGTTCGTGCGTGGCGGTGCGTTAGCGCGCCGCCGATGGCGGTGCAAGAGGAAGGACAGGGCTCCCGCACCGCTTGAAATGCGGGCGAACTTCCGTCGACGGAGCTGGCCCCGGCGGCGGCGACGCCTGCCGGCGGGGCATTCTTCTCGTATTATTGAATTCAGAGTCGGCTGGCTGCCGGAACGCCGATGGCGGACGGCAAACCACTGATCCAGAGAGGCGAAGCGGGATCCGTGAGTGCCGGGGCGCGCGGATTCGGCTCACGGGCAATGACCGTCAACAGGGCGGTGACCGTCGTGACGCAAAACTGTCATGCAACTGTTACATGCCGCCGGTATGCCACACCCGGCGTCGGCAATGGCGTCGACATGAATTGCCCCAACAGGGAGTAGGCCAAATGAAGAAGCTCATGCTTTCGACCGCCATGATCGCGCTGGCGATTGCCGGTCAAGCCAACGCGCAGGCGCGCGACCAGATCAAGATCGTCGGCTCGTCCACAGTGTTCCCGTACAGCCAGGCTGTTGCGGAAGAATTCGCCAACGCAACCGGCAAACCTGCCCCGGTCGTCGAGTCGCTCGGCACGGGCGGCGGCTTCAAGGCGTTCTGCGGCGGCATCGGGCCGGATCACGCCGACATCACCGGCGCTTCCCGCGCCATCAAATCCTCCGAGGTCGAACTCTGCACCACCAACGGCGTGACGGACATCACCGAAGCGCTGATCGGCTATGACGGCCTGTCGATCGCCCATGCCCGCAGCGCTCCCGAGATGGACCTTACCGAGGAGCAGATATTCAAGGCGCTCGCCGCCGAACTCCCGGACGGCAACGGCGGCTTCGTCGCCAACCCGAACAAGAAGTGGTCGGACATCGACGCCTCGCTGCCTTCGTTCGACATCGTCGCCTTCGGTCCTCCGCCCACCTCGGGCACGCGCGACGCGTTCGTGGAGCTCGTCATGCATGACGGCTGCAAGGACCTCGCCGGCATGGCGGACCTGAAGAAGGCCGACGAGAAGAAGTGGAACGAGGTCTGCTCGCGCATGCGCCAGGACGGTCCGTTCGTCGAAGCCGGCGAGAACGACAACCTGATCGTGCAGCGCCTCGAAGCCGATTCGAACGCCATCGGCATCTTCGGCTACTCGTTCCTGTACGAAAACAGCGACAAGCTGAAGGCCGTTCTCGTCAATGGCATCGAGCCCAACTTCGATACCATCGCGGACGGTTCCTATCCGGTCGCCCGTCCGCTCTACTTCTACGTGAAGAATGCGCATCGCGACGTGATCCCGGGCATGAAGGAATTCCTCGAGGAATACGTCTCCGACGCGGCCATGGGTCCGGACGGCTATCTCGCCGAGCGCGGCCTCACCCCGCTTTCCGACGAAAAGCGTGCCGAGGTGCAGAAGGCCGTGCTCGACGGCAAGAAGCTCGGCTCCTAATCGTATCCACAGGCCGCCCGCTCCGGCGGGCGGCCTGATCTCTATTATCGAGGGGCGTCATGGCGGGATATCTCTACGGGCTTCTGGCGCTCGCGGCAGTGATTGCCTATTTCACCGCCGCCTCGCGCGCGCGCAGACGCAACGCCCTCGTCTCCGGCAAGGCCCATTCGCGACCGATCTACCACGGTCTCAACGCGGCAATCTGGACCACAGTGCCTGCCTTCGTATTCCTGATCGTCTGGCTGTTGGCACGCAACGGAGTCCTCGACCTCCTTGTGCTATCGAGCTACCCCGGCGCCGGTGCGCTGACGGGCGCCGAGCGCGACCTGCTGATCAGCGAGATCAGGCAGGTGGCGGCCGGCAACATCTTCCGCGAACCGACCCCGGAGGTACTGGCGGCCGTCGAGCAGTTCCGCTCGCTACAGCAGATGGCCACGCTTGCCGTGACCGCGATCGTCGTCGCGCTCGTGGCGGGAGGGGCAGCGCTGGCGCTGCGCAGCGTTCAACAGCGTTTTCGCGCCCGCCACAGCGTCGAGCGCGCCGTGACTGTCTTCATGCTGTTTTCGTCCTTCATCGCGATAGCGACGACGACCGGTATCGTTGCGTCGCTCTTCTACGAGGCCATGCAGTTCTTCGCCCGGGTGCCGGCCGCGGAGTTCTTCTTCGGGACGCGCTGGGAGCCACAGATCGCGATCCGTGCGGATCAGGTCGCCGGCCAGGGAGCCTTCGGGGTGCTTCCGGTGCTGTACGGCACGTTTGTGATCTCGGCGCTCGCCATGGCCGTGGCAATACCGACCGGAATCCTCTCGGCGATCTTCCTCACCGAATACGCCGGCGAGCGTTTCCGCGCGGTGGTCAAGCCGCTGCTGGAAATCCTGGCGGGCATCCCGACCATCGTCTACGGCTTCTTCGCGGTGCTGACGGTGGCGCCCATGGTACGAAGTCTTGGCATGGAGCTCGGCGTGCCTTCGGCACCCAACAGCGCGCTGGCCGCCGGGGCGGTGATGGGCGTCATGCTCATCCCCTTCATCTCGTCGCTGTCGGACGACGCATTCGCGGCCGTACCGCGCGCCATGCGCGAGGGGTCGTATGCGCTCGGCGCCACCAAGGGCGAGACCATTCGCAAGGTGCTGCTGCCGGCGGCGCTGCCGGGAATCGTCGGCGGTGTGCTCTTGGCGCTGAGTCGCGCCATCGGCGAGACGATGATCGTGGTCATGGCGGCCGGACTGATCGCCAAGTTCACGCTCAATCCCTTCGATTCGGTCACGACGGTGACCGTCCAGATCGTCACGCTGCTCATCGGCGACACGGAGTTCGACAATCCCAAGACGCTTGCGGCCTTCGCGCTGGGGCTGGTGTTGTTCGTCATCACACTCGGTCTCAACCTCATCGCGCTCAGGACCGTCCGCAGATACCGGGAGAAATACTGATGAGTGTCGTCGACCTGCCTGCGGTGGACTGGCAGTCGGACGCGATGAAGGCGCGCCGCGCACGCCGCTATGCCGCCGACCGGCGCCTCCAGGTGTACGGAATGATCGCGGTCGGCTTCGCACTGGGTTTTCTGGCGCTGCTGATAGGCACCATCTCGATGACCGGGCGGCATGCTTTTGCCCAGACGATGGCGACCGTTGAGATCGATCTCGCGGGAGCCGAGATCGACCGCTCCGACCTCATGGGCGCCAACTGGCGGGGCATCGTCCGCGATCGCCTCAAGGCGCTCGTGCCCGACCTGCCGCGCAGCGACGAACGCGACTACTTCGGCATCTTCACCTCGTCGGCGCATTTCATCGTGCGCGATGCGGTGATCGCCGACCCGACCCGGCTCGACCGGCCGAGCAGCTTCGTGATCCCCCTTTCCGATCCTCTCGACCAGCTCAACAAGGGCCTGTTCGACCGCAACCTGCCGGAGAACCAGCGGCGGGTGAACGACGTGCAGATCGGCTATTTCGACCAGCTTGTGCAGCGCGGCGTGATCTCCACGCCTTTCAACTGGGCGCTCTTCTTCAACGCCGATAGCCGCTTCCCCGAGCTTGCGGGCCTCGCCGGCGCCATCAGCGGCTCGTTCTGGGCGCTGCTGGTCTGCCTCGTCATCTCCTTCCCGGTCGGTATCGCCGCAGCTATCTATCTGGAAGAGTTCGCGCCGAGGAATCGCACCACAGACCTTATCGAGATCAACATCAACAACCTGGCGGCCGTCCCGTCGGTGGTGTTCGGCCTCCTTGGCCTAGCCGTCTTCCTTGGATGGTTCGGGCTGCCGCGCTCCGCCCCGCTGGTGGGCGGCCTGGTGCTGGCGCTGATGACGCTGCCGACCATAATCATCGTGACCCGCGCCGCGCTTCAGTCCGTCCCGTCCTCAATCCGCGAGGCAGCGCTCGGCGTCGGCGCTTCGAAACACGAGGCGATCTTCCATCACATCCTGCCGCTGGCGATGCCGTCGATCATGACCGGCACGATCATCGGACTGGCGCAGGCGCTTGGCGAAACCGCCCCGCTGCTCCTTATCGGCATGAACGCGTTCATCACCAGCGCCTCCGGCGGCGTGCTGGACGCATCCACCGCCCTGCCGACGCAGATCTACATCTGGGCCGACAGTCCGGAGCGCGGGTTCGTGTCGCGGACCTCGGCTGCTATCATGGTGCTGCTCGGGTTCCTGATCGTGATGAACGCCATGGCCATTTTCCTGCGTCAGCGTTTCGAGCGGCGCTGGTAAGGAGTGAGAAGGATGAACCAGATGACCGAGATTGCCGTCGAGGCAGCGCTCACCAGGACGGCGCAGGCGCACAAGGCGAAGATGGCCGGCAGGAACGTCAATGTGTTCTACGGGGAGAAACAGGCTCTCTTCGACGTAAACCTCGACATCGGCGAGAAGCAGGTCACCGCGCTCATCGGCCCGTCGGGCTGCGGGAAATCGACATTCCTACGCTGCCTCAACCGCATGAACGACACGATCGACATCGCACGGATCGAAGGCGAGATCACCCTCGACGGAAAGGACATTTACGACTCGTCGATCGACGTCGTGGAGCTGCGCGCGCGGGTGGGCATGGTCTTCCAGAAGCCCAATCCCTTCCCGAAATCGATCTTCGAGAACGTGGCCTACGGCCCCCGGATCCACGGCATTGCCCGGGACAAGGGAGAGATGGACGCCATCGTTGAATCCAGCCTGCGCAGGGCCAGCCTCTGGGAAGAGGTCAAGGATCGACTGGGGGAGCCCGGCACCGGCCTTTCCGGTGGCCAGCAGCAGCGCCTCTGCATTGCGCGCGCCATCGCCGTGTCGCCCGAAGTGATCCTGATGGACGAGCCCTGCTCGGCGCTGGACCCCATAGCGACCGCCAAGATCGAGGAACTGATCGACGAACTGCGCGAGAATTTCACGATCGCCATCGTGACGCACTCCATGCAGCAGGCCGCGCGCGTTTCGCAACGAACCGCCTTCTTCCATCTCGGCGTGCTGGTCGAGGAAGGTCCGACCGACCAGATATTCACCAGCCCCCGGGAAAAACGCACGCAGGACTATATCACCGGGCGCTTCGGCTGACCGGCGCACGAGGGGAAAGACGATGGGCGAGCATACGGTACAGGCCTTCGACGAGGAGCTGGAGAATGTCGACCGGCTGATCCGCGACATGAGCGGTCTCGCCGGCTCGATGCTCCAGGCGGCCACCCGGTCGCTGATCGAGTCCGACAACGCGATGGCGCAGCGCGTTATCTCCGAGGACGTCATCATGGATGCGCGTCAGCGGGAGCTGGACGAATGCGCCATTACCCTGATCGCCAAACGACAGCCGATGGCGCAGGACCTTCGCGCCGTCGTGGGCGCGATCCGGATGGCTGCCGATCTCGAGCGCATCGGCGACCTGGCCAAGAACATCGCCAAGCGCGTCGGCGCGGTGGGCGAGAGCCCTACGCCGCGCAGCCTGGCGCATTCGATCGACGCCATGTCGCAGCTCGTCCTGCAGCAGGTGACCGGCGTGGTCGACCGCTACGTCGCACGCGATGCGGCGGGCCTCGAGGAACTGCGCGCCGACGACGAGAAGGTCGATATCCAGTACACTGCGGTATTCCGCGAACTGCTCACCTACATGATGGAAGACCCGCGCAACATCACGGCCTGCACGCATCTCCTGTTCTGCGCGAAGAACCTCGAACGGATCGGCGACCACGTCACGAATATCGCCGAAAACGCCTATTACGTCGTGACGGGCAGACAGCTTCCAGCCCATCGCCCCAAGCAGGACGAAACCACGATGACGGCGCTGGCGGACTAGCCGGATGGGGCGGCGATGATTGCACCCAAGGTCATGGTGGTCGAGGACGAGGAGCCGCTCTGCGTGCTGCTCAAATACAACCTTGAAGCCGAGGGCTATCAGGTCGAGGTCGTGAACCGGGGTGACGAGGCCGAGCTCAGGCTGCAGGAAAACGTTCCCGACCTGCTCGTGCTTGACTGGATGGTTCCGGCGGTGTCAGGCATCGAACTCTGCCGCCGGCTGCGCATGCGGCCGGAAACCGAGCGGCTGCCGATCATCATGCTGACCGCCCGCGGCGAGGAGAGCGACCGCGTGCGCGGTCTTTCGACCGGGGCCGACGACTACCTGGTCAAGCCGTTCTCTACGCCGGAATTCATCGCGCGCGTGCGCGCTCTGCTGCGCCGCGCGAAGCCCGAGGTACTGTCCAGCGTGCTGAAGGTCGGTGATATCGTTCTCGACCGCGAATCGCATCGCGTCTACCGCAAGAAGAGCGAGATCAGGCTCGGACCGACCGAGTTCCGCCTGCTCGAGTTCATGATGCAGCACCCGGGCCGCGTGTTCTCGCGCAGCCAACTGCTCGATAATGTCTGGGGCGAGACGATCTATATCGACGAGCGCACGGTGGACGTGCATGTCGGGCGCCTGCGCAAGGCCGTGAACACCGGTCGCCAGCCCGACGTGATCCGCACCGTGCGCGGCGCCGGCTACGCTATCAAGGAAGCGTAGCGGCCACTTGCCATCGATTGCCGCCGGCTCTTCCGATCGTAGCCTTGCCCACCTTGCGGGAGAAGGCTTCCGCGTGCTTTGTTAGGCTAAATCGGTTGAAGAATGCGGTCCGGGAGGAGACATGGTCGCGATCCGCCGCCTGTTTGCAATTCTCGTGGTCGCATGGTCGTGCGCCGGCATGCCGGCGCTGGCCGCGGCGCAGGAAGAGCGCGCCGGCGATGTGCTGCGCACATGGTACAGGCTGACCCTGGAACTGGTGCGCCACACGCCTACCTATTCTCCGCCCGTCGCCAGCCGCTCCTTCGCCTATCTCGGCGTGGCAGCCTTCGAGACTGTAGCCTCCGGCAGCGGAGAGCTGCGCTCGCTGGCGGGCCAGCTCAACGACCTGACGCCGGTGCCGCCGCGTCAGGAGGGCGCGCAGTACGACGACGCGGTCGCAATGCAGACGGCGCTCGCCGCGGCCGTCAGAGAGCTCTTCGGCAATACCGGCCCGACGGGTCAACGCGCCATGTCCGCCGTCGAGAAGAAGCTGCGGGCTCGCGTTTCGGAGGGAGTTGCCGCCGATATCGTCGCGCGAAGCGAGGCGCATGGGCGAGCGGTCGCGGAGCATGTGCTCGCCTGGTCGAGAACTGACGGCGGCGCGGTGGTAGAGAACATGGGCTTTCCGCTTGAATACGCGCTGAACGTCGGCGCTGCCCGCTGGGTCCCCACGAGCCTGGTTGCGCAGCAGCAGCTGCCGCTGCTGCCCACTTGGGGCGGGGTCCGCACCTTCGCTATGCCGGACGGGACCGCATGCTCTCTGCCGCCGCCGCCGGAATACAGTGAGGAGCAGGGCTCCGCCTTCCACGAGGAGGCACTCGAGGTCTACCGGACCGCCAACGAATTAAGCACCGAGCAGCGGGAGATCGCCCGCTTCTGGTCCGACGATCCGATGCTGTCGCCGACGCCGCCGGGACACTGGCTGTCCATTGCGATGGAGGCGCTGGATCGTGAAGGAGCGGGGACGGAACGAAGCGTCGAAGTGCTGGCGCGCCTCGGCGTCGTGCTAGCCGATTCCTTCATCGGATGCTGGCAGGCCAAGTACGAGTTCGATCTGCTGCGCCCGGTCACCTATATCCGCCGCATGATCGACCCGAAATGGGAGCCCCTTCTCAACACCCCGCCCTTTCCCGAGTATCCGAGCGGCCACAGCACGCAGTCCGGGGCGGCCGCGGAGGTCCTGACCGGTCTGTTCGGAGAGGGTTATGCGTTTGAGGACGCCACCCATGCGGACGACGGCCTGGCGCCGCGCCGCTATGCCAGCTTCCGGGCGGCGGCGGAGGAAGCGGCGATTTCCCGGCTCTATGGCGGCATTCACTTCCGCTCGGCGATCGACCGCGGCCTCGAGCAGGGCGCCTGCATCGCCGCCTATGCGAATGCACTGCGCACGAGGAGATAGCCATGCGGAGGCATGTCAGCAATCTCATCCTGGCCGCATTCGGCACCGTCGTCCTGGGGCAGGCCTCCGCCGCGGAGGGATCACTTGCGATCCCGCGCTTCGTGGAGGAGACCGCCGGTGCTGGGGTCGACAGCGTATATGCCGGCGACTGGGAGTACATGGTAGGGGGTGGCGTTGCGACCTTCGACTGCAACGCCGACGGCTTCCCGGACATGCTGCTCGCGGGCGGCGAGCAGCCGGCGAGTTTCTATCGCAACGCGAGCGCAGCTGGCAGCGACCTCAAGTTCGAGCGGCACGTGAGCGGGCTCGAACTGGATGCGGTGGCGGGCGCCTATCCTCTCGATGTGGACAGCGACGGCATCACGGACGTCGTTCTCCTGCGGATCGGCGAGAACGTGGTCATGCGTGGGTTGGGCGAATGCCGCTTTGAGCGAGCCAACGAAGCCTGGAGCTTCGACGGTGGCGACGCATGGTCGACCGCGTTCGCGGCGGCGTGGGAAGGCGACGCGCACTGGCCGACCTTCGCCATCGGAAACTACATCGACCGGCGGGAGGACGCCTTTCCGTGGGGATCCTGCACCGACAATTGGCTGCACCGGCCCGCCGTCGGGCAGCGCGGGTTCACGCCGCCCCTGGCGCTGAAACCGAGCCATTGCGCGTTGTCGATGCTTTTCACCGACTGGGACAGGTCGGGCATCGCCTCGCTGCGCGTCTCCAATGACCGCGAATACTACAAGGGCGGACAGGAGCAGTTGTGGAGACTGGAGCCGGGCGGGGCGCCGGCGCTTTACACGGCCGAGGACGGTTGGAAGCCGCTAAAGATCTGGGGAATGGGCATTGCCAGCCATGACCTCGACGGGAACGGCTATCCGGAATATTTCCTCACCAGCATGGCCGACAACAAGCTGCAGAAGCTGGCGGCCACGCCTGTGGGCGAGCGGCCTAGACCGTCCTACGCGGACGTCGCCTTCGCCACCGGGGTTACGGCGCATCGCCCCTATGTCGGCGAGAACGTGAAGCCCAGCACAGCCTGGCACGCGCAATTCGAGGACGTCAACAATGACGGACTCGCCGATCTGTTCGTCGCCAAGGGAAATGTTGCCGAAATGCCGGATTTCGCGACGGAAGATCCGAACAACCTCCTGCTGCACCGGCCGGACGGCACATTCTTCGAGGTCGGCGACAGGGCGGGAGTCGGGAGCACAGCAATTTCGCGCGGCGCGGCGCTGGTAGATTTCAACCTCGACGGCCTTCTCGACCTTGTGGTTGTCAACCGCTGGGAGCGGGCGCAAATCTGGCGCAACGTCAGCGCCAATGCGGGCGACTGGCTTCAGGTTCGCCTCATTCAGGACGGACCGAACCGGGACGCAATCGGCAGTTGGGTCGAGGTGCGCCGCGACGGGAGGGTCATGCGGCACGAGATCGTCGCTGGAGGTGGCCATGCGAGCGGCCGCTCGGGCTGGTGGCATTTCGGATTGGGCTCGACCTCTGAGGCCGAGGTGCGCGTGATCTGGCCGGACGGTGTTGCCGGTGACTGGCAGCAGGCCGACCCCAACGGCTTCTATATCGTCGAACGCGGCAAACCGATACAAACCTGGCAGCCCGGGTAGAAATCCGGGCCGCCAGAGGCAGATGCTCCACCTCAGGCGACTTCCCGACCGTGCTGCTGGGCCGGCCCGGAGCGGCCGGGTGCGGCGATACGGTCATCGACATAATCCAGCGCGGTCATCGCACAGCCTTCCCGGATAAGCGGCATCTCGTCCGTCTCGGCAGCAAAGGATATCGCCCCGCTGTGCTGGCCGCCCGCGGTTTGAGCAATGGCCTCGCGGATTGGCTTCTCCATAATGTCGAATGCGACCGCGCCGGGGCCGACGATAGCCACAGGAGCAGGGTCGAAAAGGGCAAAAAGGCTTCCCAGCCCGTAGCCAATCGCCTCTCCCGCCCTGCGGAATGCGGCGCGCTCCGACCCGTCCCTCGCACGTGCCGCGTTGGCAAGGTCTTCCATCTCGGCCTCGCCGATGTCCGCAGTTGGCACCGCGTTCTCGTCGGCTCCGGTGGCCGCCCGCATAACGGCGTAGTTGCCTGCATAAGCCTCGATGCAGCCGTGGCGTCCACATCGGCAGAGCGCCCCGTGCGGCTGGTGGACCATGTGACCGAACTCACCGCCCGACGAATGCGTCCCGGTGAACAGCTTGCCCTTCTGCATCAGCCCCATGCCGATGCCGTTGGAGAGCAGAATGGCGAAGAAGTCATCGCCGTAGCGGTCAGGTTCGCGCCATTTGAGCGCCACGGCGATCATGTTGCAGTCGTTCTGCACCGTCACGGGTATGCCGAATTCCGCCTCGAGCAGACGACTGAAAGGAATATCGGTGTGCGGCGTAATGGGCGACCACAGCAGCGTGGTCGACGCCGCGTCGGAGATGCCCTGGATGGCGAGCGCTATACGTAATGGACGTCGCGCCGGCCGCGGCTGCCGGCCAACGATCCTGCGGATACCTGCCGTCACTGCCGCGACGAGTTCGTCACGGCCCATCGTGAGCGTGGGCAGGCGCACGACCTCCTCGTCAGCCGGTTGGCCATCATAGCTGATGAGCGTTGTCCAGAGGTGGTTGAGCGTCAGCACGACGGCCACGACGGACGCAAAACCGGGGTTCAGGCCGAGCGCCACCTGGGGGCGGCCCCGCCGCGCCAGCGCCGCTTCTCCGGCCTTCACCTCGAATAGCACTCCTTCCGCAATCAGGTCGGATGCGATCGCCGAGATGGTGGAGTTGGAAAGCTTCGTGGCATGGGCGATCTCGGTCCGTGAAGGCCGACTGGTGCGTCGCACCGCTGCGATGACCATCGCCCGGTTGCGCCGCCTCAGATCGTCGTGACGCACGCCGACCGTCATGTGGCCTCCTCCCCGCACCATCCCTGTCGCAGTGCTTGTTTCCTATGAATCGGAAACGAGACGGCTTTCAATGGCGCCTTTCATATTGACATGGTTGCCGCGCTGAGTCATTATTTTTTTCGAGCCTCGAAAAAAAGGCTCGGCAGTGTGCAAGTCACCGTCATTGGCGCCCACAAGGCGCAGGGAGGAATATCATGAAGCAGTTCGCAGTCGCCATGCTGGCGGGCGTCGCCATGTCCATGGCGCTTTCGACCGTCGCACAGGCAGAGGGCAAGGTCATCGGCGTCTCCTGGTCCAATTTCCAGGAAGAGCGCTGGAAGACCGACGAAGCCGCCATGAAGGCCGCGATCGAGGCCGCCGGCAACCGGTACATCTCAGCTGACGCGCAGTCTTCGGCTTCCAAGCAGCTGACCGATGTGGAATCCCTCATTGCGCAGGGCGCTGACGCGCTGGTCGTGCTGGCGCAGGATGCCAGCGCTATTGGGCCCGCAGTCGAGAAGGCTGTCGCGGAAGGCATTCCGGTACTCGGCTACGATCGCCTGATCGAAAACGAGGACGCCTTCTATCTTACCTTCGACAACAAGGAAGTCGGCCGCATGCAGGCGCGCGCCGTGTACGAAGCCAAGCCGGAAGGCAACTACGCCTTCATCAAGGGATCAAGCGCGGATCCGAATGCGGACTTCCTGTTCTCCGGCCAGATGGAAGTGCTGAAGGAAGCGATCGATTCCGGCAAGATCAAGAACGTCGGCGAAGCCTACACCGACGGCTGGCTGCCAGCCAATGCGCAGAAGAATATGGAGCAGATCCTGACCGCCAACAACAACAATGTTGACGCTGTCGTGGCGTCGAATGACGGCACGGCGGGCGGCGTTGTGGCGGCGCTCGACGCGCAGGGCCTGGCAGGCTCGGTTCCGGTTTCCGGCCAGGACGGCGACCATGCCGCGCTTAACCGCGTCGCGTTGGGCACCCAGACAGTGTCTGTCTGGAAGGACGCTCGCGAACTGGGCAAGGCTGCCGGGGAGATCGCCTCGGCCATGGCAGATGGCACGGCAATGGGGGACATCCCGAACGTGGTGGACTTCACGACCCCGGGAGGCAATGTGACCAAGTCGGTGTTCCTCGCTCCGGTGCCGATCACCAAGGACAACCTCAACCTGGTTATCGATGCGGGCTGGGTCTCGAAGGAAGTCGTTTGCCAGGGCGTGGCGGCCGGCTCCGTCGCCGCCTGCAACTGATCTTCCGGACATCAAGTCAACGGTGCCGCGGTTTGACGAGAGCCGCGGCACTTCTCTAAGGTGAAGGTTGCCGCGGCTCGCTGGGAACGCGCGCCGTCGTGGGAGGATTCGATGACCGAGACGCTCACCACCGCGCCGGTTGACCGGGCCCGGGAATCGGAAGAGGGCGCGCTGGGCCGCTTCCTGAAAGCGACGGAACTCGACACGCGCATGCTTGGCATGGTCGGCGCGCTGCTGCTGATCTGGATCGGCTTCCATTTTCTGTCAAACGGCCTGTTTCTTACCCCGCGCAACCTTTGGAACCTGTCGGTACAGTCGTCCTCGGTGGCCATCATGGCGACTGGGATGGTGCTGGTAATCGTCACCCGCAACATTGACCTGTCGGTGGGTTCGCTGCTTGGCTTCGTCGGCATGGTGATGGGTGTTACGCAGGCGGAGTTCCTGTCCCGTATGCTTGGCATACCGCTCGGTCATCCATCGGTGTGGATGATCGCGCTTGTGGCAGGCATCGTCGTGGGGGTGGGAATAGGCGCCATACAGGGTTTCCTGATTGCCTACGCGGGCATACCGGCCTTCATAGTGACCCTCGGCGGCCTGCTCGTTTGGCGAGGCGCGGCGTGGTGGGTAACCAGCGGCCGCACAGTGGCGCCGATGGACCCGACCTTTCGGCTCATGGGAGGCGGGCCTACCGGGGCGATCGGCGAGACCTGGAGCTGGATCATCGGGGCCGTCGCATGCCTCAGCGTCGTCCTGCTTCTCGTCTCGGCGCGCCGGCAGCGCCTGCGGTTCAATTTCCCCCTGCGCCCGATATGGGCCGAGACTCTGCTGGGTACCGTTTCCTGCGCGGTCATCCTCGGAGCCGTCTGGGTGGCGAACTCGTATCCGTGGCCGATCGGTATCGTCAGGCGCTACTATCGCGAACAGGGCCTGGAGGTGCCGGAGGGGGCGTTCATAGCGCACGGCATCGCCATCCCCGTGCTCATCGCGATCGTGGTCGCGGTCGTGATGACCTTCATTTCCACGCGCACCCGTTTCGGCCGCTACGTCTACGCCATCGGCGGCAATCCCGAGGCGGCGATGCTGGCCGGCATTCCCGTGCGTTGGGTGACGCTCAAGATATTCATGCTGATGGGCCTGCTTGTGTCGATCAGTGCCGCCATCTCGACCGCCCGTCTCAATGCCGCAACCAACGCGCAGGGCTCGCTCGACGAACTGCTGGTCATCGCGGCGGCGGTCATCGGGGGCACGTCGCTGTCCGGTGGCGTCGGCACAGTCGCCGGCGCCATGATCGGAGCTGTGCTGATGCAGTCTCTTGCCACCGGCATGATCCTGCTGGGCGTGGACACGCCACTCCAGAACATCGTGGTCGGATCTGCGCTCGTGCTGGCCGTCTGGCTCGACACGATGTACCGGCGGCGCAGCAACTAGAGGAGCACGGCGATGAACGAGGTCACGGGCCAAGGGTTTCCAACCGAGCATCGCGGGGACACGCCTCTGGTTGAAATGACGGGCATGTGCAAGTCCTTCGGCGGGCTGCGCGCCGTCGACAATGTCGACGTCAACCTGTTCCCCGGCGAAGTCGTAGGCATTCTGGGCCACAACGGGGCAGGCAAGACGGTGCTGATCAAGATGCTGTCGGGCGCGATCCAGCGCGACAGCGGCACGATCCGGATCGGCGGCCAGGATGCGCCCATCAACAATCCGCGCGACGCCAAGAAGTTCGGCATTGAGACGATCTACCAGACTCTGGCTCTGGCGGACAATGTCGACGCGACCTCGAACCTGTTCCTTGGCCGCGAGCTGATGACCCGCTGGGGCACACTCGACGATGCCGCGATGGAGGCAGAGGCCCGCAAGGTAATGGGACGTTTGAATCCGCGTTTTGTGCGATTCAAGGAACCTGTGATCGCGCTCTCGGGCGGCCAGCGCCAGTCCGTCGCCATCGCGCGAGCGATCCATTTCAACGCCAAGGTGTTGATCATGGATGAACCAACGGCCGCGCTGGGCCCGCAGGAAACCGCCCAGGTCGCCGACCTGATCAAGCAGCTCAAGGCAGAAGGCATAGGCATCTTCCTGATCAGCCACGACATCCATGATGTGTTCGACCTGGCCGACCGCTTGTACGTAATCAAGAACGGTCGCGTCGTGGGGATGGCGCGGACCAGCGACGTCACCAAGGACGAGGTGCTGGGGATGATCATTCTCGGAAAATGTCCGCCCGGCGCGATTCCCGGTCCGGGTGCCATGGATGCGGCAGCTGCCTGACGCCCCAATAAAAAAGGGCCCGCGAAGCGGGCCCTTTTTTCCGATTTCGCCAAATCAGCAGCGGTAGGTTTCGATAACCCGACCCGTGCGGCGATCGACGCGCTCGCACCAGCCCGGACGGCCTTCGATCGCGCGGCCGATGATGTAACCGCCAACTGCGCCGGCCGCAGCACCCACAGCAGCGCTTCCTACGGTACCGCCGGTCGCAAGACCGATCGCGCCACCGGCCACGGCGCCAACACCCGCCGTGCGTTCAGCGGTCGTGCAACCTGCAAGCGCCAGCGTAGCGGCGAGAGCAATAATCACTTTTCTCATTTGAAGGCCTCCTGATGAAAAATTCCCGTCTGAAGCTCGACGCTCAGCAACGGTTTGGGTGCAAGGCAACCAATGCGACTGAAAACGGTCCTGAATACATTTTGTTCCGCACGGCTTGACACGGTGTGCGCATGCCGTCGCTGTCTGCGGCGCGATTTGGGCGGGATTGCGGCAGGCATGGGGCGGATTACACAATCTGGAACAGGAACAATACCGCGACCACGACGGCAAAAACCAGGATGCCCAGCCTGAAGTAGCCGAACGGGCCGTAGTTGGGCCCTGGCGGCAACGGATCGGAGCCGCGGTAGTCGCCCATCGACGTACGCGCGATGGCTTCCAGTTTTTCCATCCGCTCAATCATGGCAGTTAACCTTACGTGTGGATTGTTAGCCGGAACGGCCAAGGAGGGCCCAAGGTTCCTCCTGACAAAAAAATCTGCGCTGGCGGGAACCTTCCCCCGGCGGGGTCGTTTACCGCCTGCGAAGCGCCGGCCGCCGCCCCCTCCGAACGCCCCCCCAAGGCGGCCGGACGCTGAGCACAGAAGGCACCGATCCCCCCTCAAGCCTTCCAACTACAGCCGGCGGAGAGCCGGCTTTCTTTTTGGCGGGCTGACGCTTTTCGAGGCGCGGAAGGTTGCAGGGGGCGCTAGCGAGCGCGGCGAAACATTGCCGATATGAACGAAATCAGGACCAGCGCCACGAAAAGGAAGAACAGGATCTGGGCGATTCCCGAAGAGGCTCCGGCTATGCCGCCGAAACCGAGTGCGCCGCCAACCAATGCGACAACCAAGAAAACCAGCGTCCAATAGAGCATACGCCTGACTCCCAAACCCCCGCTGGGCATAAACGTCGTCTGCGGTCTTTCGTTCCAGCAGTAGATAGCCGCCGGGTCCGCCGGCGGCCAACAAGCTGCTGGCGGCAGTTGCCGGGCGAGGAGCCGCACGCAATCAGCGGCTCCACCAACTGTGCGTCAGGCGGCTGCCTGAGCCTGCCTGTCAAAGAACAATGCCTGGCTGATGAGCGCCTTCACCATGTCAGGATTGAACGGCTTCGTGACCAGGAACGTCGGCTCTGGACGCTCTCCCGTCAGCAACCGCTCAGGGAAGGCGGTGATGAAGATCACCGGAACGGGAGTCATGCCCAGGATCTCGTTCACGGCGTCAATGCCGGAGCTGCCGTCAGCGAGCTGGATGTCGGCCAGTACCATCTTCGGCCGCTTCGAGGCGAACATCTGTGTCGCCTCCGCGTGAGTGCGCGCGGTACCCACCACCCGGTGCCCCAGGCTCTCGACCATTTCCTCAATGTCCATGGCGATCAGCGGCTCGTCCTCGATGATGAGGATGTCGGTCGCAACCTGCCTGGAGATCTCCCTGCTCGCCTCCTGGATCAGGTCGGCGAACTCGTCCTCGTCCACCTGCAGGATTTCGGCCGCCTCAGCCTCGCTGAAGCCTTCCACGGCCACCAGCAGAAAAGCCTGCCTGGGACGGGGAGCCAGCGCGCCAAGATTGGCCTGCGCGCTTCGCTCCCACGCCGTCTCGGGGGCTCCATCGGGCACCCTGATGTTCACGGCGGTAAAGAGCCGCGCAAACACCTGATACAGCGCGATTCGCTCGTTGGTGGCTTTGGGAAAAATACTTGTATCGGCAATCAGCGCCTCGAGCATCGCCGCGACCAGCGCATCGCCGCTCGCCTGGGAACCCGACACGGCGCGGGAGAACCGGCGAAGATAGGGCAGATGCGGCGCAATTGATCCGGACAAACTCATGGGTTTCCATCTCCAAAAGAATAGAAGCAATTTTGTGCTGGCATGTGGCCCCCTTGGCCCGCCAACTGTCAAAACGCTAAGATCCAACAAAAGTTCCGCCCGAGGGAACTATCTTGACGCTATCGCGTTTGCAGGGCCGAGTGTAGCGGGCGGGCGTTGACGTATGTCCCAAAGGATGTGGCTGACCAAGAGCGGCCCGGGGCGTCGGGGCCTTTAGGCAGAGGGCAACAATAAGGATGACAGGCATGAGACCAGCCGCACCCCGCGGCTCCGCCAAAGGCGGCGGCAAGGCTGACGGACTTGGGACAAGCTCCGAAATAGGACGGAAGCTCAAGCAATACTACGACGATCTCGTATCCGACGAGGTGCCGGATCGCCTGCTCGACCTGCTGAAGCAGCTTGAGCAGAGCGAGAAGAAGGCATCGGGCGATGCGAAAGGTGATGCATGACGGCGCCTTTGGCTTCAGGCTTTAGGCACGATCTGGTGAAGACCATCCCGAGCCTGCGTGCCTTCGCGATTTCTCTCACCCAGAACAATGACCGTGCCGACGATCTGGTCCAGGAAACGCTGGTCAAGGCTTGGGACAAGCAGACCAGCTTCCAGCCGGGGACGAACCTCAAGGCGTGGCTGTTCACCATCCTGCGCAACGAATTCTATTCGCAGATGCGCAAGCGCGGGCGGGAGGTGCAGGACAGCGACGGAACGCTGACGGCCGGCGTGGCGATTCATCCCGGCCAGCAGGGATCCATCGACCTGAAGGACTTCCGTCGGGCGCTCGAGCAGTTGCCCGAAGACCAGCGCGAGGCGATCATCCTGATCGGCGCATCCGGCTTCTCGTATGAGGAGGCAGCGGAAATCTGCGGTTGCGCCGTCGGCACGATCAAGAGCCGGGTCAGCCGCGCTCGTACCCGCTTGCAGGAAATACTCGGCATCGAGGGAGACGGGGACTTCGGGCCAGACGCCATTTCGGCGCAAGTTCTGGGCTCTACCGCCGCCTGATCATCCCTTGCGGGCGATCACGCCCGCAAGGGCCTCGACCAGCTCGCTGCCAACGTAGGGCTTGCCGACAACGGGCGTGCCGGGGAATTCGTTGAAGAGCTCTTCGCGATCGGCGTAGCCCGTCGCGAAGACGAAGGGCACTCCCTGCCGGGTGAGCGTCCGCGCGAATTCGACGGTGGGATTGCCCGACAGCATCACGTCGAGGATCGCGGCGTGAAACGGGTCGGCAACCACCTGATCGACCTGTTCCAGATTGCGAACCACGATCACGTCGTGGGCGCCGCTGTCGCGGCAAAGCTGCTCGAGGTCAAGGGCGATAAGCGCCTCATCCTCCATCAGCAGGATACGCAGTCCGTCCAGCGGCAAATCGGACAAATTGAGCCCCTCGCAAAGCCCGTTTCTCGTTCCCAGATCCAACCTTATTCCGGATGCGGGGCAGCGTCTTTAAAGTATGACATTTGGCCTTTGACCCAGCGGCAGGGAGAAGGGCCTTACGCTGACCCATCGGACGCGGCTAGCGATCGTTTGTCCAGTCCAGGCCGGGAAGGATGTTACGGGCCACCGCGAAGGCGATCAGCAGTGCCGGAATGGCAATGAACCCCCCGATGGGTCCCCAGATCCAGAGCCAGAAAGCGAGCGCCAGGAAAACCACGAAGGGGTTGAGGGTCATCGTTCGCCCGATGACGGTGGGAGTCACGAATTGCGCCTCCATCAGGTTAAGGGTCAAGTAGATGGCGGGTGGCATCAGCGCACCGGTGAACCCATCGAACGTGGCGAGTCCGACGCCGAAGAGGAGCACCGCCATGATGGCCGGGCCCACATAGATGACGAAGTTGAGCAATCCGGCCAGGGCGCCCCACAGGGCGGGCTGGGGCACACCGGCCAGCCAGAGCGCCAGGGTCACGGTTACACCGAGCCCCACGTTGATGGCGGTGATCGAGAGGAGGTAGCGCGAGACCAATCCCTCTACATCGCGGAAGATGTGTGCGACACGCCAGCGCAGCTTCCGGTTCGTGCAAAGGCGCAACACCGCAATCCGCGTCGCCTCCCGCGTGGCGACAAAGAAGTACAGGCTGGCCAGGAAGATCAGTATTTGCGCCCCGATTGCAGGCGCCATCGTCGCCACGCTCATCACGGGCGAACCGTCTTCGACAGAAACGGTCAGCCCCTCGCCGCCAGTGACTTCCCGAATGTCTTCGCGGACTCCCTTCAGCAGTTCCAGCGGGCGTTGCAACTGTACGAGCTGCTCCTGCAGCTGGCTCCATATGTAAGGCAGCCGGCCGGCCCAATAACCGAGCGGTGCGACGAGGATCACGGCCAATGCGCCCACCAAGAGCACGAACAACAAGACCACGATCACTGCCGAGAGATAAGGATATATGCCGCGGCGTTCGAGGCGCGCGGCGATTGGGCCGAGCATCAGGCCGATGATGATGGCCAGCGCTACAGGCGCAAGCACGAACTTTCCGGCGTGAAGGGCAAACGCCAGGCCGAGGAGGCCGAGGCCGATCAGGGCTATCTGCGACCCCCGCGCCAACATGAGTTCGAAGTTGGACTTCGGCGGCAGGCGCACTACCGGCGGTTTGGGAAGGGTACGCAGCTGCTTCACGGGGTTTTCCGGCTGGACTCGTGCAGCCAAACGCATTTTCATGCGTTACGGTTCCTGAAGCGCAAGACCCGATGCGGCAGAAGGCTTCACAATCGGAACATGCGTCCAAGCTAGGGCGTTGCTGCCGCGACTGATCGAAGGAGTAATCCATGGCAACCTCCGCCTCCCGGGCGACCCCCGGCTCTCGTCCAGGCACTCCGGATACGGACGCGCCGAAGCAAACGGCACAGGATCTGGCAGCCGATGTGGCCAAGCTGCGCGAAGATCTCGCCAAGCTGGCGAGCCAGATGAGCACACTGGGCAAGCAGTCGCTGAATACGGCGAAGCATGCGGCGGCCGAAGGTGTCGATCAATTGCGCTCGCAGGGCGAAGCCACCATGGCAGGGTTGCGTACCAATGCCCGGGACGTGGAGCAGCAGCTGAGCGAGACGGTCCGGGAGAAGCCGATGACGTCGCTGGCAATCGCTGCTGGGATAGGCTTTCTCTTCGCCCTTATGACGCGCCGGTAAGTCGGCTCGGGCATTGCGCCGGGGCTTCGCCCACGCTTCTATGCGTACGGGGCAATCGAACCAGAGCAGGATAGAGCATGCTGCCGACGCTGATCATGTCCATCATCTCGGGCGAAGCGGCCGACGCAGCCGCCCGCGCGCGCCGCGCCGCGGTCGTCTACATGGCCGCGGCGCTGCTGGCCTTGGTCGGCCTCGGGTTTCTTGTCGGCGCAGGGTACATCGCTGCAGCCCGGGAACTCGGCAGTCTGGAGGCCGCACTGATTTTCGCGGGTGGCTTCGTGGTCGTCGCGTTGATCCTGATCGTCGTGCAACGAATCTGGTCGAAGGCCCGGGCCAAGCGCATAGCAGAACGGCGCAAACGCGAGGTCACCGGGGTGGCGAGCGCCGCCGCACTAGCGCTCCTGCCCACCCTGCTCTCCCGAAAGGGCTCGCTTCCCATCCTCGCAATTCCGATAGCAGCGGCGATTGCCTACGCAGTGTGGCGTGAGAACCGCAAACCCGACGAAGACGCCACGGACTGACTGCCCTTTCAAGTCCGCCGGAACTCCTCCGGCGGATTGCGCATTATCCCAGAGAGCCCCAGATTGAGAAAGGGCCGGTACGAGCGCCGGCAGCTAGCAGTATGCCTGAACACCATCCCGAGAATCCGCCTACCCTGACCCCCCAGAAGGCCCGCCAGGGACGCCGCGGATCCCCTGTTCTCATGGTGCTCATCGGGGGCCTCGTGCTGGCGATGATCGTCTGGGGCGCCGTAGAGATTTATGGCTGGGCTATCCAGCCGAGCCAGGAAGAGCAAGTCGGCGACCCGGCGACAGTGGAGCCGGCGGAAACGAACACCACAACCGCCCCGGCCCCCGCCGACCAATAGCCGGGAAACGATGCAGTCACTTAGCCCGGGGGGATGCGTGTTCGGCCGCTTGGGCGGGCACGAGCACTTTGAGTGCGCCCGGATGGCACCTGATCTCGGTACGTTCCTCCAGCCTCTGAAGTTCTCCGTCGACGGCGCAAAGAAAGCGACTTGCGGAGCTTAGCAACGTCAACGTCACACGGTCCGAACGGTGAATCTCGATCTGCGGATTCGAGCGCCACCTTCCTACCATCAGATGCAGAACGAAACTGAAGACGTCGCTGCGGCGGCGGGCACGGGTGATGTATATGCCCAACTCGCCGCGATTGGGCATCTCGGCGAAAGGCAGGTGACCCTCGTCGAAGACATTGTTGCTGACACCGATATTCGAGGTGGTCGCGACTATTTCTGCCCTGTCGAGTTCCAGGCGAACCCGCACGCGCGGAGGATTCCAGATGGTCTCGAATGCCGCGCGGAAAGATGCGGCGATCTTCCCGAGCCGCGAGTTGTAATCCAGCGCTTCGCGCTTTTCGATGAGATCCGCGTGCATGCCGATCGAGAATTGGTGGACGAAAGGCTTGCCGTTCGCGCTGGCGACATCGACCGGGCGCACGACGCCCTGGGCAAATGCCTCCAGAGCCGCTTCGAGCTGCACTGGAATTCCAAGCCCGCGCGCAAACAGGTTCATCGTCCCCGCCGGCAGGATCGCCAGTGCCTTGTCGCTGTCCATCAGCGCAGCGGCCGCGGCCGACACGGTACCGTCGCCGCCGCCCACGAGCACGACGTCGACCCCCCTGTCGCGCACCGCATGCTCAAGTGCGCCATTAATGTCCGCGCCGCTGACAACCGCTATCTCAACGCTGTGGTTCGCGCCTTCCAGTATCCCGCGAATTGTTTCCTGGAAAGCGGCAAGATCCATCGTGCGCAATGCGCCGCCTTCTCGATTGAGCACCGCGCGGAAGTGCATGGGCCGATCCTTGCTGGGATATCTCGCAGGCGCCGGACTAGTGGCCGGGACAGCGGCAGGAAACGCCGACAACAGGGTTATCGTTCCAGCGTTTTGTCGCCCCGATGGGTGTGACGAAAACGGGGCCGGGACCCGGAACCAGATATCAAGACGCGCGTTGACGACGTGTGAGGCCGCGCCCTTCCTTTCTGTCAGGTCCGGAGCGAGGCGCGGCCGTGCAAAAGAATAATGCACAAGGAGAAGCTATCATGATCCGCAACCTTTTGGCGACTACCGCCATTGCCACGCTTCTCGCGTCCGGCGCCTATGCTCAGACGGCACCGGCACCCGCGCCACAGGATCCAATGGCCACCCAGCAGGC
>JAEYRU010000147.1 GCA_023435335.1 Pseudomonadota bacterium
CCGCGAGGTCGCACTGTTTTGCTAAGATGAGCGTCCGAACGGCCGCCCGTCTTCCCACCTTCCCGTCGTATCGGGACCGGGTGGTGTTCTTTCTCAATGGCCAGACGGCTGAAATGCCGGGCGTGGCAACCCCTCGCTGCGAGCCCGACCGGGGAGCAAGGAGATAGCCAGGGCGGGCAATAAGCAGGTGGCCGGTGCGGCACGGGAGCGAGCGGCCGCGCCCTCCACGCCGGAAGGGCGTGTTAGGACCTGTCTGCTACATGAAAGATTTGTGCTGTATACATATTGCATCGCAGCAGAAACACGCTAGCTTTGCTGCATGACAATATCAGCCCCGACCGGTCTGGCTCGCTTGACGCCGGCCGAGGCGAGCGGGGCCAATTGATGTTCTACCAGCTCTACGAAATGAACCACGCGGCGCTGCAGCCCTACAGGGCGCTCGCGGATGCCGTGCGGCTGTTCTACACGAATCCGCTCAACCCCTTCTCCAACACGCCCTTGGGCCGTTCGGTCGCGGGGGCGGCGGAACTGTTCGAACGTACGACCAGACGCTACGCCAAGCCGGAGTTCGGGCTTAAGGAGACACGGATCGACTTCCAGCCGGTGGCGGTCCGGGAGAAGGTGGTCTGGTCGCGGCCCTTCTGCGATCTCATCCACTTCGAGCGCGAGCTGCCTGCGGGGCGGCGTCCCGACCCCAAGCTCCTGATCGTAGCGCCGATGTCCGGCCACTATGCCACCCTGCTGCGCGGGACAGTGGAGACGCTGCTTCCCAAGGCCGAGATCTACATAACCGACTGGACCGACGCCCGCGTCGTGCCGGTCGCGGAGGGACGCTTCGACCTCGACGATTATATCGACTACGTCATCGACATGCTGCACCGGCTGGGGCCGGACACGCATGTGATGGGGGTATGCCAGCCGTCGGTGCCGGTGCTGGCGGCCGTGGCGGTCATGGAAGCGCGCGGCGATCGGTGCGCTCCCTCGACCATGACGCTGATGGGCGGTCCGATCGACACGCGGAGGAACCCCACGGCGGTCAACCAGCTGGCCGAGGAGAAAGGCATCGACTGGTTCCGCGACAACGTGATCATGCAGGTGCCGTGGCCGCATATGGGTTTCGGCAGGGACGTCTATCCGGGCTTCCTCCAGCTCTCGGGCTTCATGGGCATGAACCTCGACCGCCACATGATCGCCCACAAGGACTTCTTCATGCATCTGGTGAAGAACGACGGCGATTCGGCGGAGAAGCATCGCGAGTTCTACGACGAATATCTCGCGGTGATGGACCTGACCGCGGAGTTCTACCTGCAGACGGTCGAAACCGTCTTCGTCCGCCACGCCATGCCCAAGGGCGAGATGACACATCGCGGCGAGAGGGTAGACCTGACGGCGATCCGTAATGTCGCCCTGCTGACCGTCGAGGGCGAGAACGACGACATCTCCGGCGTCGGCCAGACGCAGGCCGCTCACGACCTGTGCATCAACATCCCCGCATCGAAACGCGCCCACTACCTGCAGCCCGTCGTCGGACACTACGGCGTATTCAACGGCTCGCGTTTCCGCGCCGAGATCGCGCCGCGAATCACCGATTTCATCCGCTCGCACGGGAAGTCGGGGAACACGTCGGTCAAGCCCCGGATCGTGGCGTCGCGCCCGTCTTGAACAAGGAACGGCCACAAAACTGTGTGCATCGGGCCACATAGGGCGGCTGCGGTAACCATCGAGCCAATTCATTCGTCCCCGTGAATTGACTTTCGGGCGATCGGCCACTTAACTTTTTGTTAACAAGACAAACGGGTTTGGGATCGGGCTTCGATGACATCTTCCAGGGGGGCTTTGCGTGCCCGGCTCGGGACGGCGTTGATCCTTGCGGTGCTGGCGACCACCGGGGCGCGCACCGCCGTCGCCGAATCGATGATCGTCGGCCGGCAGACCTCGCAGCCGATTGGACACTACGAATACTGCAAGTCACGCCCGGCGGAGTGCGCCATCCGGCCGCGCGAGAACGGTCCGTTGAACATGACGCCGGAGGTCTGGGACCACATCAACGCCGTCAACCTCGCGGTGAACAGGGCCATCCGGCCCATGAGCGACCGTGATATCTATGGCCTCGACGAGGTGTGGACCTATCCCGACGCGGGCGTGGGCGACTGCGAGGACTACGCGCTCGAGAAGCGTCGGCAGCTCGCCAGTTCCGGCATCTCGCTGGCCAACCTGCTGATCACCGTCGTGCGCAAGCCCGACGGCGAGGGCCATGCGGTGCTTGCGGTGCGCTCCGACAGCGGCGACTTCATCCTCGACAACCTTTCGGACGAGGTGAAACCCTGGCGCGAAACCGGCTACAAATACCTGAAGCGGCAGGCGAGCTACCATACCGGGCGCTGGGTCAGCCTGCAGGTCGAAAGCAACATGCTGGTCGGCTCGGTCGACTGAGGCGGCTCACCGCGCGCCGCAACAAGTTCGCAAGAATCCAGACTTAGGGTCGAGCGGCCAGGGCATCGCTGTCAGGCGGCCTGCGCCATCCTTTCCCCCGCGATGCGATAGGAGATCGCTTCGGCAAGATGGATGCGCCCGACCGCCTCCACGCCATCCAGGTCGGCCAGCGTGCGCGCAACCTTAAGCACCCGATGATAGGCACGCGCCGAGAACCCGAGTTTCTCGCTGGCGTCCCGCAGAAGCGCCAGCCCACCCGCGTCGGGCGCCGCGACCTCTTCGATCACCGAACTCGAGAGATGGGCGTTTGTGAGCGTCGCGGGCAGGCCCAGCGCCGAGGAACGCTCGCGCTGGACGGCGCGCGCCCGCGCCACGCGTTCGGCGATCACCGCGCTCGACTCGGCCCGACCGGGACGGATGAGGTCGCTTGCCGACACCGCCGGAACCTCAATCCGCAAGTCGATGCGGTCCAGCAGGGGGCCCGAGATACGCGCCTGGTAATCGGCCTGGCAGCGCGGCCCGCGCAGGCAGCGATGGCCGGGCTCGCCGGCCATGCCGCAGCGGCAGGGATTCATCGCCGCGACGAGCTGGAACCGCGCCGGATAGGTGACGCGATGGTTGGCGCGGGCGATCACCGCTTCGCCGGCCTCCATGGGCTGGCGCAGCGAATCGAGGACCGCCGGCTGGAATTCTGGAAACTCGTCCAGGAAGAGAACACCGCAATGGGCAAGCGACACCTCGCCGGGCTTCACCCGCAGCCCCCCGCCCACCATCGCCGCCATAGAGGCCGAATGGTGCGGCGCGCGGAAAGGCCTTCGGTCCGAGAGCCGGCCCTCGGCCAGTTCGCCGGCGATGGAGGCGACCATTGAAACTTCGAGCAATTCGCGCGGGATGAGTGGGGGCAGGATCGAGGGCAGCCGCTGCGCCAGCATCGACTTGCCAGAGCCGGGCGGCCCGACCATCAGAAGGTTGTGGCCGCCCGCGGCCGCCACTTCGAGCGCCCGTTTCGCGGTCTCCTGACCCTTGATGTCGGCCATGTCGGGAAGTTCGCCAGCCGCCTGCCTGACTGCCGGCTCAGGCCGCGAAAGCACCTGCGTGCCGCGGAAATGGTTGGCGATCGCGATCAGGCTGCGCGGCGCGACGATGGCGATCTCGGCACCGGCCCAGGCCGCCTCTGGCCCGCAGGCATGCGGGCAGATCAGACCCTTGCCCTCTCCGTTCGCGCCTATCGCCGCCGGCAGCGCACCGGCCACGGGAGCGATCGTGCCATCGAGCGACAGCTCGCCCAGCACGACGTAATCGGCCAACTGGTCGCCGGGGATCGCCCCCAGCGCGGCCATGAGACCGAGCGCGATCGGAAGATCGTAGTGGCTGCCTTCCTTGGGCAGGTCCGCCGGCGCGAGATTCACGGTAACTTTCCTGGCCGGCATAGACAGGCCCGAGGCGTGAAGCGCGGCCTGCACGCGCTCTCGGCTTTCCGCCACCGCCTTGTCGGCAAGGCCGACGATGTGCATGCCGGCCTTGCCCGGCGCGATCATCACCTGCACGTCGACCGGAACAGCCTCGATGCCCTGAAAGGCAACCGTGCGCACCCGCGCAACCATGCTCACCTCTCCTTCCCGCCCGCGCGTCAACGCAGAGCGGGCTTCCCCAAAGGAATGTCAGATCAGCGAAGCAGGATTTGCGGCGGACGTCAAGAACATTTGCAGAACATGGGCAGCGGTCAGGCCCGCTTCGCCTCCACGGCGTCCCAGAACAGGGAAGCGATGTCGGCCCCGCCGAAGCGTTTCACCTCGCGGATACCGGTCGGCGAGGTGACGTTGATCTCGGTCAGCAAGTCGCCGATCACGTCGATGCCGACGAGGATGAACCCGCGTTCGCGCAGCGACGGGCCGATGCGCGCGCAGATCTCGCGCTCCCGTGCGGTGAGTTCTGTCGCTTCGGCGCGGCCGCCGACATGCATGTTGGAGCGCGAATCGTGCTCCGAGGGCACCCGGTTGATGGCGCCCACCGGTTCGCCGTCGATCAGGATGATGCGCTTGTCGCCCTTGCGTACCTCCGGAAGGTAGCGCTGCACGATGAAGGGCTCACGGAACATCTGCGTGAACATCTCGAGCAGCGAGGCGAGATTGCGGTCGTCGTCGCGCAGGTGGAAAATGCCGGCGCCGCCATTGCCGTAGAGCGGCTTGATGATGATGTCGCCGTGCTGACGGCGGAATGCGGCGACCTCGCCGGCATCACGGGTGATCAGCGTCTCCGGCATCAGGTCCGGAAACTCGGTGACGAAGATCTTCTCGGGGCTGTTGCGCACCCAGGCGGGGTCGTTGACCACAAGCGTCTTCGGATGCACGCGCTCCAGAAGGTGCGTCGTTGTGATGTAGTTCATGTCGAAGGGCGGATCCTGCCTGAGCAGGATCACGTCCATTTCAGTGAGTTCCGTGCGCACCGGCTCGCCGAGGCTGAAATGATTGCCCGGTTCGTCGCGCAGTTGCATCTCTTCGACGCGGGCGTAGATGCGCCCGTTCTCTTGGGAGAGCCGGTCGGGCGTGTAGTGAAAGAGGCTGTGGCCGCGCCGCTGCGCCTCCAGCGACAGCGCAAAGCTGGTGTCGCCCATGATGTTGACGGTCGAGACGTGGTCCATCTGGACGGCGACCCTGAGCGGCATGGAATGCTCCCCTGATTCGCAAGGCGACGCGGGAGTTAGCGCATCGCGCGAGAGACGTCGAGGAAGGATTTTCCCCACGAGGACTGCGAGGACCGCGCGTTAACAATGCGCCAAACATTCGCCGGTACATTTTTCCCGGACAGGCGCGGCCGCGCGCCCCGCAGTTCCGGGATTCCAGCCAGAATGAACGCGCCCGCCCAACCGACGCGCATCGAAGCCGAGACTCGCGAAATCGAGCTCACGATCCTGATGCCATGCCTCAACGAGGCGGAGACGATCGGCGTATGCGTCTGGAAGGCGAAGCGCTATCTCGCCAAGACCGGGATCGCAGGCGAGGTCCTCGTGGCCGACAACGGCTCGACCGACGGTTCACAGATGATCGCAGAAGGGCTCGGCGCGCGGGTCGTGAAAGTCGAGGAGCGCGGCTACGGCGCGGCGCTCCAGGGCGGCATCGCCGCCGCCCGGGGCCGCTATGTGATCATGGGCGATGCCGACGATTCCTACGATTTCACGGCGCTTGACGGGTTTGTGGACCAGTTGCGCGGTGGCGCCGACCTGGTCATGGGCAACCGCTTCGCCGGCGGCATCGAAAAGGGCGCCATGCCCGTCCTGCACCGATATCTCGGCAACCCGGTGCTATCCTTCATCGGCCGGCTGTTCTTCCGCACGGGCGCCCGCGACTTCCATTGCGGTCTGCGCGGTTTCCGGGCTGACGCGATCCGCTCCCTGGCGTTGAAGACGACCGGCATGGAATTCGCCAGCGAGATGGTCGTGCGGGCCGCGCTCTCCGGCCTAACCATCGCGGAAGTCCCAACCACGCTGAAGCCGGACGGGCGCAGCCGTCCGCCGCACCTGAAGACCTGGCGCGACGGCTGGCGGCATCTCAAATTCCTGCTGATGTACAATCCGCGCTGGCTGTTCTTCATTCCCGGCGCGGCGCTCGCCGGTCTGGGTATGGCCCTGGCCGCGGCCCTCTTCGTCGGGCCGCTGCAGATTGCCGGCGAACTGTCTCTCGACTTCAACAGCTTCGTGGCGGCCTGTTTCATGGTGGTGACCGGCACGCAGCTGATCACATTCGGAGCGCTGTCGCGACGCTATGCGGCGCGCACCGGCATGTTGCCGGCCACGCGCGGCGCCGACTGGCTGGTAAACAACATCACGACCGACCGGCTGGCGCTTGCCGCCGGGGCCACGCTTCTGTGCGGGCTGCTATTGTTCGGAAGCGCCCTGTTGGGCTGGGCCAGCCTCGATTTCGGCGACCTGCGCGATCCTAGCATTCCGCGGATCGTCACGCTGGGGTTGACGCTGGTGGTCATCGGCCTGCAACTGCTGTTTTCGGCGTTCTTCCTCGGCGTGCTGGACATCCCCCTGAGGCACGGCACGCCGGAACGGGAGGACGTCCGCACGCGGCCGCTGCTGTGAGCCGCCTCGCCGCCATGCACGACCGCGCCACCATCGGGCGCTTCATCGTCGTGGGTGTCGCCGCGGCGCTGCTCTTCTTCCTGCTCGTATGGCTGTTCATCGCCGCAGGCCTGCCGCCGTTTGCGGGGGGCACGCTCGCATATGCGATCGTGTTCGCAGCCGCTTACCTTACGCAGCGCGGCTGGTCGTTCCGCTGGCGGCATGGGCACGGCCATGCGCTGCCACGCTACGCGGTGGCGCAGGCGTTCGCCGCGGTCATGTCCGGGGCCATGGCGCAGGTCGCCACCTCCGTACTCGGCTGGCCCGTGGGGGTTGCGGCGCTGCTGGCCGCGTGCGTGGCCAGTGCGGCAAGTCTGCTTCTATCGCTGTTCTGGGTCTTTCCAGCACGGCCCAATGCCGCCGGAGACTGAGCCGTGGCCGCCGTCCGCGCTGCAAGGGAGGCGACCGCCTCCGGAGCCTCCTCCCGAGATGGTCAGGATGCGCGGCGGTGGCTCACCGGAGATCCGGCGCTGGCGCTGGCGGGTGCGCTCGTCGCCCTCGCCCTTTCCGCCACGCTGGGCTTCCAGAAGCTGGGCGAGCCGGGCCTCGACAATGACAGCGTCATGCGCCTGGTGCAGGTCCGCGACCTGCTGTCGGGGCAAGGCTGGTACGACCTACACCAGTATCGCATGGGACCGGAGGGTGGCTTCGTCATGCACTGGTCCCGGCTGGTCGA
>JAEYRU010000148.1 GCA_023435335.1 Pseudomonadota bacterium
TCCGCGCAAAGAGGCGTGATTGGTCCAGTCAGCGCTGACGCCGGAAGGCGTCAGCGCCTTGCCAGCAGATCGCGAATCTCGGTCAGCAGTTGTACGTCGGCGGGAGGCGCGGGCGGAACGTCGGCCACTTCCTTTTCGCGCTCCATTCGGCGGCGCAGGTTGTTCACCGCCTTGACCATCAGGAAGATGATCCAGGCAAGGATGAGGAAGTTGATCACCACCGTGATGAAGTTGCCGTAGGCGAATACGGCTCCCTGCTCGCGGGCCGCCGCAAGGCTGGTCGCGGTGACACCCGAACTCAGGGGCAGGAAGTAGTTCGAAAAATCGAGCCCCCCGAAGATAGCGCCTACAATCGGCATGATGATGTCGTCGGTCAGCGAACTGACAATCAGTCCGAACGCTCCACCGATGATCACGCCGACAGCCAGGTCCATGACGTTGCCCCTGGCGATGAATTCCTGAAATTCCTTAAGCATCGAACTGCTCCCTGAGCGGCGCATTGGCGCGGCGCAAATGCCGCAACCATGCCAGAATAGCAAAGAACGCAACCAGATGGACAGCGGGGCGGGGCTGTGGTTGCATAATTCCCTGCCGTCTCGGCGGCGGGACTCAAGGGAGGGAGTCCTTTGCAGGGCTGGGTCATAGCGTTTGTCGCGATCGCGTACGTGACGCTGCTGTTTGCGATCGCAAGCCTCGGCGACAGGCGTGCCGTCGGCATCGATCCCGGCCGCCCGCGGCCCTACATCTACGGCCTGAGCCTGGCCATCTACTGCACGTCGTGGACCTTTTTCGGCTCCGTGGGCCTGGCCGCCGAGCGCAACTGGGAGTTCCTGACGATCTATATCGGTCCGGTGCTGGTCTTTGTTTTCGCCTTTCCGCTGCTCAGGCGAATCGTGCGCCTGGCGAAGTCGGAAAAGATCACCTCGATCGCCGACTTCCTGGCTGCCCGCTATGGCAAGAGCTTCGCCGTCGCGTCCATTGCCACCCTGATCGCGACGCTGGGCACCATCCCCTACATCGCCCTCCAACTGAAGGCGATCTCCAACTCCGTCAGCCTGATGGTGGAGCACTACAACGGTGCGCCGCCTTCCTTCGATTTCGTGTTCGGCGACATCTCGCTGATGGTGGCGATGCTGCTTGCGATCTTCGCGGTCCTGTTCGGCACCCGCCACGCGGACGCCACCGAGCACCAGGACGGGCTGGTGCTGGCGGTCGCGGTCGAATCGATCGTCAAGCTCGCCGCCTTCCTCGCGGTCGGCTTCACCGTCGCCTTCCTCCTGTTCGACAACCCGGCCGATCTGATCCGCAAGGTAAGCTCGCATCCCGAGGTGGCGCAGTCGATGGACTACCGCACCTCGCCGGCCACCTGGGTCGTGCTCACGACACTGAGCGGCCTCGCCATCATATTGCTGCCCCGCCAGTTCTACGTAACAATCGTGGAGAACCGCAACGAGCATGAACTGCGCCAGGCAAGCTGGCTGTTCCCGCTGTACCTGGTCCTTATCAACCTGTTCGTCATTCCCATCGCCTTTGCCGGTCTGGTGATGGTGGGCGACCGCACCAGCGCCGACCTCTACGTGCTGTCGCTGCCGCTACTGCAGGGACAGGACCTGCTGGCGCTGATCGCCTTCATCGGCGGGCTGTCGGCCGCCACCGCCATGGTCATCGTCGAAAGCGTCGCGCTTTCGATCATGATCTCGAACGACCTCGTCATCCCGCTGTTCCTGCGGCGCTTCCTGCGGGCCGATTTCCGCGACAAGGAGGACATGACCAAGGTCATCCTCAACGTGCGGCGCGCGGCGATCTTCATCATCCTTTTCGCGGCTTTCCTGTATTACCGGGAAACAACCACCAACACGCGGCTGGCCGCGATCGGCCTCATCTCCTTCGCGGCAATCGCGCAGTTCGCGCCGTCGCTGATCGGCGGGTTGTTCTGGCGCGGGGCCAACGCCCGCGGAGCCGTGCTTGGCATGTGCGCCGGCGGCATCACCTGGGCTTATACGCTGCTTTTCCCGTCACTGGCGCCGCCCGGAACCGAAATCCTGGTCAGCGGGCCGTTCGGCATCGCCGACTTGCGTCCGCAGGCGCTGTTCGGAACGGTCGCCGAGCCGCTCAACCACGGGGTGCTGTGGAGCCTGGGGATCAACACGCTGTTCTTCGTGCTCGGCTCGCTGATGCGTCCGGCCGTTGCCCTGGAGCGTATTCAGGCGGCCATCTTTGTGCCGCGCGAAGCCAATCCCATGCCGGCGCTGCGCCGATTCCGCACCACGGTGACCGTCAACGACCTCAAGGACACGATCGCGCGCTACCTGGGTGTGGAGCGCACCGAGCGGTCGTTCCAGAGTTTCGAGACGCGCGAGGGCCAGAAGCTCGTCGGCAGCCAGCCTGCCTCGATGGAGGTCACGCGGTTCTCGGAGCAATTGCTCGCAAGTGCGGTCGGCTCGTCCTCGGCGCGACTGATCCTGTCGCTGCTGTTCCAGCGTAACGACAGTTCCTCGCGCGATGCCCTGCGGCTGCTCGACGATGCCTCGGAGGCACTCCAGCACAATCGCGACCTCTTGCAGACCGCGCTCGACCAGATGGAGCAGGGCATCAATGTCTTCGACAAGGACCTGCGACTCATCTGCTGGAACAGGCAGTATCGCGTCCTGTTCGATCTGCCCGACGAAATGGGCCAGGTCGGCATTTCTGTCGCTGAGATCCTGCGACACCTGATGAAGCGCGGCGACATCGGCCCTGACGAGGAGGATATTATCCTCGACCGGCTCACCAGCTTCGGCAAGGCGTGGCAGATCGAGCTCAAGTCGAGCCGGCGCATCATCGAGCTGCGCTCCAATCCGATGCCGGACGGCGGTGTGGTGGCCACCTATTCCGACGTAACCGCGCGCGTCGAGGCCGACCTGGCGCTGAAGCGGGTCAACGAGACACTGGAACAGCGCGTCGCCAGCCGCACTGCCGAGCTGGTGCGCGTGAACGAGGAACTGGCGCAGGCACAAATGCTCGCCGAGGAGGCAAACCTGTCCAAGACCCGGTTTCTCGCCGCGGCTGGCCACGACATCCTGCAGCCTCTCAATGCCGCGCGGCTCTATTGTTCCTCGCTGATGGAAACGGCGCGGGACAGCGCGTTGCGCAAGTCTATCGGCAACATCGAATCCTCTCTCGATTCGGTGGAAACCATCCTCGGCGCGGTTCTGGACATCTCGCGTCTCGACACGGGGGCGATGAAGCCGGCGGAGACGACATTCCGGCTGGATGCGCTGCTCCGGCAGATCGCCACCGATTTCCAGCCAATGGCCACTGAAAAGGGACTTCAGTTGCGGATCGTGCCTTCGAGCGTGACCGTCAATACCGACCGCAACCTTTTCCGGCGCCTGGTGCAGAACCTCGTTTCCAATGCGATCAAGTATACGCGCTCAGGGCGGGTCCTGATCGGAGTGCGCAGCCGCGGCGAGCTGATCGAACTGCAGGTGTTCGATACCGGAATCGGCATCGCCTCCGACAAGCTGAACACTGTCTTCAGGGAGTTCACCCGGCTTGAGGAGGGCGTGCGCGAGGCGCAGGGACTTGGGCTCGGGCTGTCGATCGTCGACCGCATCGCGCGCGTCCTGCGGCTGGAGATCCAGATCGAATCGCGGCCCGGCAGGGGCACGCGGTTCTCGGTCATCATGCCACGCGGCGAAGCGCTGGAGCCGCCTCAGCGAGTCGAGACTCGCGCCGACGTGAGGTCGGGGGCGATGCTCGACGGCATGTTCGTGCTCTGCATCGACAACGATGCGCGCATCCTGGATGGCATGCGCCTTCTGCTCGAAGGATGGGGGTGCGAGGTCGAGACCCACCAGGGGTCGATCTCGCTCAAGGCGAGACTACCAATGGCGCGGCCTCCCGATCTTATCCTTGCCGACTACCATCTCGACAACGAAAACGGCCTGGACGTGATCCGGGCAGTACGGCGGAGCTGGGGCGCACGCACGCCCGCGGTGCTGGTGACCGCGGATCGCTCGACCGAACTGCGCGCGGCCGCAGAGAAGCTCGAAGTCCCGGTGATCAACAAGCCGGTGAAGCCGGCGGCGCTGCGCACCATGCTGACGCGCTACCATCGCATGCTGACCGCCGCCGAATAGATCAGACCGCCGCCTGGTCGGCCCCGATGCGCGACAGCTTGATCACGGCCTGCGTGCGGCTGTCGACGCCCAGCTTCTGCAGGACGGCCGAGACATGCGCCTTGACCGTCGCTTCCGAAACCTGGAGCTCATAGGCGATCTGCTTGTTCAGCCGGCCCTCGGCCATCATGCCGAGCACCCGTGTCTGCTGGGGCGTCAGTGTCTGCAGTCGATGGATAAGGTCCGAGATTTCCGGATCCGCCTCCACACCCAGGTCAATGCCCTCTGGCGTATGTATGCCTCCTGCGAGCACAGTGGAGACGGCTATGCGTATGTCTTCCATGCTGGCCGACTTGGGAATGAAGCCCGAGGCGCCAAGTTCGAGGGCGCGGCGGATCGTCTCCGGGTCGTCGTGAGCCGATACGACGATCATCGGCATGGAGGAATGCAGGCCGCGCAGCGCCACCAGCCCCGACAGCCCGCTGGCGCCCGGCATGGTGAGATCCAGCAGCACGAGATCTGCATCGTCATTCGCCGCTATGAGGGATT
>JAEYRU010000029.1 GCA_023435335.1 Pseudomonadota bacterium
CCTTGAGGTCGATGGCGGGAAAGAGGATCACGGTCTCAGAAACCCTCGATGATCGCCATGCGGGCGCTGGAGCACGGCTTCCGCAGCTTCAGCGCTTCCTGGTACTCGGGCGATTCGTAGCAGGCCAGCGCCTTTTCGTAGCTGTCGAACTCGATCACGACCTGCCGGTCGCCGATCGGACCTTCGGGCGCCACGTGGCGGCCGCCGCGCACCAGGAATCTCGCACCGTATTTCTCGAATGCCGCGGCGTTGGCCGCAATATAGGCCTTGTACTGCTCGAAGTCGGCGATATCGACCATCGCCACCCAGTAGCCCTTCTTCATCACGGCCTCCATTTCAGGAAGTTGGCGATAAGCGCCAGGCCGAGCGCCTGGCTCTTTTCCGGATGGAACTGCGTGCCGACAAGGTTGCCCCGCGCCACGGCGGCCATCACCGCCCCGCCATAGTCCGTCACGGCGAGCACGTCCTCGGGCCGGCTGGCTGCGAGGTGGTAGGAGTGGACGAAGTAGGCATGCAGTCCGTCCGGCCCCGTCCTGATCCCGTCGAAGAGCGGGTGCGGGCGCTTGAGGTCGAGCGTGTTCCAGCCGATCTGCGGGATCTTGAGGGTTGGATCTGCCGGCTCCAGCACCTTCACGTCGCCTTCGATCCAGCCGAAGCCGCGCGTGATCGTCTTTTCCAGCCCGCGCGAGGACATCAATTGCATGCCGACGCAGATGCCGAGGAAGGGCCTCCCCTTCTCGATGGCCGCTTCATGAATGGCTTCGACCATGCCGGGCACCGCGTCGAGACCCGCGCGGCAGTCGGCATAGGCGCCCACCCCCGGCAGCACGACGCGGTCGGCGCCGCGAACGCGCTCTGCGTCGGCCGTCAGCTCGATCTGGGCCACGACGCCGGCAGCACGCGCCGCCCGTTCGAAGGCCTTGGTGGCCGAGCGCAGGTTGCCGGACCCGTAATCGATGATCGCGACCCTCATCAGCGTGCGTCCGGGTAGGAGAACAGGCCGAGCGCCGGGCCGGGGGCCGTGCGCGGCGGAAACGCGGCGTCCGCTGCTGTTTGGCTTCCATCGGCCGGCTTTTCGGCAGGCGGCTCGTCCTCATACAGTTCGGAGGAATAGCGCGCCTCAGCGGCGAAACTGTCGTCCGCCTCGATGACGCCCTGCTCGCTCCAGCCGGCGCGCCGCATGGCCGCGAGCCTCAGCGCCGGCGCCTCCAGTCCCGCGAAGATCGACACGATCAGCGACAACGGCCAGTGCGCGGGGTAGCCCGCCCACGAGGTCAGCACCGCAAACGCGACGATCAGCGCGAGCGTCACCGCCGCCTCGATCCACATGCGGTGAAAGAGGAACCAGAACAGCGGAAAGAGGAACGCAAGCAGATGGAAGCTGTCGCGGACGAACTCCACGTCACGTCCGCTACCCGCTGCCCGCCGTTCCATTACGACGAAGCTCGCCATGTCAGCGCCTCATCCGTTGAGCGTGCCCTTGGTCGACGGGATCGCATCCGCGTGCCGTGGATCGATCTCGCAGGCGGAGCGCAGCACCCGCGCCACAGCCTTGAAGCAGGTCTCGGCGATGTGATGGTTGTTCGCGCCGTAGTGGTTGGTCACATGCAGCGTGATGCCGGCATGCTGGGAGAGAGCCTGGAAGAACTCCTTCACCAGCTCCGTATCGAAGCTGCCGATCTTCGGCGCGGAGAACGCCACCTGCCAGACCAGGTATGGCCGGCCGGACACGTCCACCGCCGCGCGCGTCAGCGTCTCGTCCATGGCAAGATCGATCGAGGCGTAGCGCATGATTCCGCGTCTTTCGCCCAGCGCTTGCGCGATGGCCTGGCCGATCACGATGCCGGTGTCCTCCACCGTGTGGTGGTCGTCTATGTGCAGGTCGCCCTTCGACTTCACCGTCATGTCGATCAGCGAATGGCGCGAAAGCTGCTCCAGCATGTGGTCGAAGAAGCCGATGCCGGTCGAGATCTCGGACCGGCCGGCGCCGTCGATGTCGACGGTGGCGGAAATCGCCGTTTCCTTCGTCTTGCGCTCCACGCTCGCGCGCCGCGCCGTCTTGCCGGAGGCCATTTGGGGAACCCTCTCAGGATGCTGCGCCGCCTTCTAACAGCAGTGCGCTGCAATATCCAGAAGCAAGCCCCGGCAGACGATTCGCCGGTTAACCGCACGGTTTGCATTCGCCCCTGCGCCACATACATAAGTCGCAGGATTGATCATGGCGGTGCTTCACGAGGCCGCCCGGAGATTTTGCATGAGCAGTGATTTGACGATGCACGCCACCACGATCATCACGGTGCGCAAAGGCGGCAAGGTGGTGATCGCGGGCGACGGACAGGTGAGCCTCGGCCAGACCATCATGAAGGGCAACGCCAGGAAGGTGCGCCGTCTCGGCAAGGGCAACGTGATTGCCGGTTTCGCCGGGGCCACGGCCGATGCCTTCACGCTGCTGGAGCGGCTGGAAGCCAAGCTCGAGCAGTATCCCGACCAGCTTACGCGCGCCTGCGTCGAACTCGCCAAGGACTGGCGCACCGACCGCTATCTGCGCCGCCTGGAAGCAATGATGCTGGTGGCCGACAAGTCGGTTACGCTGGCCCTCACCGGCACCGGCGACGTGCTGGAGCCGGAACACGGCGTCATGGCCATCGGCTCCGGTGGCAATTACGCGCTCGCCGCCGCCCGCGCCCTCGTCGACACCGACAAGGACGCCGAGGAGATCGCGCGCCGGGCCATGCAGATCGCCGCCGAAATCTGCGTCTACACCAATTCGAGCATCGTGGTGGAAACCCTCGATGCCGAGTGAGCCGCGCTATGATTTCCGCGCGGTCACGGAAGCCGACCTGCCCATGCTGGCCGGCTGGCTTTCGCAGCCGCACAACACGCAATGGTGGAAACCCGATGCGGCTGCGAGTGTGGACGAGATTCGCCAGGCGATGGATGACATCTCGACCGAGCCGCTGATCGTCGAGCTCGACGGGCGGCCAATCGCCTATTTGCAGAGCTACGACCCGCATCTGGAGGACGGCCATCCCTATCATGACCAGCCCTACGGCACCCAGGGAATGGATATCTCCATCGGACCGGCCGAACTGCTCGGCAAGGGCCACGGCTCCGCGATCATCCGCCAATATGCGGAGACGCTTTTCCAGGAAGGCGCGCCGCGCCTGATCATCGATCCCGACCCGACGAACGGGCGCGCCATTCGCGCCTACGAGAAGGCGGGCTTCACCGCCTTCGACAAACGAACAACAATCTACGGTCCGGCCCTCATGATGGCGCTGGACGCACCTGAAGAGAATTGACCCACATGACCACTTTCTCCCCCCGCGAAATCGTTTCCGAGCTAGACCGCTACATCATCGGCCAGAAGGACGCCAAGCGCGCCGTCGCCATCGCGCTCCGCAACCGCTGGCGCCGCCAGCAGCTGGAAGGCCAGATGCGCGAGGAGGTGATGCCGAAGAACATCCTGATGATCGGCCCCACCGGCGTCGGCAAGACCGAGATATCGCGCCGCCTGGCGAAGCTTGCCGGCGCACCCTTCATCAAGGTCGAGGCCACCAAGTTCACCGAGGTCGGCTATGTCGGCCGCGACGTCGAACAGATCATACGCGACCTGGTCGAAACCGCGATCGGGCTCACCCGCGACAGGATGCGTGAGGACGTCAAGGCGCGCGCCCACGTGAACGCCGAGGAACGCGTGCTGGAAGCCCTTGTTGGCAAGACAGCCAGCCCGGCGACGAAGGACAGTTTCCGTCGCAAGCTGCGCGACAACGAGCTGGATGACAAGGAGATCGAGATCGAGGTGGCAGACACCGGAACGGGCGGCATGCCCGGCTTCGAGATACCCGGCATGCCCGGCGCAAACATAGGCGTTCTCAACATCTCCGACATGATGGCCAAGGCCATGGGCCAGCAGCGCACCAAGAAGCGCAAGACGACGGTGAAGGAGTCCTATGAGCTGCTGATCGGCGACGAATCCGACAAGCTGCTCGACCAGGACGAGGTCGTGCGCCGGGCGCTGGAATCGGCCGAGAACGACGGCATCGTCTTCCTCGACGAGATCGACAAGATCGCCGCACGCTCCGACATATCCGGCGGGCCTTCCCGCGAGGGTGTGCAGCGCGACCTGCTGCCGCTGGTCGAGGGCACCACGGTGGCCACCAAATACGGGCCGGTGAAGACGGACCACATCCTCTTCATCGCTTCGGGCGCCTTCCACGTGTCGAAGCCGTCCGACCTGCTGCCGGAACTGCAGGGTCGCCTGCCCATCCGTGTCGAGCTGCGCGCGCTCGAAAAGGAGGATTTCCGCCGCATCCTCACCGAGACCGAGGCCAGCCTGATCAAGCAGTACGTCGCCTTGATGCAGACCGAGGGCGTGACGCTCACCTTTACCGACGACGCCATAGACGCGCTCGCCGGCATCGCGGTCGATCTCAATGCGAGTGTGGAGAACATCGGCGCACGACGCCTGCAGACCGTGATGGAGCGGGTTCTCGACGATATTTCCTACGACGCGCCCGATCGGAGTGGCACGGAGGTCACAATCGACGCGGAATTTGTGCAGAAGAATGTTGGTGATCTCGCGAAAAACACAGATTTGTCGCGATTCATCCTGTAAGGCTCCGGCCCGGCGCTCGGCTCCTGCTCGCGCCGGCCAGTTTTTTCCACTGCACCGGCTCGACACGCTACGCGCCAGTCCCTAACGTTGCGGAACTCGGGCGGAAAGATGTGAGATGCGCGCAAGGCGGCGGGTCGGCTTCCTCATCGTTGGATTCTTGGCGGCGCTTTCCGCGCCGGTCCTCGCCGCGACCGCCGTGCCGGAAGGCAACCGCAACAAGCAGCAGCCCCCCGTCCCGTCCGGTTCAGCAAGCCGCACCCAGGCGCTGAAGTCGACATACGAGGCCAAGTACCGCCGCGTGTTCGACCTGCTTGCCAGGGACGCCGCCCTGCGCGGCAAGATCGTGTCGGTTTCGAAGAAGTACGGATTCGACCCCATCCACATGGTAGGCGCGATCATCGGGGAGCACACCTACAACGTGGACGTCTACGACCGGCTGCAGACCTATTACGTGAAGGCCGTGTCCTATGTCAGCAGCGCGATCACCTTCCGCCACAACGGCGAAACGGTCGGAGACTTCGTGCAGCGGCCGCAGTTCGCCGAATGCGAGGAACTCTCGGGCAGCTACGATCTCTGGGCATGTCGCGAGCGCATCTGGAACACGCGGTTCCGCGGCAAGACCGTCGACGGCAGGAAGTTTCCGAATGACCGCTTCGGCGCGGTCTTCTTCCAGCCGCTCTACGCGGGTCAGACCTTCGGCATCGGCCAGCTCAACCCGCTGACCGCTCTCCAGATGAGCGACGTGGTGAACAAGGTATCGGGCCTGCCCAGGCTCAGCCACGATCGGCCCGGCGAAGTCTACCAGACGATCATGGATCCTGACCTGACGCTGCCTTACGTCGCGGCTGCCATCAAGACCTCGATGGATGCCTACAAGCGCATTGCCGGCTTCGACATATCGACGAACCCCGGGATCACCGCCACGCTCTACAATCTGGGCGATCCCGAGAGCCGCGCGCGTGCCCTCAAGGCGGAAAACGACAAGCGCCGCCGCAGCGGGCTTTCTCCGCGCCTGCCGCAGGAGAATTACTACGGCTGGCTGGTGAACGAGAAGCTCGAGGAGCTGAAGACGCTCTTCGACACGGTGAACTGACCCGCGCGGGTCGGAGCTACGCGGATTCTTCGGGCTTTTTGCGCCTGCGCAACGAATCGCGGGGCTGATCCGGCAAGGATGCGCCAGTTGCCGCAGGTGGCGGGGGCCGGTTCCTGCTCCGACCGCGAGATGTTATAGCGGCGGCGAGACTGGAGTCCCTATGGCGCGCATGCGGCGAAATGGATGGAAGAACGTGGTGGCGTTGCTCGCCGCCGTGTTTTTTGCCCTTCAGTCGCTGGCGTCTGCGCAGGCCGCACGCCCCGTCCTACTCGACGTATTCGGCAATCCGATTTGCGTTACGGCTGCCGACGCGGATCATTCGGTCCCGCAGCGGGGCGGCCATGCGGACGAGAACTGCTGTCTGCTCGGCTGCGGCGCGCCCGGCGCCGCACTTGCGGATCAGCCGGCAGCTTTCGCTGCCGACTGGCGTTATGAACTGCCGGCCACTTACCCTCCGCTGGCCAACATATCCCTTCCGGTCCCCGGCCATCGTCCCGGAAATCCGCGCGCTCCTCCGCTGACGGACTGATCCGGCGAAGCTTCGCCGTTCCGACGTCAAGCATGCCGCGTATCGCGGCCTTCAGGAGTTATCGACATGAACATGATTTCGCGCGCTCAGGCGCTCTTTCTCGCACTGCTGGTTTCGTTGCCGGCCGTTCCGGCCGCCGCCCACGACTACAAGCTCGGCGATCTCGCCATCGTTCATCCATGGGCGCGGTCAACCCCCGAGGGTGCCAAGGTCGGCGCTGGATACGCCACCATCCACAACAAGGGCGCGGAGGCCGACCGCCTCGTCTCGATCTCGTCGGCGATCTCGGAACGGTCCGAGATTCACGAGATGGCCGTCGACGCCAAGGGCGTCATGACCATGCGTCCACTCGCCAACGGCATCGAGATCCCCGCCGGCGGAGAGGCGGTGCTCAAGCCGGGCTCGTTCCACTTCATGTTCATGGGATTGAAGCAACCGGCGGTGAAGGACGAGCGCTTTGCCGCGACCCTCACCTTCGAGAAGGCCGGAACAGTCGAGATCGAATTCGTTGTGCAGGAAATGGGCGGCCAGCCGGCCGACGCGCACAAGGCCGGCGGCCACGGCGGCTGAACCCGGCTGAAGCTGCCCCGGGCGGAGCAGCGCCGGGGCAGCTTCCGAAGTCCAGGTTTACCCGATGTCGAACGAAACCCCCTGCGCCAGCGGCAGCGCAGTCGAGTAGTTCACCGTGTTCGTCGCCCGGCGCATATAGGCCTTCCACGCGTCCGAGCCCGACTCCCGCCCGCCCCCGGTCTCTTTCTCGCCGCCGAAAGCGCCGCCGATCTCCGCCCCCGATGTGCCGATATTGACGTTGGCGATGCCGCAGTCGGATCCCTCGACAGAGAGGAAACGCTCCGATTCCTGGATGTCGCGGGTGAAGATCGACGAAGAAAGGCCGGCGCCCACCGCATTGTGCAGCTGCAGTACCTCGTCGAAGTCGGAGTACTTCATCACATAGAGGATCGGTGCGAAGGTTTCCTCCAGCACCGGGCCGGCCTGCTCCGGCATCTCGACCAGGGCCGGGCGGACGTAGAAGGCGTCCGGGTGTCCGTTCTCGACCCGCTGGCCCCCGGTCACCTTGCCGCCGAGCTGCTTCGCCGCTTCGAGGGCATTCTGCATGCCATCGAAGGCGGCATTGTCGATCAGCGGGCCTACCAGCGCGCCGGTTTCCAGCGGGCTGCCGACCGAGACGCTCTCATACGCCTTGCGCAACCGCGGCACCAGCTGGTCGTACACGCTCTCGTGCACGAAAAGCCGTCGCATCGTCGTGCAGCGCTGGCCCGCCGTGCCCATGGCGCCGAAGGCGATGGCCCGCAGCGCCATGTCGA
>JAEYRU010000063.1 GCA_023435335.1 Pseudomonadota bacterium
CAAGTGGAAGAGAAGTCCGATTGAACTGAACAGGCTGCTAGACACATTGCCTGACGCGTATGCGAAAAAGCGCACGGAAGCATTCTACCGCCGCTACAGCCTTGTTGGGGACAGCGAGTTGAGGAAGCAGGACTTGATTGAACGCATCCCCTCCTATCCGTTCAAGAGGGATCGTTTTTTCGTAATGGAATCAATGAAGGGAATGTCAAAGTGATGAATATATCACCCATGACCCCCGACTACCGTAGCCTGATCAAGCTTGCGATACTCCGTGACGGCAGTACCCGCCTCGATGAATTGATGGCGCTCATGGAGACACATGGATACCGGATAAGTCGGCTGACCGTCTCCGCCGTCGCCCGATCCTTTCGTCAGGACATGCGCCTCTTGGACCGCCTCGGGCTCTTGCACCGAAGGACTGAGCGGCGCGCGCCGAAACGCGCGGCCGCCCGATTTTACTACGACGAGTAGGGAATGCCCTCACGCCGGTAAGCTCTCCTTGCGATGCATTCGTTCTGCGGCACAAGCCATTCGGATTACATCCTCGGACACCGTGTCCGGATCATCGAGCAACCCAAATCGCTGAACCATCCAGCGCACCTCGGACGGGATTCCTCGGGACCGCTTGCCTAGGAGCTTTATCGCCTCGGCAAACGCACGCTGCCTGAACGCCATCCATAAGTCGTCGCTGCGCAAACGAATGGCTTCGTACTTAGCCTGCTCTTGCAAGTTTTTTTTTAGGTCCCGCTTCGCTACCACGGGAACACTGAAAAAGCCCAACCGACAGCCCTCACCCTCAAAGAATCGTCGAAACGCTGTCTTGGAAGCCTGAATGCGTTGGCCGACCTTCTTGTAGGGAATCTTGTTCTTGCGGATCAGGTAAAACACCTGCTCCTTGTCCCGCCCGATGTACCTCGCGATCGCCTCGGCTCCCCAAAGTAGGTCGTCAGCGAGGCTGTCTTCTGGCCGTCTGTTGATCCTGACTCGTTCCATCTGAACGTCTCCATGAAAAGTGGACTTACATTCAGTACATACCGAGGGACCCCTGAGTACCGGCGATTCCGCGTACTGCTTGTCACAAGTTTTGTTGCATTCAGCCTTTCCCTCCGCTCCCCAATGCGTTGCAATGCAAGGGATTCAGACAATCCTTGTCACACCCAAAAAACGAGGCAAATTCGATCACAAAAACGTGATCTGCGAACACTATACCGTTGATTTTCTTGGAGAAATACGGTGGTGATCCCGACAGGATTCGAACCTGTGACCCTCAGATTAGGAATCTGATGCTCTATCCTGCTGAGCTACGGGACCACTGCCGGCACACATAACCCTTCGGGCGCCTTTCGCCAAGAAGGATTGGAGGGGCGGTTCAGGCCGCCAGGGAGGTCTCCGCCAGCTTCACCCAGTAACTCACCCCGTGCGGGATTGCCTCATCGTTGAAGTCGTAGGCGGGGTTGTGGAGGTTCGCCGTCGCTCCGTTGCCGAGGAAGATGAAGGCGCCGGGGCGGGCTTCCAGCATGTAGGAAAAATCCTCGCCGCCCATCACCGGTGCGACCTCCGTGGCCACATTGGGTTCGCCCGCCACGCCCATGGCGATGCCGGCGGCGAAGCCGGTCTCGGCGGCATGATTGAAGGTGACGGGATAGTTGACCACGATGTCGACATCGACGGTCGCCCCGTGCGCCGCCGCGATGCCCTCGCAGACCTCCCGCATGCGGGCGCGTGCCCTGTCGCCCACCTCCGTCTTCAGCGTGCGGATTGTGCCGGCGAACTCCACCTGTTCCGGAATGATGTTGTAGGCATCGCCGGCATGCACTTTGGTCACGGAAACCACGACCGACTCGATCGGATCCACAGAGCGCGAGGCGATCGACTGCAGCGCGGTGATCATGCTGGCAGCGGCCACAATGGGATCAACGGTGGTATGCGGCATGGCGGCATGGCCGCCCTTGCCTTTCACCGTTATGGTGAATTCGGAGGTTCCAGCCATGATCGGGCCCGGCCGAATGGCGAAACGCCCGACTTCGAGGCCAGGCATGTTGTGCATGCCGAAGACGCGGTCGATTCCGAAACGCTCCATCATACCGTCCTCGACCATGGCGCGGCCGCCTGCGCCGCCCTCCTCGGCCGGCTGGAAGATGACCGCGACCGAGCCGGCGAAATTGCGCGTCTCGGCCAGATACTTGGCCGCGCCGAGCAGCATCGCCGTGTGGCCGTCGTGGCCGCAGGCATGCATGGCGTTCGGATGGGTGGAGGCATAGGGCTTGCCGGTCACTTCGGAGAGCGGCAGGGCATCCATGTCGGCTCGCATGCCGATGGTCGGGCCGGGGCCGAGGCTGCCCTTGATGATGCCCACGATACCGGTCCTGCCGATGCCGGTCACCACCTCGTCGCATCCGAAATCCCGCAGCCTCTCGGCGACGAAGGCCGCGGTCTTGTGCACCTCGTACAGAATCTCCGGGATCGTATGCAGATGCCTCCTCCACTCCGTGATTTCGTCCTGCATCTCGGCGACACGGTTGAGGATCGGCATGGGTATTTCGCTTTCGCTTTGAGGGATACGTCGCGGCCTGTCGAAAATGTGAACGGGCCGCTTTGCCATCTTGGCGACACATGGTCTAGATAGCGGGAATAAACGGGCAGCTTCCGGATACGGGTTGCAGGTGGCTTGGCAATATGTCTGCCGCGGACTGTAGAGAACGGCGCACCGGAACGGCAAGAGGCGAGTTGGTTTTTCTGATGCGGCAAAGATTCATGCTTCGCATGGTCGCGGTGGGCGCGATCCTGGCGGCTACGCTGTCGGCTGGTCCGGCGCTGGCGGGCCCTCATCTGGTCGTCGACATGGCCAGCGGGAAGGTACTTTCGCACGAAGACGCGTTCCGTCGCTGGTATCCCGCCTCGCTTACCAAGCTGATGACCACCTATGTCGTCTTCCGCGCCATCAAGGCGGGCGAGATCACGCTGCAGTCCCCGGTGCGCATCTCCGCCAATGCGGCGAAGGAGCCGCCGAGCAAGATGGGCTACAAGGCCGGCTCGGTGCTGACCGTCGACAACGCGATTAAGATCCTGATGGTGAAGTCGGCCAACGACATCGCCACCGCCGTGGCGGAGAGCGTCGGCGGCTCGGTCCCCGCCTTCGCGCAACGCATGAACGCCGAGGCGAAGCGACTCGGCATGACCGGCAGCCGCTTCGTCAACGCGCATGGCTGGCACCACGAGGGCCAGTACACAACCGCACGCGACATGGCGATCCTGTCGGCGGCGTTGCGCCGCGACTTCCCGCAATACGCCGGCTATTTCTCCATCGAGGCGATAGGCGCGGGCAAAACGATCATGGAGAACCACAATACGCTGATCGCCCGCTTCAGCGGCGCCGACGGCATGAAGACCGGATATACCTGCCCTTCCGGCTTCAATCTGGTCGCCTCGGCCACGCGCAACGGGCGCACCCTGCTGGCCGTCGTGCTGGGAGAGCTATCGGTTGAGACGCGCGCCGAGAAGGCGGCCGACCTGCTCGCCGACGGCTTCTCGAAATCCGGCTTCGCCGCCCCGCGCATAGGCAGCCTGCAACCGTCGGGCAGCATGATCGCGCAGGCCACCGACATGCGTCCCGTGATCTGCACCGAGGCCGCGCGCCAGGAGCGCATGGCCAACCGTGGCGAGGACGGCAAGCGGGTGGTGCGATCGCCGCACATGCGCGAGCTCGACCGGCCACGCCGCGTCGTTACGGTCGGCCTGGGCGGGGCTTCCGGCCCGTCTCCGGCAACCACGGAGTATGCCGACGTGCCGATCCCGACGCCGCGCCCCAACTATACGCCGCCACCTGCGCAGGGCGGCTGACAGCATGGCCGCCTTCGAGCCCGTCGCCGTATCGGTGCTCACCGGTTTCCTGGGCGCGGGCAAGACGACGCTGCTCAACCGGCTTCTGCGCGATCCGGCACTGGCCAACACCGCTGTCATCATCAACGAGTTCGGCGACGTATCCATCGACCATCTGCTGGTGGAGCAGGCGACCGAGGGCATCATCGAGCTGTCCGACGGCTGCCTGTGCTGCACGGTTCGCGGCGATCTCGTCGACACGCTGGCCGACCTGCTTGATCGCATGCAGACAGGCCGCATCGCGCGGCTCGATCGCATCGTCATCGAGACGACCGGGCTGGCGGACCCCGTTCCGGTCCTGCAGGCCCTGATGGGCCACCCGGTGCTGGCTCATATGCTCAGGCTGGACGGCGTGGTGACGGTGGTCGATGCCGTCAACGCAACCGCGACCCTCGATGCCCATCCTGAATCGGTGCGGCAGGTGGCGGTGGCCGACCGGCTGGTTTTCTCCAAGCGCGAACTTGCCGACGCGGCCGCCGCCGCGGCGCTCGAGGCCCGGCTGCGCGAGCTCAACCCGAACGCGCCGATCATCGAGGCGGGCGCCGGCGACGTCGCGGCGCTGTTCGACTGCGGGCTCTACAACCCCGCGACCAGAAGCGCCGACGTGGCGCGCTGGCTGGGCGAGCCGGCACATGATCACGGGCACGGGCACGGGCATGACCACGACCATGACCACCATGCCCACCGCCATTCTCCGCACGACAGCCGGGTGCGCAGTTTTTCGCTCGTGCATGAAGCCCCGGTGGCGTTGAGCACGATCGAGATGTTCCTCGACCTCCTGCAGTCCAGCCAGGGTGAGAAGCTGCTGCGCATGAAGGGGATCGTCGAGCTTTCCGAGGACCCGTCACGGCCGCTGGTGCTGCATGCCGTTCAGAAGCTAATGCATCCTCCGGCGCGGCTGCCGGCGTGGCCGGAAGGCCCTCGCGGCACGCGGCTCGTGCTGATCAGCTTCGACATGGACGAGGACTACGTGCGGCGGCTGTTCGCTGCCTTTACCGGACGCCTGGCCGTGGATGCGCCGGACAGGGTCGCGCTGGAAGCCAACCCTCTCTCGATCCCGGGGTTCGCCGGCTGAACGACCCGCGCGACGCTACCCGCCGGCTTCGCCGCGTTCGATCAGAAAGCGGTTGCCGCCGGAAACGGGCAGGCTCTCGATGATCCTGTGCCCCGCTTCGTTGCAGAAGGCGGGTATGTCTATCGCCGCCAGGGGGTCGGTCGTTTCCACCCAAAGCCGTGCGCCCGGCCTCATGCCGGCAAGACGCTTTTTCGAGCGCAGGACGGGAAGGGGGCAGTTCAACCCCCTGAGGTCGCAGGTTTCGGGAATGGACGTGTCGGGGCCCGGAGGCATGTCAGCCGCCGAACAGGCCCCAGAGACGCTTGCGCTTCTTCGTCGCCAGGGGGGCGGTTTCGCCAGCCGATGCATTGGCGTCCGCCGCCGGCGCGCCGCCGACCGCCGCGGAGATGGCTGCGGCGGCATCCTGTGCGATCACCTGCTCGGCCGGGCCGGCTTCCGCCTCGGCTGGCGCGGGTTGCGGCCGCGGCTGCGTGGCGACCGCCAGCTGCGGTGCGGGCTGCCCGAGCGACGGGGGTTCGCGGCTCACCTGCTCCCCACGGGCACGGCGGCGCGACCAGTCGGCCACCAGCACCGCCTCCTTGAACCCGGCGATTGTGGGGGCCGGCTGCTTCTTCGATGCGCCATTGCCGAGCGCCGCGGTGAACGCGCTCTCGAACTTGGTCTGGTAGCTGCGATAGGCGGTTTCGAGCGTTTCCGGCTTCACCATCGCCGGGCAGGCGGCGGCAGGCGAAAACGGTTTGCCGTCGGCCGATATGCTGTTGAACACGTAGCGCTTGCCGCAAACATCGACCTTCGGAGGCACCTTCGTGATCTCGAAGTGGTCGTAACCTTCCTTCAGCATCGCCCAGAACTCGAAGTTCGGATCGCTCTTGTAGCGCGCCATGTTTTCCGGGGTCATGCGGAAGGGGAAGGCCTGCACCTGGAATTCCTGCTGGCCGCCGCGGAAGGCGTCGCGGGCGAAGGCGTAGATCTGCTCGACCTGCTCGTCGCTCATGGAGTAGCAGCCGGCCGAAGAACAGGCGCCGTGCACCATGAGGTTGGAGCCGGTTCGGCCATGCGCCCGGTCGAAGCTGTTCGGATAGCCGATGTTGAACGCCAGATGGTAGCTCGACTTCGGGTTCATCTGGTGCGGACGGATGGTATAGAAGCCTTCCGGCGCTTGGCGGTCGCCCTCGGTGAACTTGGGGCCGAGCTTGCCCGACCATTTGCAGATGTCGTAGCTGGTGGCGAGGTCGTAGCGGCCGTTGTCCTTCTGCTTCCAGATCTCGAGCACACCCTCTTCCTTGAAGAGGCGGACCATGATCGGCGACGTTCGGGTCATGCCCTTCGCGCGCAGCGCCTGCACCAGTTTCGGCGGCAGCGGCTTTTCCGCCTTCGGCGAAATGTCCTCGAGCGTAGCCTCAGTGCAACCCGCCAGAAGCAGGGCCGCGATCACAAGTCCGGCGCGTGCTGTTCTAAAACCCATCGAAGTCCCGACGATGTCCCCTTGCGGCCTTCGTTGCCGTCTGAGCTTGCGGATACCGGTATCGGTCTAGTCCCGTATGCTTGAAAAAGCCTTACCGCAAGCGCGACGGAATTCCCTCACGTCAATGTCATTCAGATCGAAAGGCGCGGCAAGATTGTGGCGGAGAGCGATTTTTCGCTTGTCGCCAGCCGGAGACCTAGAGGCTGCGGCCTATCGCGAGATACTTCTCGCGCCGGTGCTCGCGGTTGTCGAGGTCGGATCCAGCCAGTTCGGCAAATCCCCTCTCGATCTGCTCGCCCGTCGCCCGGATCACCTCGTCGGCGCCGCGGTGCGCGCCGCCCAGCGGTTCGGGGATTATGCCGTCGATGATCCTCAGCGACAGCAGATCCTGCGCAGTGATCTTCATGTTGGTCGCGGCGTCGCGCGCGCGGGTCGAATCGTGCCAGAGGATCGAGGCGGCGCCCTCCGGGGAAATGACCGAATAGATCGAGTGCTCCAGCATGTAGACGAGGTTGGCGGTAGCGATCGCGATCGCTCCGCCGGAGCCGCCCTCGCCGATGATGACTGAGATGTTGGGCACCTTCAGCGCCAGGCAAGCAGACGTCGAGCGCGCGATGGCCTCGGCCTGACCGCGCTCCTCCGCGCCAATGCCTGGGTAAGCGCCGGCCGTGTCCACGAGGCTGATGACGGGAACCGAGAAACGGTCGGCCAGTTCCATGATGCGGACGGCCTTGCGGTAGCCTTCGGGCCGCGCCATCCCGAAATTGTGCTTCAGGCGGCTCTTGGTGTCGGAGCCCTTTTCCTGGCCTAGGATGGCCACCGGCTCCCCGCGGAAGCGGGCGAAGCCGCCGACGATGGCGTCGTCGTCGCCGAAGGATCGGTCGCCGGCGAGCGGCGTGAAGTCGCTGAACAGCGCGCCGACATAGTCGAGGCAGTGCGGGCGGTCGGCGTGGCGCGCAACCTGCGCCTTCTGCCACGGCGTCAGCGCCTTGTAGATCTCGCGGAGCGCGTCGGCCGAGCGCTTCTCCAGGCGGCTGATTTCATCGGCGACGTCGACCGCCTCGCCGTTGGCGGCAAGCCGCTTGAGTTCGAGGATCTGCCCCTCGAGGTCTTGGACCGGTTTCTCGAAATCAAGATAATTATACATTCGGCTGCGAAATCTCGAACTTGTTCGGCGGCCCCGGCGGCGGCCCGGTCTCGGCCCAAGGCGCGGAATTTGGGCTTCAAATAGCGGCAGCGGCCCTAGTCGGCAAGCGGGTGATGCGTGTTGACCAGTTCCACCAGCCGCTTTTCGAGCACGTGGGTGTAGATCTGGGTGGTCGAGATGTCCGAATGGCCGAGCAGTTGCTGGACCACGCGCAGGTCGGCGCCGTTTTGTAGCAGATGGCTGGCGAAGGCGTGGCGCAGCACGTGCGGCGACACTGCGGCGGCGCGAATTCCGGCCCGGGCAGCGAGTGCCTTCAGCTCGCGTGCGAAGACCTGCCGCGGCAGGTGGCCGCTCGCCGAACCGGCGGGAAAGAGGAAGGGGCTTTCAGATGGATCAGATGGATCGGCCGAGCGCGCCGCCATCCATGCCTTCATCGCCGCCCGCGCCTTGGGCGAAAGCGGGACCAGCCGCTCCTTGTTGCCCTTGCCGCGCACGGTGAAGTAGCGCTCGTCGCGGGTCGCGACCGTCGCCGGCAGGCTGACCAGCTCCGAAACGCGCAGCCCGGTGGCATAGATCACTTCGAGCAGAGCATGGAGGCGCAACGCCGCGGCGGCGTCGATCCCCGGTGGCGGATCGGCCGCTTCGGCGGCGGCACGGTCCAGCAACAGCCCGACTTCGCGCTCGTTCATGGTCTTGGGCAGCGGTCGGCCCTGCCTGGGGCTGTCGAGCGTCCCGGTGGGGTCGTCGCTGCGGAGGCCCTCAGCATAGAGGAACTTGTAGAACTGGCGAAGCACCGACAGCTTGCGCGACTGGGTGGTGGCGGCGAAGCCGCGGGCAGCTATGCCGTCGAGATAGAGACGCACCTCGGCGGTCGGCGCGGAGGCGACGCCGCCCCACGCGCCCTGCAGGGCGGTGCCGGCGTCCTCGAGGTCGCGACGGTAGGCGGCGAGCGTGTTGTCGCTTGCCCCGCGCTCGGCGCTCATCATTTCGAGGAAGGCTTCGATGCGGTGGCCGTCGCGCATCAGCGGTTCAACCGCTCCGGCGGTATCCGCACGGTCATTTCGCCTACATTCGGCTCCACGAAAGTGGCCAGCGCATACATCGCACCGTAAACGATACCGGCGGCCACCGCGATCACGGTGAGCAAACGGAACAGGGTCGGCATAGCTCTTCTTGTCCCCGCATTCCAAGGCAGCTTCGTCCCTGCCGCCGTTATGGGCCGGGCATCCCGGTATTGCAAGCCGGGTCGGTGCGCTTGACGCAAGCTGCTTTTCGTGTCGAAACCGCGCAAAAGGCGGAGAGGGATGAACGCCAGACAGAATATTGCCGAGGGCGGCGCTGGGGGACTTGCCGAGCGGCTGGGCAACCGGCCGATCGTGCTCGTGGGCCTGATGGGAGCTGGCAAGACCGCGATCGGCCGTCGTGTCGCGTCCCTGCTGAGGCTGCCCTTCGTCGACAGCGACCACGAGATAGAAGCAGCATCGCGCATGTCCGTGCCCGACCTCTTCGAGAAATACGGGGAGGATGAGTTCCGCGCGCTCGAACAGCGGGTGATCGCGCGGCTGCTGCACGATGGCGCGCGCGTGCTGGCCACCGGCGGCGGCGCGTTCATGAACGCGGAGACGCGGGCGGCAATCCGCGAGGCGGCGGTGTCGGTCTGGCTCAAGGCCGACCTCGACACGCTCATGGGCAGGGTGGCGCGGAAGCAGAACCGCCCCCTGCTCAAGGCCGAAAACCCGCGCGCCGTGATGGAGAAACTGATGCAGCTGCGCTATCCGGTCTATGCCGAGGCGGACGTGACCGTGCAGACTCGCGACGAGCGGCGCGAAGTGATCGCCGACGAGGTGATCGCCGCGGTGGATGCCTTCCTGCGCATGCAGGACGCGGAGCAGGCGAAATGACTGACGAGCGGATCGAGACGGTAACGGTCGGACTGGGCGAGCGCGCCTACGACATCCTCATCGGGCCGGGCCTGATAGGGGAGGCGGGAAGCCGTATCGCGGCAGCGATGCCGGGCGCGCGGGCAGCGATCGTGACCGACGAACACGTCGCCAGGCATCACCTATCCACTGCCGAGGCCAGCCTGGCAGCGGCCGGCATAGGCTCCACGTCCACCGTGCTGGAGCCGGGCGAGAAGACGAAGGATTTCGCGCATCTGCAAAAAGTGGTGGATGCGATCCTCTCCGCCAGGCTGGAGCGCCGCGACGTGGTGATCGCGCTCGGCGGCGGGGTGATCGGCGACCTGACAGGGTTCGCCGCCGCCATCGTGCGGCGCGGGATGCGCTTCGTGCAGATGCCGACGTCGCTGCTGGCGCAGGTCGATTCGTCGGTCGGCGGCAAGACCGGCATCAACGCGCCGCACGGCAAGAACCTCATCGGCGCATTCCACCAGCCCGGCCTGGTGCTGGCGGACACGGCAGCGCTCGATACGCTGTCGGAGCGCGAGTTCCGCGCCGGCTATGCCGAGGTCGCGAAGTACGGACTGATCGACCGGCCGGAGTTCTTCGCCTGGCTGGAAGCGAACTGGCGCGACATCTTCGCCGGCGGACCCGCGCGCATCGAGGCGATCGCACAATCCTGCCGCGCCAAGGCCGAGGTCGTCGCCCGCGACGAATTCGAGACGGGCGACAGGGCCCTGCTCAATCTCGGCCACACCTTCGGACACGCGCTCGAGGCGGCGACCGGTTACGACAGCGCCAGGCTCGTGCACGGCGAGGGTGTGGCGATCGGCATGGCGCTGGCCCACCGCTTCTCGTCGCGCATGAACCTCGCCAGTCCGGACGATGCGCGGCGCGTGGAAACGCATCTGCGGGAGGTGGGGCTGCCGTGGCGGATATCCGACATACCAGGGGAGATGCCTGACGCGGAGGGCCTGATGGCCTATATCGTGCAGGACAAGAAGGTCTCGCGCGGGGCGCTGACCTTCATCCTGACCCGCGGCATCGGCCAGTCCTTCATCGCGAAGGACGTGCCCGCATCCGAGGTTCTCGCGTTCCTGAAGGAGCAGACAGGCCAATGACACCCGACATGTGGATCACCGGCGGCATCATCCTCGCGCTGATCGTGCTGTCCTTCCTGTTTTCGGGCACGGAGACGGGCATGACGGCAGTGTCGCGCGCGCGGCTGCACAACCTGGCCGAGGGCGGCGACCGGCGGGCCGCCCTGGTCGACAGGATGGTCGAGCGCAAGGACCGCCTGGTGGGCGCGCTGCTCATCGGCAACAACCTCGTCAACATCCTCGCCTCGGCCCTAGCGACCAGCCTGCTTCTGCGCGTCTTCGGGGAAGCCGGCGTGGTCTATGCGACCATCGCCATGACCGTCTTGCTCGTGATCTTCGCGGAAATACTGCCGAAGTCGTGGGCCCTGTCGCGCCCCGAGCGCTTCGCGCTCGCGGTGTCGCCCTTCGCGCGCGTCGTAGTCTTCCTGTTCGGCGGGCTCTCCTGGCTCGCCAACAATATCGTGCGCGGCATGCTGCATCTTGTCGGCGTCAATCTCGGCCGGGACGAATCGCTGCTTTCGGCGCACGAGGAACTGCGCGGCACGGTGGCCGTGCTCGCCCGCGAGGGCGGAGTGGTAAAGCTCGACCGCGACCGGCTGGGCGGACTGCTCGACCTGCACGAGCTGGAAGTCTCGGACGTGATGGTGCACCGCACCGCCATGCGCTCAGTCAACGTGGACCAGCCGCCGCAGGAACTGGTTCGCGAAATCCTCCAGAGCCCGCACACGCGCATGCCGGTATGGCGCGGCTCGGCTGAGAACATCGTCGGCGTCATCCATGCCAAGGACCTGCTGAGGGCCCTGCACGAAGTCGACAACGATCCGACCAAGGTGGACGTCATGAAGGTGGCGGCGAAGCCGTGGTTCGTGCCCGACACGACGCGGGTGCAGGACCAGCTGAACGCTTTCCTGCGCCGCAAGGGGCATTTCGCGATCGTCGTCGACGAGTATGGCGAGGTCGAGGGGCTGGTGACGCTGGAGGACATCCTCGAGGAGATCGTGGGCGACATCGCCGACGAGCACGACGTCGAGATGCAGGGCGTGAAGCAGGAAGCGGACGGCTCGGTCGTGGTGGAGGGATCGGTGCCGATCCGCGACTTGAACCGCGCGCTCGACTGGAACCTGCCCGACGAGGAAGCGACCACCATCGCGGGTCTCGTCATCCACGAGACGCAGACGATCCCCGAGGAAAAGCAGGCCTTCACCTTCCACGGGAAGCGGTTCATCGTGATGAAGCGCGAGAAGAACCGCATCACGCGGCTCAGGATCAAGGCGACCGAGACGGGCTGAGGCCCGGACGACCCCTCTCCACCGCCGCGCTTCCTGACACATCTTGTCAGCAGACATGGTGATCTCTATCGACCGAACGCCAGACCTGGGCATTTCCGGATGTCCGGCGCAGCTTGCGAAGCCGGCAGCAGCGAGATCGGACATGCCCAGGATTCTGCCGCACCACCGCGTCTACTTCATGCAGTTCGCACTGGCGCTCTCGATGGGCGCCCTCCTGTCGCGCCTCCCCGACCTGCAACTGGATTTCGGTCTCACGGAGGGCCAGCTGGGCCTTCTGCTGGTCGCGATGTCGTCGGGCGTCCTCTGCGGCATGACGTTCCTGGGCCGGATGGTCGATCGCCTCGGCGCGCGCGTAACCGTCTTCGTGACCCTGTTCGGCGCGTCGGCCTTCTACGCACTGATCCCCTGGATGCCGTCCCCGGCGGCAGCGGCGCCGCTCTTCTTTGCGGCTGGCCTGCTCACGGGTGCATTCGAGATCAACGTCAACCTCGAGGCCGACCGGCACGAGGCGCTGCTCGGATACAGGATCATGAGCCGCGCCCACGGCATGTGGAGCCTCGGCTTCTTCATCACGGCGCTGGTAAGCGCAGGCGTGCGTCAGGCCGCGATCTCGGTCGAGCTGCACATGCTTGTCGCGCTGGCTGTCGTCGTCGTTTCCGGGCTGCTCGTGTTCTCGAAGGTGGAAAGCGCCCCGCACCGGCCGAACGGCCACGCCGGAGACGCGCCGCTCGTCGCGTTCCCCACGCTGGCATTGCTGCCCGTCTGTCTGGTCGGGGCCGCGCCGCTGTTCGCGGAGGGCGCCGGCGTGGACTGGTCGGCAATCTACATGCGCGACGTCTTCGCCGTGGAACCCTTCGTCGGCGGGCTCAGCATCACGATCTTCTCGCTCGCGATCGCCGTGGGGCGCCTCAGCATGGATCCGGTCGTGGACCGGTTCAGTCCGCGCCCCGTGGCCATCGCGTTGCTCGGGCTGGCCGCCATCGGGCTCGTCACCGTCGCCACGGCGCCGACGCCGCTGATCGCGCTGATCGGCTTCGGCCTCACCGGCTTCGGCTGCTCGTCGGTCTATCCGCTTGCGGTTTCCGCCGCCGCGCAGCGAACCGACAGGCCGGCCTCGATCAATGTCGCGGCGTTGGGGCAGATGAGCTTCGTCGTGTTCTTCGCCGGCCCGCCGCTGCTTGGCTTCGTGGCCGAGCACTTCGGCGTTCGCGTCTCGTACTGGACGGTGGTGCCGGTCGTCGTTGCCGCGCTCCTGGCTACGAGGACGCTTGGGCATGGCGTCTCCCCGGCGAGAGCCGCTTCATCGGGTTGAGGCTCGTGCGCCGATCCGCGACCTCAACCGCGAAGCCATGTAACTCAACCGGGACTTGAGTCCGGCTGCGGAGGGACCGCGAGGACGTCACATTCCAAGCGCCTGACGACCTCGTCGGCCACGCTTCCAAGCAGAACGCGTTTCAGCCCGCCATGACCGCGCGTGCCGATGACCACGAGGTCCGGCTGCAACTGACGAACGCCGGCCTCGATCGCCTCGAAGGCTGTGCCCTTCTCGATCAGGAGCAGGTTCGACATGGCCGCAAAGCCATGATCGCGAAGAAACTTCGCGATTGCCCCCCGGGCCTGACCCGCGCTCACCGCGACGTGCTCCTCCACTCTTTCGCGTTCGACCCCCGCATAGTACATCACGCCCTCGCCGAGCGGCACGAACCCATGGACCGCAGCGTCGCGAACGGGATCGAGCAGCTCCAGGTCGCGCGCAGTCTGGAGGGCGTGAGCCGACGCATCGGAAACATCAACAGCCGCAAGGGTCTTCTCGTAGGGTGCTTCGCCTTCCCGATTGACCATCAGCACCGGCCTGCCGCCGAGACGCATCACGCGCTCGATCGTCGTGCCTGTGAAGATGTCTCCGAGCAGACGCTTTCGATGTGCGCCCATCACGATCAGATCGACAGCGAGCCGCTTCGCTTCATCGGCAATCACCCGGAACGGATCCCCCGCGACGACGCAAACGGCCGGCGCCAAGTTGAGGTCGCGCCCACCGCACCGATCGAGTTCTTCACGAAGAGCCCGCTCGGTTGCGCGGCTTTCCTCGTCAATGAGCGCTTGCGGCTGCTCATCGTCCACCACGCGGAGAATTGTGAGCTGCGCGTCGAATTGTCTCGCGAGGACAACCGCACGTCGAAGCGCTCGCTGCGAGCGCTCCGACAGATCCGATGCAATGAGTATCCGCTTCATGTACCACTCTCGGTGTAGCGCTGTTTGCCATTGTAAGGCTATCGTCGCCAGGAGCCACCCCGCAATACGAGTGTTTGCCGCAAGTATGCACCGCCTGTTGTCCAGAGCCTTCCTTCCGCTAATTCAGAACGCACGCGATCTCGCGCCGATCATCATGGTCGTCGCATTCTTCCAACTAGCGATCGTTCAGGAGCCGGTCCCCGATCTTGCAACCAAGATCATCGGAGCGGGATTCGTGCTTTTTGGCCTGACACTGTTCCTCGTAGGGTTGTCACTGAGTCTGTTTCCGCTCGGCGAGCGACTGGCCGAGGAATTCGCCCGACGCGCAAATCTCTGGCTTCTCCTGGCGTTTGCCTTCACCGTCGGTTTCGGCAGCACGGTGGCCGAGCCGGCGCTCATAGCGGTGAGCGAGCAGGCAGCGGCCGCGATGGCCTCGCCCGACGCGCCCGACGAGGTTGCCCGGACAGCGCTCGTCCTGCGTCTCGCGACCTCGGTTGCCGTCGGGCTGGCCGTGGTGCTGAGTTGCGTCAGGATACTGCTGGGCTGGCCTGCTCTTGCCCCCGTCCTTGCCATCTACGGCGTGGCATGCCTGGTCGTTCTCCTGCAGCCGACACCCCTGTCCGGTGTCGCTTTCGACGCAGGAGCTGCTGCGACCTCGGCCATCAACATTCCCCTGATCGCCGCACTCGGGATAGGGCTCGCGAGCGTGGTAGAGGGCCGCTCGCCGATGGCGGACGGATTTGGAGCGGTTGCACTGGCGTCGGCGATGCCCATGATCACGATCTTGCTTAGCGCCTCGTTGCTGGGATGAGGCCGTGATCGCAGTAATCAGCCTCCTGATCGACAGCTTCTGGCAGACCGCGGTCGACGTCACACCAATCGCCGTGGTAATCGGCGCATTCCAGCTGCTCGCGTTTCGCAGCGTACCGCCGCATTTCGGTCGGATCCTGCTGGGAGTGGCTGCCATTGTCGCCGGCATCTCCTTCTTCCGCGCCGGGCTGAGCCTTTCCCTAGTGCCAGTGGGCGACGATCTAGCCTTGCGGCTGGCCCAGCGCGTGGCCGCACCCGAACATTCGACGTTCCTGAACGCGCTGTGGCTGGTGACCTTCGCCGCCTCGCTGGGCTTTGCGGCCACCATGATCGAGCCCACCCTCATCGGGATAGCCCAACGTGTCCGTGACCTGACGGGCGGGGGACTGCATCCCACCAGTTTCCGGCTCGTCGTGGCCATCGGCGTGGCTGCGGGACTGGCAATCGGAACGATTAGGATTCTGGCCGGATTTCCCTATATCTACCTTCTGGTTCCGCTGCTTGTGCTGATCGCAGTCGCGGCCCTTCTTACGCCCCGGACTCTTGTATCCCTTGCCCTCGACAGCGGACCGATGGCGACGTCGGTGGTCACGGTTCCGATTATTGCAGCCTTTGGAGCGAGCCTGGCCAGGCATCTTCCCGGTCGCGATCCGCTGGCCGACGGCTTCGGCCTCGTGCTCCTCGCACTGCTCGCGCCGATCGGATGTCTCTTGGTTTTCGCGCAGGTCCGGCTAATAGTGGACCGCAGGCGCAAAGGAGGTGAATAGTGCGTTTCAAGCTTATCCTGGCGCTCGCAGAGGAGGGTCGCGTCGAACCTGTCATGAAGGCTGCCCGCGACGCCGGCGCGACGGGTATGACGGTCATCGGCAGCGCTCGCGGGGAGGGCATGGCGCCGAAGAAGACGTTCCTCGGCCTGAACCTGACCGCTGCGCATGACATCGTGCTGTTCATCGTGGAGGAGAATCTCTGCTCCAACATTCTCGACCGGATCGCGGTGGCCGGGGAATTCGAGACCAGACCCGGTTCGGGCCTGGCGGTTCAACTCGCCGTCGAGGACGCAGTGGGAATGTCCGGGCAAATCCGGGAACTGTCCAAGAAGATCGAGGAAGAGATATGACGAAGGGGCCTAACCTTCGCGTTGGCGAGATCATGACGGCCGACCCCCTGACCATCGACGGAATGGCCCCCTTGAACGAAGCGCTGGCAACCATGCGCGAACAGAACATCAGTTCGCTCGTCGTCAAACGAAGGGACGCGGATGACGAATACGGCCTGCTGCTGATCTCCGACGTGGCCCGGGGCGTCTCCACGAGCAACCGTCCCCCTTCGCGCATTCAGGTCTACGAGGCGATGCAGAAGCCAGCCCCCGCGGTCGATGCCGAAATGAGGCTGCGCTATGCGATTCGATATATGACGCGCTTCGGCCTCAGCCACTGCGTGGTGCTGTCGGGCCGCGAGCTTGCGGGGATCGTCTCGCTGCGGGACATGACCATTCACCTGCTCGACCAAGGCGAGCAAGCGCCGGCGAGCCAGCCCAGAAACGAGGACCGCTAAATCGCCTCGCCCCTGAGCAGCCGCGGCGCGTTCTCGGCGAGCCCCGAGGCCTGGCGGATGAAGAAGTCCTTCATGCGCGGCATCCGGTCGACCAGTCCAAGGCCAATGTCGCGGATCGTCCGCAGCGGGCCGAAATCGTTGGAGAACATGCGGTTGAGCACGTCGGTGGTGATGCCCATCTGCAGCGTGTCGAAACGGCGCCAGGCCTGGTAGGTCTCCAGCACGTCGAGCGCGCCGATGTCGCGGCCGAGCCGGTCGGCCTCGACCACCACCTCGGCGAGTGCGGCGGCGTCGCGGAAGCCGAGATTCAGCCCCTGCCCGGCGATCGGATGGATGCCGTGGGCCGCATCGCCGGCGAGCGCGAAGCGCGGCCGGATGAATTCGCGGGCCAGCGTCAGGCCGAGCGGCCAGGCACGCGGTGTCGTCTCGACGCTTATCTCCCCGAGCTTCAGGCCGAAGCGCTGCTCCAGCTCGGCCTCGAAGACGATCGGCTCCTCCTTGACGAGACGCTCGGCATCGGAGGTGCGCTCGGTCCACACGATGGAGGAGCGGTTGCCCTTCAGCGGCAGCGTCGCGAACGGGCCGGCAGGCAGGAAATGCTCCTCGGCGCGGCCGCCATGCGGGCGCTCGTGCGCCACCGTGCAGACGATGCCCGACTGGCCGTAGTCCCAGTGAACGGTGCGGATGCCCGCCATGTCGCGCAGCCGCGATTTCACCCCGTCGGCAGCGACGAGGAGCCGCGTCGCGAGCGGCAGCCCGTCAGCGAGATGGACGACAGTGGAGACGGGACCTGGATCGAAGCCGAGCACCGCGACGCCCTCGATGAGATCGATGCCCAGCGCGGCGGCACGTTCGCGCAGGGCGCCGTTGAGCACCCGGTTCTCCACCATGTGGGCGAAGGGCTCGCCCTCTCCGACATCGCCGCCGAAGGTGAGGAAGACCGGGCGCACCGGGTCGTGCGTGCGCGAATCGGTGACGATCATGTCGGTGATCGGCTGCGCGTGGGGGGCGATCGCCTGCCAGGCACCGAGGCGGTCGAGCATGCGGCAAGCGGCGGCGGCGATGGCCGAGGCGCGGCCGTCGCGCTCCCATACGCCGGCTGGGGCGGCGTCGACGATCGCGACGGAGAGGCTGGGACGGGCCGAGCGGATCGCGACCGCCGTAGCGAGACCGACATAGCCGGCGCCGGCGATCACGACATCGAAGACGCGGCCCTCGCCGCTGCCGTTCATTGCATTGTCTGCCTTCGCCATCGCGCCTTCCCGTCGTTTTCCCGCCTGCCTTGACTTGCGTGACGCCACTCTTCAGGAAGCCCGTGTCATCAATGAGACGGGACACGACCATGACGACGGCCGCAATGCAGGAGCTCATCTCCATACTCGACCTCGAGCGGCTGGAACACAATCTCTATCGTGGTCGCAGCCCGCAGACCGGCTGGCAGCGCGTGTTCGGGGGGCAGGTGATCGGGCAGGCGCTGGTGGCGGCGCAGCGCACGGTGGAGGCTGAGCGGCCGGTGCATTCGCTGCACTGCTATTTCATGCGACCGGGCGATCCGGCCGTGCCGATCATCTACGAGGTCGACCGCATCCGCGACGGAGGCTCGTTCACGACACGGCGCGTGGTCGCCATCCAGCACGGCCAGGCGATCTTCTCGCTGGAGGCCTCGTTCCACGTGGAGGAGCACGGCATGGAGCACCAGATGCCGATGCCGCTCGGCGTGCCGCAGCCGGAGACGCTGAAGACCCAGCAGGAACTGCTGCAGGAGATCAAGTCGGACATCCCCGACTCCATCCGCCGCTTCTGGGCGCGCGACCGGCCTCTTGAGGTGAAGCCGGTGCATGTCGAGCACTATACGACGCGCGAGAAGCTCGCTCCCATGCAGTATGTCTGGATGCGGCTCACCGGCGAGGCCCCGGACGATCGCGCGCTGCAATCGGCGATCCTGGCCTACCTCTCAGACATGACGCTGCTCGACACGGCCAATTTCGCGCATGGCCGCACCGGTTTCGATCCGGATCTGCAGATGGCGAGCCTCGACCACGCCATGTGGTTCCATCGGCCGCACCCGTTGGACGACTGGCTGCTCTATGCCCAGGACAGCCCCAACATGATCGGCTCGCGCGGGCTGTCGCGGGGCTTCCTGTATGGCCGCGACGGGCGGCTGATCGCCTCGGTGGCGCAGGAAGGGCTGATCCGCCAGCG
>JAEYRU010000176.1 GCA_023435335.1 Pseudomonadota bacterium
CCGACATCGACCCCTTCTGCGGCGCAGCGACCGCGCTCAATGCGGCCGCGAACGGCGTATCGCTCGCCTTCACCGATGCCGACCCCATAGACACTGCCGGCAGCTGGGACGTGGTGCTTGCCGGTGACGTCTTCTACGACCGTGCGCTGGCCGGACGCGTCCTGCCCTGGTTCACGCAACTGAGACGAGGCGGCGCTCGTGTCCTGATCGGCGATCCGGGCCGGGCCTACCTGCCGAAAACCGGACTGTCGCGGCTAGCGCGATATGAGGTGCCGGTCACCCGCGCGCTGGAGGACGCGGAAGTGAAGCGGACGACCGTGTGGGAGTTCGCCTAGGGTCGCCGGCTAGCGTATTACCCGCAGCACGGTTCGCCGCGAAACGCGCGGCAGCAGCCATGCCATCGCGGCGGGCGTGACCGCCACGCAGCCTTCGGTCGGCTGAAAGCCGGGCTTCGCCACATGCAGGAAGATCGCGCTCCCGCGGTTGCGGCGGCGCGGCCTGATGTTCCAGTCCAGCACGATGACGGCGTCGTAGAGCCGGTCGGAGCGCAGCATCTCCTCGTGGCTCGCCCGGTAAGGGAGGCGTACCGGCCTGTTGTAGTTGCGGTCGGCGGGCGCGTCGCACCAGCCGTCGCGCGCGCTGATCGGCGCCAGCGGAAGGTCCGCCCCCGGGCGGAAACGCCCACGCCTGAAATATCCCCCCAGCAGGCGCATCGCGGCCAGCGGAGTGGCGCCGTCGCCCTCTCGCTTGTTGGCCGAGATGCCGCCGCGCCCCAAGGCGCAGCGGAAGCTGCGCGGGCCGGCGATGAGGAGCCCCTGCGTGGGTTCTCCCGGCCGGGCGCGTACCGTCAGCAGGCCGACGCCGGCAAAATTTCGTGCAGCCTCGTTGCGAACACGTTTTTTCGAGTATGATTGCACAGCGGAACAAAAGCCCGTGATCATATTCCCTCAGGGCGAGCTTCCGCATAAACGGGAGCCGGTCAACAGGATTATCCCTTTTCTTTTGAATGGATTGACGATGACTTCACGGACGATCCTCATAGTCGATGACGACCAGGACCTGCGCAGCACGCTCGTGGAGCAATTGTCGCTCTACGAGGAGTTCGACGTCCTGCAGGAGGAGAACGCCGCCAAGGGGATCGCTGCGGTCCGCGGCGGGCTGGTCGACCTGCTGATCATGGATGTCGGTCTCCCCGACATGGACGGCCGCGAGGCGGTGAAGCTGCTGCGCAAGGGCGGCTACAAGGCGCCCATCATCATGCTCACCGGCCACGACACCGATTCGGATACCATCCTCGGGCTGGAAGCGGGCGCCAACGACTACGTCACCAAGCCGTTCCGCTTTGCCGTCCTGCTGGCGCGCATCCGCGCCCAACTCAAGCAGCACGAACAGAGCGAGGACGCCACTTTCGCCGTCGGCCCCTATACCTTCAAGCCCAGCCAGAAGCTCCTGATTGACCAGCGCGGCGGCAAGGTGCGCCTGACCGAGAAGGAAGCGTCGATTATCAAGTATCTGTATCGGGCGGATCGCAAGGTGGTTACGCGCGACGTGCTGCTGGAGGAGGTCTGGGGCTACAATTCCGGCGTCACCACCCACACCCTGGAGACGCATGTCTACCGGCTGCGCCAGAAGATCGAGCGCGATCCTTCCAATGCCGAAATTCTTGTGACAGAAAGCGGCGGATACAAGCTCGTTCCCTGAGCCGGCTCACGGGGCGGTGCTGATCCGCGCCAGTGGTCTCCCGGCATGAAGCTGGCCGGACCGGCCGGCGGCGTGCACAATGGCGCGGCCGCGAATCACGGCCCGCCCGGGGACATGAATGGCGCTTGACGACGACATCCGCATCCTGGAGCGCGTGCGCCTGCTCGAGGGGTTCACCTCCGAGCAGCTGCGATTGCTTGCTTTCGGCGCCGAGACGATGCGCCTCAAGGCCGGCCGCGAACTCTTCCAGGAGGGGGCGCCAGCCGACTGCGCATTCGTAGTGGCCAGCGGCACGGTGGAGCTTTACCGCGATATCGCCGGCAGGCGCGTCATAATTGGTACGGCCGGACCGGCGTCGCTGCTGGGGGAACTGGCGCTGATCACCGGCACCAACCGTCTGACCGGCGCCGTCGCGGCGACCGATGTCGAGGTGATCCGCCTCAACCGCAGCCTGTTCCGCCGCATCCTTGAGGAGTATCCCGATGTCGCGGCGACGCTACATGCGCGCATCGCGTCCGAGATGCAGGCCCTGATCTCGAGGCTGGAGCTGTTGTCGGCGAAGTTCGCCGACTGAGCGGCCGGAGGGTTAGTCGAACGCGAAACGTGCGATCACCGGGACGTGGTCGGACGGCCGCTCCCAGCCCCGCGCCGCCTTGAGGATTTCCACGTCCTTCAGCGCAGGGGCAAGGTTGGGCGAAGACCAGATATGGTCGAGACGTCGGCCACGGTCCGCAGCCAGCCAGTCGCGCGCGCGGTAACTCCACCAGGTGTAGAGCTTCTCCGGCGGCGGGGTGTGCAGTCGCATGAGGTCGGCCCACTCGCCGCCGATGCGCATCGATTCCAGTCCCTGCGTCTCCGCCGGCGTATGGCTGACCACCCTCAGCAGCTGCTTGTGCGACCAGACGTCTTCCTCCAGCGGCGCGATGTTGAGGTCGCCGACCAAGATGGAGGCGCTCTCGCCGTCATAGCCGGCACGCACGGAGCGCATCTCCTCGACGAAATCGAGCTTGTGACGGAATTTCGGATTGATCTCCGGGTCGGGTTCATCGCCGCCCGCCGGAACGTAGAAATTGTGCAGCAGCAGCTTCTTGCCGCCGGCGTCCAGTCTTACCGAGAGATGGCGGCAGTCGCCCTTGGTGCAGAAATCGCGCTTCTCCACGATCTCCAGCGGGCGCCGCGAGAGCGTGGCGACGCCGTGGTAGCCCTTCTGCCCGCTGACGGCCATGTGCCCGTATCCCGCCTCGACGAAGGCGTCGGCGGGGAAGAATTCGTCCGGGCACTTGATTTCCTGCAGGCACAGCACATCAGGCCGGTATTCGGCGAGGAACCGCTGCACGATCGGAAGGCGCAGGCGAACGGAGTTGATGTTCCAGGTGGCGACGGTGAAGGGCATTGGCAGGCTTCTTAGGCGGGAAGCCGGAACCTAGGTGCCAGGGACTTGAATGACAAGCACGCCAGATGCGTCGCGCCCGCGCCCTTATCTTTCCCCCGAGTAGGCGGCTGCTCGCGCTTTGGCAGCTATCGCTGCACTTCGTTCATCTGGCGAACGCTGTTGTAGTCGATCCGGAACACGCTGGGATCGAAGGTGACGCCTTCCTGGACGTTGAAGATCATCACCGTGGTGTCCTTGCCCTGGGCGTCGGTGACCGTCCACTGGCGCAACTCATAGGTCTTCGGGTCGAACATCATGGTAATGGTGGCGCTGCCGAATACCGACTTGTCGGCAAGCTGGATCGTCGTGAGGTCGCTCTCCTCGCGAATGTCGCGCACCTTGCTGCCGGAGAGGTCGATTCGTTCGTCGAGCAGCAGCTTCAGCGGCGTCTGCGACAGGGAGTAGAGGTCGGCGGTCTGCAGCTTCTGGTTCATCAGCACCACCGACTTGCCGTCCGAGACGACGCGGAAGTTGGAGGGCGCCTCGTAGTTGAAGCGCAATTTGCCGGGCCGTTCGATGAAGAACTTGCCGCCCGTCTGTTCGCCCTTCGGACCGAACTGGACGAACTCGCCTGTCATCGTCTTCACGCTGGAGAAGTGGTCGGCGATTTTCTGTGCCGCCGCCTGCGCCGCGGCCTCGCCCACGTTCCAGGGCAGGAACTGCGCGGTGAGGGCCAGCGCACCGGCGCCCGCCAGCAGGCCGAGAACCTGGCGTCGTGAGCGCACATTGTTGTGCGATGAAAGCGTTTCGTTCGAAACCGTCATTTCTCAACCCATCTCGTGTACGGCCGACCGGATATCCGGCCACTGGGGCCGAAGTTGGGCCGCACGGTCGGTAACCCTTGTCGAGGCCGTCCGGTTCCCTTCCGACGTATGGTCGAACTGTCTCCGCACCTGCGAACCCTCAGAACTTGTCGTCTTCCGTAGGCACCAGGATCTCGCGCTTGCCGGCATGGTTGGCGGGACCGACGATGCCCTCCTTCTCCATCTTCTCGATGATCGAGGCCGCGCGGTTGTAGCCTATGCCGAGGCGCCGCTGGATATAGCTGGTTGACGCCTTGCCGTCGCGCAGCACTACCGCCACCGCCTGGTCGTAGGGGTCCTCGGAATCCTCGAAGTTGCCGCTGCCCGAACCGCTGCGGCGCCCGTCGTCGTCCTCGTCCTCGTCGTCGTCCTCGGTGATGGCGTCGAGGTATTCGGGCGCGCCTTGCAGCTTCAGGTGGGCGACCACCTTCTCCACCTCCTCGTCGGAGACGAAGGGCCCGTGCACGCGCTGGATGCGCCCGCCGCCGGCCATGTACAGCATGTCGCCCATGCCGAGGAGCTGTTCCGCGCCCATCTCGCCGAGGATGGTGCGGCTGTCGATCTTCGACGTCACCTGGAAGGAGATACGGGTCGGGAAGTTGGCCTTGATCGTCCCGGTGATCACGTCGACGGAGGGACGCTGCGTGGCCATGATGACGTGGATGCCGGCGGCGCGCGCCATCTGGGCGAGACGCTGCACCGCGCCCTCGATGTCCTTGCCCGCAACCATCATCAGGTCGGCCATCTCGTCGATGATGACGACGATATAGGGCATGGGCTCGAGGTCGAGGCTCTCGGTCTCGTATATCGCCTCGCCGGTCTCGCGGTCGAAGCCGGTCTGCACCGTGCGGGTGATCTGCTCGCCCTTCTTCTGCGCCTGCGCGACGCGCTGGTTGAACCCGTCGATGTTGCGCACGCCCACCTTGGACATCTTCCGGTAGCGGTCCTCCATCTCGCGCACGGTCCACTTCAGCGCGACGACCGCCTTTTTCGGGTCCGTCACCACCGGGGTAAGCAGGTGCGGGATGCCGTCGTAGACCGAGAGTTCCAGCATCTTCGGATCGATCATGATGAGGCGGCAGTCCTGCGGCGTCATGCGGTACAGGATCGACAGGATCATCGTGTTGATGGCGACCGACTTGCCGGAGCCGGTGGTGCCCGCGACGAGCAGGTGCGGGAACTTGGCGATGTCGGCGATGACCGCCTCGCCGTTGATTGTCTTGCCGAGCGCCAGCGCCAGCCGCGCCTTGGTCGTTTCAAAGTCCTTCGCCGCCAGCAACTCGCGCAGGTACACCGTCTCGCGCCTGGGATTGGGCAGCTCGATGCCGATCGCGTTGCGCCCCGGCACGACTGCCACGCGGCAGGCGATGGCGCTCATCGAGCGGGCTATGTCGTCGGCGAGGCCGATGACGCGCGACGACTTGATGCCGGGCGCAGGCTCCAGTTCGTAGAGGGTGACGACCGGGCCGGGCCGCACATGGATGATCTCGCCCTTGACGCCGAAATCCTCAAGCACGCCTTCCAGCATGCGCGCGTTCTGCTCCAGCGCCTCTTTCGAAAGAGAGGCGTCGCGCACGACGCCCTTCGGCTCCGCCAGGAAGTGCAGCGACGGCATCTCGAACGTTCCGAAGCCGATCAGCGAGGTCTGCGCCTCGCGACCGATGCGCGAGCCCTGCTGCGGACGCGGGGCTGGCGCGGCGACGCGGGTGGGGGCCTGTCCGCGCATAACCGGCGCCGCCGGGCGCTCGTCGGCGAAATCGTCTTCATCGAGATCGAACGGCGCGTCTTCCGCCGTGTCGTGCATCCCGAATTCCGGCTCGATGCGGCCGCCGGCGCCGCGGCGCATTTCCGCTTCCGGCCAGAACTCCTCGTCATCTTCCACGGGCACATTGCGCCAGGGGCGCTTGAGCGGCGGCGCCTTGGGTCGGCCGAAGCTGCGGCGCACGAAACCGCGCAGCGACAGCCACCAGTGCGCGAGGGCGCCGAGCGCCAGCAGGCCGCCGCCGCCCTCGTCCTCGTCGTCCTGCAATTCCTCTTCGACCTCCTCTGGGGCCGATCGGCGCGAAGCGAGCAGCGGCGAGCGACGACGGCTCAGCCCGGCGCCAAACAGGAAGAGCCAGGAGCCTGGTATGGCGATGATCAGCGCAACGACCGTTCCGGCAAAGCCGGTCGGATAGCCGCCAAGGAAGAACGCCGGGATGGAAAGCACCATGTCTCCAACTACGCCCCCGAGGCCCGAAGGCAGCGGCCAACCGTCTGGCGCGGTCACGCAGCCGACGACGGCTGCCGCAGCCAGCGACATGCCGAACCAGGCCACGCCCCGCGCCGGCAGGCGGTCGACGCCGTGTCCCGAGGCCAGGAGCACGCCCCAGATCACGCCCGGTACGAGCGCGGCGAGTGACGAAAGCCCGTAGAACTGCATCGCCAGGTCCGAGAAGACCGCGCCCGGGTAGCCCATCGCATTGGTCACGGGAGCGTCGGTCGCATGGCTGAAGCTCGGATCCGCCACATTCCACGTTGCAAGCGCGGCCACCGCGAATGCCGCGCTGGCGAGCATGGCGAAGCCCACGAGCCGCCGCACCAGGCGGGCGAGGAGCCCCGCCGGTCCGTAAGCGCCGTCCATGAGGGCCAGACCTGACGAATAGTCTGAACGCATGCTTGTCCCCGTTGAAGCCTTACGGTGCCCGGCGGCACCGCCCCGCAGATCGCGCCGAGACTAGAGCGGGGAAGGTTAAGAGCGCATTAACCATGCGCGGCTTCGAGGCTACGAAAAGAGGCCCGGATCGCTCCGGGCCTTGAGGTGTGCGGCTCCCGAAGGAGCCACGACGGGATGGGTGGGCATCGGGCGGCCTTCTGGCGGCCGCCCGGTGCCTGCATCAGGAGTGATAGGCCACTTCGCCGTGCGAGGTGAGGTCGAGGCCCTGGCGCTCGGCTTCCTCGGTCGGCCGCAGTCCGATGACCACGTCGACGATCTTATAGAGGATGGCCGAGATCACGCCGCACCACACGACGGTGACGAGGACCGCGACGAACTGGACCCACAGTTGCGAACCGATGGAGAAGTCGTCGCCGCCGGTGCCGCCGAGCCACGGCGCCGTCAGGATACCGGTTGTCAGCGCGCCGACGATGCCGCCGATGCCGTGGATGCCGAATACGTCGAGCGAGTCGTCGTAGCCCAGCTTGATCTTCACCACAGCCACGAAATAGTAGCAGACCGCGCTGGCAACGGCGCCGAGCACGATGGCGCCGACCGGACCGACCGAGCCGCAGGCGGGGGTGATGGCCACAAGGCCGGCGACCACGCCGGAGGCCGCGCCCAGCATGGACGCCTTGCCGCGGATCAGCGCTTCGATGACCACCCAGGCAATGATCGCGCCGGCCGTTGCCACGAAGGTGTTGATCATGGCGAGTGCGGCGCCGCTGGTGGCCTCTAGGTTGGAGCCGGCGTTGAAGCCGAACCAGCCAACCCACAGGATCGAGGCGCCGACCATGGTCAGCGTCATCGAGTGCGGAGCCATGTTGTCCTTGCCGTAGCCGGTGCGCTTGCCGACCATGATGGAGCCGACAAGGGCCGCGATGCCCGCATTGATGTGCACCACTGTTCCGCCGGCGAAATCGAGCGCGCCGAGATTGAACAGGTAGCCTGCGCCGTCCCAGACCATGTGCGCGATCGGGAAGTAGACGAACGTCACCCAGAGGATCACGAACAGCATCACCGCCGAGAACTTGATGCGCTCGGCGAACGCGCCGACGATCAGCGCCGGCGTGATGACCGCGAAGGTCATCTGGAAGACGATGAAGACGTATTCCGGCAGGACCACGCCGTCGGTGAAGGTGGCGGCCGTCGATTCAGGCGTGACGCCGGCGAGGAACACCTTGCCGAAGCCGCCCCAGAACGGGCTGGTGCCGCCGCCGAAGGCCATCGAATAACCCCACAGGACCCACACCACCATCACCACGGCGGCGATCATGGTGCACTGCATCAGCACCGAGAGCATGTTCTTGGCGCGTACGAGGCCTCCGTAGAACAGCGCGAGTCCCGGCATCGTCATGAACAGGACGAGGAGGCTCGCCGTCATCATCCAGGCGACGTCGCCCTTGTCCATGGTCTCTGCGACCGCCTCGGTAGCCTCGGCCGCGGGCGCCGCGGCCTCCTGCGCGAACGCGGCCACTGTGCCCAGCGCGCCGAGCGCCAGGCTGCCCAACAGGGCGGTGCGCGCAAGCGGCGCCATCTTGGAAACGATAGTCATTGTTCTCTCCATAACCCCTGTTGCCTGCTTACAGCGCGTCGGTATCGGTCTCGCCGGTGCGGATGCGCACCGCCTGATCGATCCCGAAGACGAAGATCTTGCCGTCGCCGATCTGGCCGGTCTTGGCCGCGCCGGTGATCGCGTCGATGGCCTTGTCGACCATGTCCGTTGCCACAGCGATCTCGATCTTGATCTTCGGCAGGAAGCTCACCGCGTATTCCGCGCCGCGATAGATCTCGGTGTGTCCCTTCTGACGCCCGTAGCCTTTGACTTCGGTGACGGTCAGGCCCTGGATCCCGACGGCGGTGAGCGCTTCGCGCACCTCGTCGAGCTTGAACGGCTTGATGATTGCCATCACGATTTTCATAAGGTTTCACCCTTTGCTGATGCGGATCCCCCGCGTTTCCATCACCGGGCGCGCAGGGGCGGCCGGGGAGTGCCAAAGCGTGATTCAAGCTCCGTGCCAGTTGCCTCCGGCCGGACTTAACCTCTTATAAAGAAAAGAAAATGTGGCGCAGGCGCAACTGTCCGCGCGTCGGCCGGTCAGTCGCTATGCCTAGAAAATAGGCAGATTCTGCAATTTGCCTATTTGGAAGGCCGCGTTCGCTGGCGGATCAGCCCTTCCTGCGCCACCGAGGCGATCAGCCGCCCGTCGCGGCCATACAGGAAGCCCCGCGACAGCCCGCGCGAGCCGATCATGTTGGGGCTGTCCTGGGCATAGAGCAGCCAGT
>JAEYRU010000178.1 GCA_023435335.1 Pseudomonadota bacterium
CCGGCGCCCCCCCCGCGGGGCGCCCCGGGGGGGGGGGGGGGGGGGCCCCGCGCCGATCACCGGCGCGAACTGTACCCTGGCCGATGTTCGGACGGCGGCAGCCTGTCCGGGCGCAGGGGCGGCGGCGGACGTCGCGGGCACAACGGCAGCCTGTGTCGTGGGCGACGGCGGGGATGCGGCTGCCGGACTGGCGAGACCACTTCCGGGAGGTGGCGGAATGTTGGCCGCTGCCGCCTGTTCGGCGGTCAAGGGCCTCAGTCCGGCCGTATCGACGCCGGAGTTCGAGCATGCGGAAACGACGAGCAACGCGACCAGCGGCGCGGCAAGGCGGAAAGAGCAATTCATCCTTATGTTGTCTCCCCGAGACAGCATACCCTCCCGGCCACCCCCAGCAGCGGTCCCGGCGAAAGCCTTCCCTTCACTATGACATTCAACCGACGATCAAGTCGAGATCATGGCGCGAAAGGGCCTTCGGCGCGCCCTCCGTGGTGAGGTATGTGCGGCCGAGGGTCATCGCCGTTTCGTTGTCGGAATCCATGATGATCATGTGCGCAAACAGCGTCATGGAGGGCGCGATCGGCACCTGATTGCCCGCGTAGAACATCGGGTCGTCCATCCAAGACGGGCTGAAGCGGGCGCCGAGCGAGTAGCCGCAGGCGTTGAGCCGATGCCGTGTCAGGCCGTGAGCTTCCATGACCTTGGCATGCGCGTCGAAGACGTCGCCGAAGCTGCTGCCCGGCACCATGGCCTTCTCCACCGCGAGCAGGGCCTCCAGCGCCGCATCATAGAGTTCCTGGTGGCGCTTGGACACCTTGCCGACCACCGCGGTACGCATCATGGCGGCATGGTAGTGGTGGTACGCGCCCGCCCATTCGAGGGTGAGCTGGTCGTTCTTCGCGAGCTTGCGGCGGCCGGCCTTGTAGCGGCACAGAAGCGCGTCGGCGCCGGAGCCGATGATGAATTCGTTGGCCGGATAATCGCCGCCGCCGGCAAAGATGGCCCCCTGCATGGCGGCCAGGATCGCGCCTTCGTCGCCGCCCTGCTTGATGAGCGGGAGGGCTGCATCGAGCGCGTCATCGGCCAGCGCCGCCGCCCGCTGCACCTTCTTGATCTCGGCTGCGCTCTTGAGCAGGCGCAGATTGCCTACCAGGCCGGAAATGTCCGCAACCGTGCCGAAAGTCTTCAGCTGCTCGTCGAGCAGATGCGCGTTGCGCCCGGTCAGTCCGTGGGTGTCGTACTCGACGCCGATGCGGCAGCCGAGCAGGTCGAGATCGTTGAGGATGTTGCGCAGGTCCACCGCCGGGTTGGCGTTCTCGCGGTCCGTCCACACCACGATGTTTTCGATGGTGGAGGTGTGCCGCGCCTGCCTGAGATCGGCCGAGCGGGTCATCAGCACCATCGAGCCGTCCGCCTTCACGACCAGGCACTGGAAGAAGCAGAAGCCGAACGTGTCGTAGCCGGTCAGCCAGTACATGCTCTCCTGCGCGAACAGCAGGATGGCATCGAGCTTCTGCTCCGCCATTTCCATGACCAGCCGGTCCCTGCGCGCGTCGTATTCCGCGCGCTCGAAATGCAGCGCCATCAAACATCCTCCAGTATGATCGCGGAAATCTGGCGCCCGTAGTCGGGCTCCGCTCGGTGGGTCGTGCGCCGGTATGAAAAGAAAAGCGCCTCGTCGGCATAGGTGCAGCGGCCGATGCCGTATGCGGCCACGCCGGCCGCATTCAGCCGGTCGATCGTGTAGCCGTTGAGGTCGAACATGAAGTGGCCGGGTTTGGCCGAAGCCTCGAAATAGGGCGCATTGGCCTCATCCGCCTCCACGAATCGGGCGAAGAATTCCGGCCCGACCTCGTAGTTGTCCCGGCCGATGGAAGGCCCGAGCACGGCCGCGATACGCTCGCGCCGCGCGCCAAGCCGCTCCATCGCGTCGACCGTCGCCTCGAGCACTCCGCTCAACGCGCCCTGCCAGCCGGCGTGTGCCGCGCCGATCACGCGCGCCTCTGGATCCGCGTAGAGAACCGGCCCGCAATCGGCGGCGAGCACGCCGAGCGCCAGCCCCGGCCGGTCAGTCACCATGGCGTCCGCCTTCGGGCGTTCGCCGCCGAAGGGCGCGGCCACGACCACCGCATGCGGCGAGTGCACCTGGTGCACCGTGACGAGCCGGTCAGGCGAGGTTCCCATCCAGCCGGCGACGCGCCGGCGGTTTTCAGCCACGCTGGCCGGATCGTCGCTCGAGCCGGTGCCGACGTTCAATCCTGCATAGATGCCATCGGAAACGCCGCCGCGACGGGTGAAAAAGCCGTGGCGGATGCCGTCCTGGGCAAATTCGTCCAATACCGGAGACCGGAGCGGATCCGGTCGAACAGGTTCAAGCATCAGCCGTTCCGTCCCTTCCGGGTGCCGCTCGCCCTGGGCGGCGACCCCGTGCGATGGTTCCCCCGTTGCGGCCGGATGGTGGGGCAGGGGCCCTAGCAAGTCAATCCGCGGGCGGGAAGGGGAAGATCGTCAGCCCCCGCGGCAGGACGGCAAGCACCTTGAAGAGCGCGCCCATCTGCTCAGGCCCGGCGAGCCGCTCGACCTCGGCGCGCAGACGCTGCTGCATCGCCTCGTCCTTTCCCGCGCCGAGGCTGCCGGCGCGCTGAAGCAGGCCCTGCTCGATCAGGAAGTCGCCCTGCGTCATCAGATGGGCGGCAAGGCCCTGGCGCCTCGCGGCCTGTGCCAGCCGCTCGAAGTCGACATGCGACGTGATGTCCGCCTCGCCGGGATGGGCGAGGACATCGTCGTAGCGATGCGCACGCAGCGCCTGCAGCGTGTCGCCGATGGCGGTTTCGGCATGTCCGTAGTCAAAGAACAGCCCGGCGCCGCCGCTGCCGGCTATGCGTCCGGCGATCGTCTCCATAAGCGCCTCGCGCGCCGGCGCGACTTCGAATATGGCTCCTTCCGCGGCCGAGGCGGCGCCTGCCGGCAGCAGCGCCGGATCGAGGCCAGCCGCGCCGGCCACGAACTGCAGTTCGCCCGCTTCCGTGAGCCCTACAACGCGCTCGCGCCACCCGGCGTCGGTCCTGACGAACTGGCGCACCGGCAAGGCATCGAACAGCTCGTTGCCGACGATGAAAAGCGGGCCATCGGGAAGCGTCGCGACGCTTTCGTGCCAGGCGAAGTCGGGAAGGCTGTCGGCCAGCGTCGCGCGTTGGGTCTCGCGCAGGCGCGGGCTCGTCTCGACAAGTTCGAAACGGGTCTGGCGCACGAATGCCGGCGCCACCTTGTACAGCGTGCGCACGATGTCCTTCATCAGCGTGCCGCGGCCGGGCCCGATCTCCGCAAGCACCGTGCCGGCGGGGCGTCCGGCCGCCGCCCAGCAGTCGTAGAGCCAGACGCCGACAAGCTCGCCGAACATCTGGCCGATCTCGGGGGCGGTGGTGAAATCGCCGGCGACGCCGAAGGGCTCGCGCGTGGTGTAATATCCGTGCTCGGGGTCGAAGAGGCAGAGCGCCATGTAGTCGGCGACGCCGATCGGACCGGCGGCGGCGATGAGGCCGGCAATCCTCTCCTTCAGCGCAGTCATTGAACCGTTCGGGCGGCGGGCGGGCGGGCGGTCGCCATGGCCCATACGCCGGCGGCGACCATCGGGAGCGACAGGACCATGCCCATGGTCAGCCAGCCGCCGGCCAGATAGCCGATATGCGCGTCAGGCAAGCGGAAGAACTCGACGAAGATGCGCGAGAGGCCGTAGCCGGCGATGAAGGCGCCGCCTATGAAGCGCGGCGTCTTCAGGCGCCCGCCCTTCCAGATCATGAACCAGAGGACGGCGAACAGCACGAGGCCTTCGAGGAGGGCCTCGTAAAGCTGGCTGGGATGACGTGGTTCCGGTCCGCCATTGGGGAACACGAATCCCCACGGCATGTCGGTCTCGCGTCCCCAAAGCTCAGAATTAATGAAGTTGGTAAGGCGCACCAAGCCGAGCCCTACGGGTACGCCCGGCGCGATGGTGTCGAATATGCTCCAGACATTGATGCCGCGAGAGCGGGCAAACAGCACCATCGCGACGATCACGCCGAGCAGGCCACCGTGAAAGGACATGCCGCCGGACCATACGGCGAGGATCGCGGCGGGATCGGTGAGGTAGCGCTCCAGATCGTAGAAAAGCACGTAGCCCAGCCGACCGCCGCCCACCACGCCGATCGCGGCCCAGAGCAGGAAATCGTCCAAGTCCTCGGGTTTCATCGCCGGCGTGTCGTTGACCCAAAGGCGCGGCGTCGAAACCAGCTTCTTCGAATACCACCAGGCGAACAGGATGCCGACGACGTAGCCCAGCCCGTACCAGTGGATTGCCACGGGACCGATCTGGAAAATGACCGGATCGATATTGGGGAAAGGAAGCGCTGCGAGCGGGAGCAGGAGATATTCGGGCATGATCTGTCCGTTCGATGGCGAGGCGCGGAACATGCGCGCGGGCCGTTGCGAGGTCAAGACGGCGTGCCGACACCGGGCTGACTGGCTCCCCGCCTTGCATTCATGCCGACACCGCCTTACCTCCTTTCGAGGAAAAGCGAGGCCAGCGCCATGACCACTACCGGACCCAACCGCATACTCGACGAATTCGCCAAGCTGCTGACCGATGCGGCAGGCGCCGCGCAGGGCGTGCGGCGCGAAGTAGAGACCGCCTTTCGCGGGCAAGCCGAACGCATCCTCAACTCCATGGATGTAGTGCAGCGCGAGGAATTCGAAGCTGTGCGCGAGATGGCCGTCAAGGCGCGCACCGAAAACGAGAAGCTAGCGGCGCGGATCGAGGCGCTCGAAGCGCGTCTTGCAGGCGGAACCTCTGCGGAAGCCGCCGCCAGGGCCGCGCCGAAGCCGCGCGCGAAAAAATAGTCGCAGCCTTATCCACAAGGGCCGGGCGGCGAAAAACCGTGTCGGCAGAATCGCTTGCGCGGTCGGTCGGGGTTCTCCGCGATCCCTCTATCCACACGCGAAAGCAGGCGCAGCCCAAAAAGGGCTGGCCTCGGGACTCGCGTTCAATAGACTGAATTTGTTGCGTGATTCGTGACGCGGTTCGGCCGGTGGGGCGGCGGACCGGAAAAAGTTCCTTGCGTTATCCCTCTCTGCCCGGGGCTGTCCCCGGATGTAGCTGCGTATGTCAGTGCGGGTTGTTGCGCCGGAAAGGCGCGCCCGAACCACGGAGAAGAATTGCCTTGAACCTGATCGAACTCGAAATCGCACGCGAACTGCATCCGGTGGACGTGATCGAGCACGTGGCGCAGTCGAACGACTGGGCGTTCGAGCGGACCGGCGACGACGAGATCGCCATATCGGTTGCCGGGAACTGGAGCGACTATCACGTCTCCTTCTCCTGGATGGAGGATTTCGAGGCACTGCACCTGGCCTGCGCGTTCGATCTCAAGGTGCCCGAGAGCCGGGTGCTCGAAGTCATGCGGCTGCTCTCGGTCATCAACGAGCAAATGCTGTTCGGCCATTTCGACCTGTGGGAACAGGAGGGCGCGATCATGTTCCGCCATTCGCTGCTGCTGTCCGGAGGCGCTGAGCCCACCAGCCAGCAGGTGGAAGTCCTGCTCAACAGCGCGCTCGAAGCCTGCGAATGCTATTTCCAAGCCTTCCAGTTCGTGGTGTGGTCCGGGCTTTCGGCGCGCGACGCGCTCGCCAATGTGCTATTCGAGACCCATGGCAACGCCTGACCTCACATGAATGCCAGTTCCGAACGCAGACCTGAGATCAGCTATGCTGATTTCGAGCAGGTGGATGTCCGCGTCGGCACCATCGTCGAAGCGGAGCCGTTTCCGGAAGCGCGCAAGCCGGCGATCAAGCTGAGGATCGATTTCGGCCCGGCCATCGGCGTGAAGAAATCCTCGGCCCAGATCACCAAGTACTATTCGCCGGAAACGCTTGTCGGGCGCCAGGTGCTGGCGGTCGTCAACTTCCCGCCGCGCCAGATCGGCAAGTTCATGTCGGAGGTGCTCACGCTTGGCCTGCCCGACGAGGAAGGCGCCGTGGTGCTGACTGCGGTCGAACGCAAGGTGCCGAACGGCGGAAAGCTGTTCTGAGCGCAGGCTCAGGCCGGCACCCTCACCACTGCCCTCAACCCGCCCATGGGACTGTCGTCGAGCACGATGTCGCCGCCATGGCTCCGGGCTATGTCGCGCGCGATCGATAGGCCGAGGCCGGTGCCGGTCGAATCCTGGTTGCGCGCCTCGTCCAGCCGCACGAACGGCCGGAACACGTCCTCGCGCTGTTCGGAAGGGATGCCGGGGCCGTCATCGTCGATCGTCACGATCAGCGAGCCGCGCGTATGGCGGGCCGTCACCTTCACGTGTTTGGCATAGCGGAAGGCGTTGCCGATCAGGTTCGACAGCAGACGCCGGAAGGCGTTCGGGCGAACATGCACTTCAGGCTCGCCGACCAGTTCGGTGTCGAGCTTCCGTTTCCTCAGTTTGGCCTCCTCGCGCAGCTTGTCGAAATAGGCCGCGAGGTCGAAGGCGCCCGCGTCCTCGGCTGCCTCGCCGCGCGCGAAGGCGAGATAGCCTTCGAGCATGGACTGCATGTCATCGATGTCCTGGTTGAGCGCCTCGACATCGATCTTGTTGCCGCGCAGCGCGAGTTGCAGCTTGAAGCGGGTAAGGATCGTCCGCAGGTCGTGGCTGATGCCTGTCAGCATCGCGGTACGCTGCTCGATCTGGCGTTCAATGCGCTCGCGCATCTGGATGAAGGCATGGCCGGCGCGACGCACCTCCTCGGCGCCGCGCGGCTGGAACCCGGCCGGCGGGGGACGGCCCTTGCCGAAACTCTCGGCCGCCTCGGCCAGCCGAAGGATCGGCTTGATCTGATTGCGCAGGAAGGCGATGGCGAAGGCAAGGAGCACCAGCGAGGTGCCAATCATCCACAGCAGGAAGATGTGCGAATTGGAGGCATAGGCCTGGCTGCGCCGGGCGAAGACCCTCAGGACGTTGTTCTGCAGGTGGATGCGGATCTCGACGATGTTCGAATTGCCCACCGTGTCGATCCAGAATGGCCGGTTGATCTGGCGGACGATTTCCGTGCTCAGCGCCTGGTCGAGGATCGAGAAGAACGGCTTGGGTCCCGGCGCGGGCAGCGGGTCCGGCGGCAATATGTCGACCTTCAGCCCCAACCGGTCCTGCGCGATGCGAATGGCTTCCGAATGACTGTCGGGGTACGTCTCGATCATGTCGATAACGGCGGCTATGTCGCGGGTCACGGCCGCCGAAAGGCGCATCGTCACCGTCTGCCAGTGCCGCTCCATGAACACGAAGGCGATGACAGACTGAAGAATGATCATCGGAGCGATCACGATGATCAGCGAGCGCGCGTAGAGCCGTTTCGGCAGATAGCGGAAGAATGCGCGGCGTCCAAGGTTCAGAAGCCGCGGCAGCCGGGCACGCTTGTGCGGGGCTCCCGTCACGCCCTTGGCAATTTCGGCATCTGTCGTGGACGCCATCCGCCCGGCCTGCTCCTCTTCCGAGGCCGGCTCGCGGCCGGCGAGAGGCAGTCTATTCCACACTCAGCCGGTATCCAACACCGCGCACTGTCTGCAGCCAGACGGGGTTGGAGGGGTCGCGTTCGATCTTGCGACGCAGGCGATTGATCTGCACGTCGATGGTGCGCTCGCCGACCTCGGCGTCGCCGCCTACCAGTTCGTGACGGGGGATCGTCTCGCCGGCGCGCTCGGCGAAGATGGCGAGTATCTCCTGCTCGCGGTCGGTGAGCCTGAGCATCTCGCTGCCACGCTTCAGTTCGCGCCGGGCTATCTGGAAGGAATAGGGTCCGAACACGATCTGCTCCAGCTTCGGAGTGTTGGACGGGCCGCCGCGGCGCAGGATATTGTTGATCCTCAGGACCAACTCGCGCGGGTCGAACGGCTTGGGCAGATAGTCGTCGGCGCCGGCCTCGAGACCGATCACGCGGGCGTCGGTTTCGGCAAGTGCCGTCAGCATGAGGATGGGCACGTCCTTCTGCTCTCGCAGCGAGCGGGTCAGCTCGACGCCGCTTTCGCCCGGCATCATCACGTCGAGCACGATCAGGTCGAAGTCGAGCCCTTCAAGGCGCCGACGTGCCTCGGCCGCGGTGGCCGCGGTGGAGACACGGAACCCCTGTTCGGCCAGGAACTGCATCAGGAGGCTGCGGATACGCGTGTCGTCGTCGACTACGAGGATATGCGGTGCGTCGTCGTCAGGTCTGTTCGTCATCTGAATACCCCTCGGGCGCGCGGTCCCAGCCGTTCTTCGGCAGATTGTCGATCTGGGCCCTGAGTTCCGGGTTTACCATGGCTTTGAGGAACCGTTCCACAACGGCGCGCTCGCCAGGCGCACCCTCGGCCAATGCCTCGCGGATGCGGCGGGACTGTGGCGCGGCGAGCGCCAGCGCCAGCGCGCGGCCCTTCTGGGTTGGGTAGAGTTCGCGCTGGCGACGGTCGCGCTCGCCCTGCACCTGCACGATATGCCCGGTGTCGATGAGCTGTTTTAGCACACGAGCGAGGCTCTGCTTGGTGATCTTCAGCACATCGAGCAGTTCGGCCACGGTGAGTCCCGGCCTGCGGTTGACGAAATGGACAACCCGGTGGTGCGCCCGTCCGAAGGCGTATTCGGACAGGATGTTGTCCGGATCCGACGTGAAGTCCCGATAGGCAAAGAACAGCAGCTCGATGATGCCGAAGTCGATGTTCGCTTCCTTGCCGAGCGCCGTCTTGACCGGCTTTTCACCCCCGTCTTTTGCCATGTGCACCGTCGCGCCTCGAATTTATGTCAGCCTTATTGACTTAATTTTCCGGGAGTGGTAATTTTTGCCAAGCTTTTCGACGAAATGCGAACGAAAAGGCAAGAACGGACCCTCGGTGCTGGAACTTCGTTCAATCCTTCGTCCGTTCGAAATACGCTGATTTGCCCGAGCATACGGCCTGATAGGCCGTAGGCGGAAATGTTTCAAACCATAAGCGGGCGCGCCCGCGGGAGGTACGCATGGCATCGGTTCCCTTCGATCAACTCGATGGCTTCATCTGGATGAACGGTGAATTCGTCAACTGGGCCGACGCCAAGGTGCATGTACTGACGCATGGGCTGCACTACGCCAGCGCGGTCTTCGAGGGCGAGCGCGCCTATGGCGGCGAGATATTCAAGCTGACGGAGCATACCGAGCGCCTGCACGAATCGGCGCGCATACTCGGCTTCAAGATCCCCTATTCGGTCGCCGAGATCGACGATGCCTGCCGCGAGCTTCTGAAGAAGCAAGGCCTTCAGGACGCCTACGTGCGGCCGATCGCATGGCGCGGCAGCGAGCAGATGGGCGTTTCGGCGCAGAACAACCGCATCAACCTGGCTATCGCCGTCTGGCAGTGGCCGAGCTATTTCGACCCTGCGCAGAAGCTGAAGGGCATCCGCCTCGACATCGCGGAGTACCGCCGCCCCGACCCGCGCACCGCGCCGTCGAAATCGAAGGCTGCGGGGCTATACATGATCTGCACCCTGTCCAAGCACGCGGCGGAAGCGAAGGGATATGCGGACGCGCTTATGTTCGACTGGCGCGACCAGGTGGCGGAAGCGACCGGCGCCAACGTGTTCTTTGTCAAGGACGGCAAGCTTCACACGCCGAAACCAGACTGCTTCCTGGACGGCATCACCCGCCGTACCGTCATCGACCTGGCGAAACGGCGCGGCATTGAGGTCATCGAGCGCGCGATCCTTCCCGAGGAATTGACCGGCTTCGAGCAGTGCTTCCTCACCGGCACCGCCGCCGAGGTCACGCCGGTCTCCGAGATCGGGCCCTACAGCTTCGCCGTGGGCGAGATCACCAAGACCCTGATGAACGACTACACGGCGGAGGTAACGCCACGCCAGGCGGTGGCCGCCGCCGAATAAATTCAGCCGCTCCTTTCCGGCATTAGGCGGTGGACGCGAGGCGCCCGCCGCCTCTATGTGAATGCCCATCGCAACAGGAGACGCCGATGGGCCAGCTCAGAGCCGGGATCATTCCGGTCACCCCGTTCCAGCAGAACTGCACGATCCTGTTCGACGACGAGACGAAGGCGGGCGTCGTCGTCGATCCCGGCGGCGACGTCGAAACAATTCTCGATGCGATCAGGACCAACGGGATCAGCATCAGCGAGATCTGGATCACACACGGCCATATCGACCATGCCGGCGGCGCGATGGAACTGAAGGAAGCGCTCGACGTCGACATCGTCGGCCCGCATGAGGCGGACAGCGCCATGCTCGCCAATCTCGCCAATCAGGCGCGGATGTTCGGGCTCACCGGCGAGGTCCGCAACTGCACCCCGGACCGATACCTGCAAGAGGGCGACACCGTTTCGCTCGGGGAGCATGTGTTCGAGGTGCTCCACTGCCCGGGACACTCGCCGGGCCATGTCGTGTTCTACAATCGTATCGGCAAGTTCGCGCATGTCGGCGACGTGCTGTTCCACGGCTCGATCGGCCGCACCGACCTGCCGGGCGGCGATCATGCCGCCCTGATCGCCTCGATCAAGGAGAAGCTGCTGCCGCTCGGCGACGACGTCGGCTTCATCTGCGGGCATGGCCCGGGCGGCCGTTTCGGCGAGGAACGGATGAACAATCCGTTCCTCCGCTAGCCGCGATCAATCCGCCACGCAGAAGCGCTGCACGCCCGGCCGCAGCGTATAGGTGCCGGTCTGCGGGTCGAAGCTACGGTAGCGCTGTGAGCAGTACCGGTACCATTCCCGGCTCCACGGCTCGTAGGCGCCGGCATATCTGTCGTAACTGCGGTCGCGGTAGCTGGGCGCGGGCGGGTAGTAGTAGCGGTCCTGCCGCGCCGGCGCGTAGTAGCGGTCGTCGTAAACATGACGGGGCTGCGTCGCGATGCCGGCCGCGATCGCGCCCACTGCGAGCCCAAGGATACCGGCCGCGACCAGCGCCCCGCTGTTGTCGTGCTGTTGTACAACCACCGAACCGCCGCCGCGATGGCGCCAGCGTTCGCCTGCTTCGGCGATCGGCATAGCGGCCAGCGTGGTGGCCGCCACCGCGGCTGACAGGACGGCGTTTCTGACGATGAGGTTCATGATGATACTCCCTGGCACTGGCTACCGCGGGGGCAGCGCTCGGTTTCGGGAAAAGGAATATGATCCGGTTGCTGAACGGCGGCTGAACGGCGCCGCTTACAAGATGCCGGCGGCAGTATCGGTGACAAGGCGGGAACGGCCACGCTCCGGCAGGTGGCGTCCTCCCGGCTTGCCGGCGGCTCCAGATGCAGTCGCGCCGACGTGTCAGTCAGAGGACGGTTAAGTTTATCGCCTTCGGGCCCTTGCCCCGCTTGTCCGGCTCGGTGTCGAAGGAAACCTTCTGCCCGTCCTCCAAGCCCTGCAGGCCCGACGACTGCACCGCTGAGATGTGCACGAAGACGTCCTTCTCCCCGCCATCCGGCGTGATGAAGCCAAAACCCTTGGCATGGTTGAAGAACTTCACGGTTCCCGTCTGCGGCATCGGACAGCTCCTTGTCTCCCGCTTTGCACTGCCGGCGCGGCGCCAACCGCGCGCCATTCGGTCGTTCGCTTGGAGGAGAGGAAACAGTTGGCCAGGCGCAGTGAGAAAGACCGGGCCCTCACCAGTCGCGCTTGCCGCCAGGGAGTGCTTGCGTATCGTTGCCCCGACATCATGCCATTCCAGTCTCCGGGCCGCGTCTGCCCGAACGGAAGCTTTGTCCTCGATTTCCGGCGATGGAGCAAGTGAAAGATTCGCGACCGAAAGAAGAGGCGCCGGCGCTGGCAGCAAGTGCCAAAAAGGGGTTCTGCGTGCGACCGCGGAAGTGCTGGCAATGGGAAAGTGACGGGTCGTCTGCAGGAACCACTGCCGGCCGCCTGCATGGAAAAGGCCGCCGGCGATGCTCCCGCGGCGGCCTTTCAAACTGTCGATCGGCAGGAGCCGGTGTTATTCAGCGCGGAGGTTGACCGCCTTCGGACCCTTGCCCATGCGGTCGGGCTCGACGTCGAAGGTTACCTTCTGGCCGTCCACGAGCGTGCGCAGGCCCGAGGCCTCGACAGCCGAGATATGAACGAACACATCCTTGGCGCCGCCGTCCGGCGTGATAAAGCCGAAGCCTTTGGTGCTGTTGAAGAACTTTACGGTCCCGGTCTGGGCCATGTGGGAAACTCCTTTTCCCGTTGCTAGTTTTGGTCTGCGCTTTGTGCACAGGAGCGGTCGTCGAGAGTTAGCGATGTCGGGGAAAGGGCGTCCAAAAAGCTCCAGTCTCCGGGCCCGCGAATGCCCGAACGCATTCCGCTTAGCATAAAACGATTTGTGCGGCTAGATATGCAAGTGAGAACCGTCCACTGCGCAGCGTCCGGCCGGGTTGCACCGTTCGCCCGCTGCATGCGACACTTCCCCACCGCGTATGGCTGCAAGCGAGCATCCGGAGTGATTTTCGATGGGTTCCACGTCGACCACGCCGCGAGTCAGGACGCGGCAGAAAACCGAGCGACCCAAGCTGCACAAGGTGATCCTCGTCAATGACGACTTCACCCCGCGCGAGTTCGTCGTGCGCGTCCTCAAGGCCGAATTCAGAATGAGCGAGGATCAGGCTCACAAGGTGATGATAACGGCGCACCGGCGCGGCGTCTGCGTGGTGGCCGTGTTCACCAAGGACGTGGCGGAAACGAAGGCCACACGCGCGACGGACGCCGGCAAGTCGGCGGGATACCCGCTGCTGTTCACCACGGAGCCGGAGGAGTGACGCGCCTGGCCCCTTCGGGACGGAACCGGGGTAACGCCAACTTTACGGTAGGGATGCTTTGCTCGGAGCGGCGGAACCACAGCCTCCGGTTCCACGTTTGAAATGTCAAAGGGGATGCCGGGCGGGCAGCAGCATTGACACTTTCTGAACATCCGCGCCGCCGCGCGTCGCTTCCCGTCCGGGTGTATCTGGTCGCCTTCGCGGTCGCCGTCGCCATACCGATCGTTGTCTTCGCCACCTTTCTTCTTGTCCGCTATTCCGAGGCGGAACGGGCGGGCTTCGAGCGCTCCGCGGAGCGCAACGCGCGGCAGGTCGCCCAACTCGTGGACGGCGAACTGTCCATCCTGCTGAACGCGATGCGCGGGCTGGCCGCATCGTCCGACCTTGCCTCCGGCGACTTCGCCGGCTTCTACAACGAGGCCGTCCGCTATGTCGGCGGGCGGGAGGAGATCGTGGTGCTGCGCGAGTACGCGTCGCGTCAGCTTTTCAATACGCAACGCCGCTACGGTGAGGACCTGCCGCCGGCTGTCCCGCTCTCCGAAACAGAGGAGGCGGTGTTCCGCGCGGGGCGCGCGCATGTCAGCGACGTCTTCTTCAGCCCTCTCTCCGGCGAGCCACGAGTGGCGGTGGCGCTTCCCGTGCATGCGGCGGGAAGCGACCTGATCCTGGCGTTCACGGTGCCGACCACGCGGATTCTGGAGGCTGTCGCGAAAGCAGCGCCGCCCGGCTGGCTGATCGGAGTTGCCGATGGGGCGGGAAACTTCGTCACGCGCTCCGAACGGCACGATGAGGTGAGCGGCCGCCCGGCGGTGCAGGAATACCTGAAGCAGGCGACGGGGCAGGCAGGGTCGTTCGTCGCCATCGGCCTGGACGGGGAGGAACTGCTGGCCGGTTATTACCGGTCGGATTTTTCCGGATGGCTCTACGCTGCGAACGTCCCCCTGAGGGTGGTGCAGGCACCGCTCCTCAACGCGCTGCTGTGGATCGGGCTGTTCGGAGCGATCTCCATCGCGCTGTCGGTTCTCCTGGCCCTGTGGCTGGGCGCGCGCTTCAACACGCAGACCCGCGCGCTGGTGGAGCGCGCACTCACCCTCGGCGGCGAACTGCCGCCGCCGCCGCTCGCCGGTTCGCTGCGCGAGTTTGACGTGATCGCTGACGCGTTCGCGTCCGCGGACGAGGCACTGCGGCGGCGCAGCAGGGAACTCGAGGCGGTGCTTTCCACCGTGCCGGCGGCCGTCTGGTTCACCTACGACCGGGCCGTCGGCCGCGTGTCGCGCAACCGCTACGCCGCAGAACTGATGAAATTGCCGGCCGGCAACAGGATCGCCCTCGACGTGACCACCGGCCTTCCCCGGCATGTGAACATGAAGCGAGGTCAAAAGGAACTGCAGCCGGAGGAACTGCCGCTGCAGAGGGCGCTGGCGGGTGAGCAGGTCGCCGACGACGAGTATGTCTTTGCCTACCAGGATGGCACGTGGCGCGACGTGCTCATTTCGGCCAGGGCCATCAAGAACAGCGACGGCGCGATCGTCGGAGCGGTAGCGGTCGGGCTCGACATCAGCGAACGCAAGCGCAACGAGGAGCAGCGGCGGTTGCTTGTCAACGAACTGAACCACAGGGTGAAGAACACGCTGGCGATCGTACAGTCGATCGTGCTGCAGACGCTGCGCGTCTCCATCGACCCGAATGACGCACGCGACGCAGTCCAGAGCAGGCTGGTGGCGCTTTCAGGAGCGCATGACGTACTGAATCGCGAAAGCTGGGAGGGAGCTGAACTGGCCTCGGTGGTCTCCGCCGCGCTCGCCGCCCATGCGGGCGCCGGGCAGGTGCAGGCGGATGGTCCCCCTGTATGGCTGCCGCCGTCGTTTGCCATGTCGCTGACGCTGATCCTGCACGAGCTCGCCACCAACGCCACAAAGTACGGCGCTCTGGGCTCCCCGCGGGGCCGTGTCGAACTTGGCTGGACGGTGCGCGAGGAAGCAGAAGGCAAGCTGCGGCTCACATTGCGCTGGGCCGAGGAAGGCGGCCCCGCCGTGGCGGAGCCGCGCCGCCAAGGCTTCGGGTCACGCTTGATCTCGCGGCTGATGGCGGCGGAAGAGGAGGGGAGCTCGGTCATCGACTATGCGGGCCGCGGCGTGGTTTGCACGCTGAAGGCGCTGATCCCCGGCCGCTCGCCCGCGGAGGATCCACAAACGAAACCGACCGGGACATGACCGCCATGTCGGACAAGGACGGGCGGCTACGCGCGCTGCTGGTAGAGGATGAACCTCTCGTCGCGCTGATGATTGAGGACATGCTGGCCGATCTTGGCATCGACGTTGCGCTCTCGGCGTCCACGCTAGCCGACGCTCTTGCCGCCACCGAGGCCGACTTCGATTTCGCGCTGCTCGACATCAACCTCAAGGGGGAGCGCAGCTTTCCGGCAGCCGAGGCGCTGCGCCGGCGCGGCAAGCCGTTCATGTTCGTGACCGGTTACGGGACGTTGGGAACATACGGCACCGATTTCGACGTCGTGGTCCTGCAGAAGCCCTTTACGATCGCCGATCTGCGCGCCGGGCTCGTCCGCGCGGTGCCGGGCTTCGTCTGAGGAGAGGCCGGGGCACACCGCTCGCGGATCCCGAACCAGATGAATGGAGGAAGCCATGGTCGACTGGACGAACATGTTTTTCCAAGGTTGGGAGGGCATCGTGCGGACGATCGCGGTGGGACTGCTCGCCTACATCTGTCTGGTGTTGTTCCTACGGATCTCAGGCAAGCGGACATTGGCGAAGCTGAACGCTTTCGATCTCGTGGTGACAGTGGCGCTTGGCTCGACCCTGTCGGCGATCCTGTTGCAGGAGAGTATTGCGCTTGCGGAAGGAGCGGTTGCGCTTGCGCTGCTCATTCTGATGCAGTTCCTGGTGACGTTCCTGTCAGTACGGTGGCGCGCATTCGCCAGGGCGGTGCGTTCGGAACCGGCTCTGCTAGCGTCGGGAGGGGCCTTCTGCAGCGAGACGATGCGGCGCGAACGCGTCACGGAAGACGAGGTCATCAGCGCAATCCGCTCCAGCGGCGGAAGCGATCTCATCTCTGCCGAGGCGGTGATCCTCGAGAGCGACGGCACCATCAGCGTGATCGGTCGCCAGCCTTGACATGCTCAAACTGCTGCGAGTGGATTGAGAACGCGGCTCAGTTTGCCTAAGAAGCCAGTCCCTTCCAACGGTTTGTGCAGATGTCCCAACTTCCCGTATTGATTGCTGGCGGCGGTATCGGCGGCCTCGCCATGGCGTTGACGCTTCACCAGATTGGCGTGGCGTGCATTGTTTTCGAGGCCGTGCCGCAGTTGCGCCCTTTGGGCGTCGGCATCAACCTGCAGCCGAATGCAGTGCGCGAGCTCCAGGATCTGGGTATCGGCGCCGACAAACTCGACGGGATCGGCCTGCCGGCGAGGGAATGGGCGCTCGTCGGCCTGAACGGGCATGACATCTATTCTGAGCCGCGCGGGCTTCTGGCCGGCTACAACTGGCCGCAATATGCCGTGCATCGGGGCAAGTTGCAGATGCTGCTCTACGAGAAGGTCGTTGAGCGCATGGGCAAAGACGCGGTGCGGCCCGGCAAGCGCGTCACGGGCTATCGCAACCGCCCGGACGGAGCGGTAACCGCCATCGTGCAGGATGCGGACGGCACGACGGAAGAAGTAAGTGGCTCGCTGCTGATCGGCGCCGACGGCCTGCATTCGGCAGTGCGGGCGCAAATGCATCCCGATCAACCGCCGATTCACTGGGGTGGAGCGATCATGTGGCGCGGCACCAGCCCGGGCATTCCCATTCGCACGGGTGCGTCCTTCGTGGGGCTGGGCACGCACCGCCATCGCCTGGTTTTCTATCCGATCTCGCCTGCGGATCCAGCGACGGGGCTCGCCACGATCAACTGGATCGCCGAGGTGACAGTCGACAATCCGGAAGGCCGGGACAGCTGGTTCCGGCCGGTGGCGGTCGACGACTTTATCCACCACTTCGAAGACTGGAACTACGAGTGGCTCGACGTCCCGTCGCTGTTGCGCGGAGCCGACGCTGTCTACGAGAATCCCATGATCGACCGCGATCCGGTGCCGACCTGGCGGGACGGCAGCGTCGCTCTCATGGGAGATGCGGCACACGCCATGTATCCGACCGGCTCCAACGGCGCGAGCCAGGCCATCATGGACGCCAGGGTGATCGGCGCCGCCATGATCGAGCACGGGGTCGGGCCGTCGGCGCTTGAGGCCTACGACCGCCAGCTGTGTGGCCCCATCTCGCAGCTGATCCTGCGCAACCGCGGCGCGGGACCGTTCGGCCTGCTCAACATGGTCGACGAGCGCTGCGGCGGTGAGTTCGACAACATCGACGATGTTGTGCCCCCGGAAGAGCGCGCCGCCTTCATGGCCGGCTACAAGGCTGCCGCCGGCTTCGCGATCGACAAACTCAACAATTCCCCGCCGATCATCGCGCCCGGGGCGAAGGTGAGGGTCGAAGCGTAGCGGCGTTTCGGCCTCGCCAGTGCGGGGCTCTCAATCAGACCCTTCGGACCAGCGCGGAACCCGCGGCAGCTCCACTGCATTCTGTGTCGCAGTAGGAGCAACGAAGATGAAGTGGTTCGCGAGGGCCGGCTACGCCGCCAGGGGGCTGATCTATCTGGTGGTGGGAGGATTGGCGCTGCTGGCCGCCTTCGGCTCCGGAAAACCGGCAGGCACGCGCGATGCGCTCTCGGCGCTTCTCTCACACTGGGCCGGCGGCGCCGTTGCATATCTGTTGGCGGCCGGCCTCCTGTTCTACGCGCTTTGGCGCCTGACCCAAGCCATCTTCGACACCGACCGGCATGGGCGTGACGCAAAGGCGGTGGCCATCAGAGGGGGCCTAGCGGTGAGCGGAATCACGTATCTGGCTCTCGCGGCGTACGCTGTTTCCTTCCGGCGCGGGGCGGGCGACAGCGAGGGTGGCGGGTACGCCGATGCCCTGACCGCTCTGGCAGGCGCTCGCTGGGCCGCCGCGATCCTTGCGCTGGCGCTGGCCGGCGCGGGCATCGCGCATGTGGTCAAGGCGCTCAAGGAGCGATATGAAGATCGCTTCGAAGCCGGCGAGGACGCGATGCGCTTCATTCATCCGGTGGCCAAGACCGGACTGGTCGCGCGCGGCGCGGTGTTCCTCGTGCTGGCGTTTCTCTTCGCGTTGCGGGCTTGGCGGGGCGGCGGAGGGGAGGAACCGAGTTCGAGGGAAGCTCTCGAATTCGTGCAGCAGCTTCCGGCTGGAGGCTGGTTGCTGGCCGCCATGGGGCTGGGCCTCATCGCCTTTGCGCTCTACTCCTTCGTCGAGGCGAGGTATCGCCGGATCGAGTTGGGAGACGCTGGGCGTCATGCGCGTCGGGTCGCGGAGGCTGTTCGCAACTGAAAACTCAGCGTCCCGGCCGGCCCGACTTCCTTGAGCGCTTGCCGCGACGCTCCTCGGACGGGTCTTCGTAGGAGCCGGCGCCGGCGCGGTGGCGGATCACGGGCTTGGCGTCGTTGCCCGCAGGTGCCGGCTTGCTGGGGGTCTTGCCGAGCACCGGCTTTTCGGTACGGCCCACGGTCATCTCGTCCAGCGTGTTCTTGCGGAACAGCGAGGGCTTGTCCGTCATCGCGCCGTAGTCCGGATCGTGCGCCTCGCGATGGTCCTGCTTGCGGAACAAGGCCCCTTTTCCGAGCGGCGTGGCATGGTCGCCGCTGGTGCCCATCTCGTCGAGTTCCGGCTTGCGGAAAAGGTTGGGTCGCGAGGCGCGCATAGCTTCGTCGGCGGCGCGGGCGTCGGCAAGCTTCTGCAGCCGCTCCTGCTCCTCCGCCGTCCGGTGCTTCGCCACGCCCTTGTTGTGCCTGCCCTTCTCGCGACCGGAGGCCGGCGACTGCAGTTCCACCTCGCGGGCGAGCGGATCGTCAGCGATGGCGAGCTCCGTCTCGCGCAGCCGCTTCAGTTCGTCGCGCAGGCGCGCCGCGCGCTCGAAGTCGAGATCGGCGGCGGCGTTGCGCATTTCCTTCTCGAGATATTCGAGATGCGCCTTGAGGTTGTTGCCCACCAGGCTGTCCTTGCCGTCCTTGGTGAAGCCGGAAATGTCGGCGCGAACATGGTCGCGCTCGAAGACGCTGTCGAGGATATCGGCGATATTCTTCTTCACGCTTTCCGGCGTGATGCCGTGCTCGGCGTTGTATTCCAGCTGCTTCTCGCGGCGGCGATTGGTCTCCGCCATCGCCCGCTCCATCGAGCCGGTGATCTGGTCGGCATAGAGGATGACCTTGCCGTCGACGTTGCGCGCGGCGCGTCCGATGGTCTGGATGAGCGAGGTCTCCGAGCGCAGGAAGCCTTCTTTGTCGGCGTCGAGGATGGCGACGAAGCCGCATTCCGGAATGTCGAGGCCTTCGCGCAGGAGGTTGATGCCTACGAGAACGTCGAAGGTGCCGAGGCGCAGGTCGCGCAGGATCTCGATGCGCTCCAGCGTGTCGATGTCGGAGTGCATGTAGCGCACGCGTACGCCCTGCTCGTGAAGGTATTCCGTGAGATCCTCGGCCATGCGCTTGGTGAGCACGGTGACCAGCGTGCGGTAACCCTTGGCCGTCGTTTCGCGGATCTCGCCGAGCACGTCGTCGACCTGGCTGCGGGCGGGGCGCACCTCGACCGGCGGGTCGATGAGGCCGGTCGGGCGGATGACCTGCTCGGCGAAAACGCCGCCGGCCTCCTCCATCTCCCACTTCGAGGGGGTGGCCGAGACGGCGACAGTAAGGGGGCGCATCGCATCCCACTCCTCGAAACGCAGCGGCCGATTGTCCATGCATGACGGCAGGCGGAAGCCGTATTCGGCGAGCGTCGCCTTGCGGCGGAAGTCGCCGCGATACATTCCGCCGATCTGCGGAACCGTCACGTGGCTCTCGTCGATGAAAACCAGCGCGTTGTCGGGGATATATTCGAAGAGGGTCGGGGGCGGGTCGCCCGGCCGACGTCCGGTCAGGTAGCGCGAGTAGTTCTCGATGCCGGCGCAGGAACCGGTGGCCTCCAGCATCTCGATGTCGAAGCGGGTGCGCTGCTCGAGCCGCTGCGCCTCGAGCAGGCGCCCGGCGCGCTCCAGCTCCGCGAGGCGGAGCCGCAACTCCTCCTTGATCGACTTCACCGCCTGCGCCAGCGTCGGCTTCGGCGTGACATAGTGAGAGTTGGCGTAGATCTTCACCGACCTGAGGTCGGCGGTCTTCTGCCCGGTCAGCGGGTCGAATTCGGTGATCGTCTCGATCTCGTCGCCGAATAAGGAGATGCGCCAGGCGCGGTCTTCCAAGTGGGCCGGGAAGATCTCGATGGTGTCGCCGCGCACGCGGAACGAGCCGCGCACGAAGTTGATGTCCTGGCGCTTGTACTGCTGGGCGACAAGGTCGGCGAGCAGGGCGCGCTGGTCGAGCCGGTCGCCGATCTGCATCTGGAAGGTCATCGCCGTGTAGGTCTCGACCGAGCCGATACCGTAGATGCAGGACACCGAGGCGACGATGATCACGTCGTCGCGCTCGAGCAGCGATCGCGTTGCCGAGTGGCGCATGCGGTCGATCTGCTCGTTGATGGAGGATTCCTTCTCGATGTAGGTGTCGGTGCGCGGGACGTAGGCCTCCGGCTGGTAGTAGTCGTAGTAGGAGACGAAATACTCGACCGCGTTGTTGGGGAAGAAGCTCTTGAACTCGCCGTAGAGCTGGGCCGCCAGGGTCTTGTTCGGCGCCAGGATCAGCGCGGGGCGCTGCGTCGCCTCGATCACCTTGGCCATGGTAAAGGTCTTGCCGGAGCCGGTGACGCCGAGCAGGACCTGCGTGCGGTCGTGCCGGTTCACGCCCTCTACGAGGTCGGCGATCGCGGTCGGCTGGTCGCCGGACGGCTTGAACTGCGTCTCCATGCGCAACTCGATTCCGCCCTCGGACTTGTCGGGTCGCTCCGGCCGGTGCGGGACCCAGGCCTCCTGCCTGAGGTTGGGATCGCCACCTTCGATCAGCCTGGACAGGGCGGCAACCGTGGCGGTCACGCCCGAAGAGGAAAGCGTCTCGGCATCTTCCAGCGCTATGTCGAGACCAGCAACCGGGTTCAGGCCGGCGGCGGCGCGCTCGCGCGGCGAGGCGGCACCGCCCATCGATGTACCGCGCGCCGACTTGGTCGGGGCGGAGGAGCGCTCCGGGATCTTCTTGCGGGGTTTCGTCGTGTCGTCGCCCGCGGCCGCACGCCCCTCCCGCTCTGCCTCGCGCTCGATCTGCTCGGCCCAGCCGGACACCGGGCCGCTGAGCGGCGCGCCCTCGAACGGCGTTTGCGGGGCCTCTTCGAAACCGCCGGGCTTCAGCGGCTCTGAGGCGTCGAGGAAATCGGTGATCATGGTCTTGCGCGGGCGCGTGCTGGCAGCCGGCATTGCGGAACGGCGCTCGACATCGTCCGCCTGCGCGGGCTTCTTCTCGGGGGATCTGGCCATGGGGCAAATATGGTCGGAGTCTGCGGCGAATGAAAGGCTGGCGCGGCAAAAAGGTCCCCCGCGAAAACGCCTGCTGACAGGAGGCTGTCAGAAGAGGCAGACTGTAGCTGCCGGTGGGGAAAACGGGCCGCACTGGGGCAAGCCATGATCGTCTCGCAGTCGACCGACATCGCCGCGGCGCCGGAGCGTGTGCAAGCCTTCTTCGAGGCGATGGAGGAGAACTACCGAGCCTGGCACCCCGACCACGTCGTCTTTCGCTGGATCGACGCGGGCCGGCATGTGCAGGAGGACAGCGCCTTCTACATCGAGGAGCGGATAAACGGCCAGGTGCTGAAGCGCACGATGCGTTTCACGCGGGTGGAGCCGCAAAGACATCTCGAATTTGCGCCGGAATCCCGCCTCATCCGCTTCTTCCTCAAGCGCGTCGTGTTCGCCATCCAACTCACTGCCACGGGATGCCGTTTGACCCAAAGCCTGCACGTCCGGATCGGTCCGATCGGCTATTGGCTCAACCGGCGCGGCTTCGCGGCTGTGGAGAGGCACATGCGCGAGGAAGGGCAGAACATGAAGGCGATGCTGGAGCGGACTCCCTGATCAAGCGCCAGTATTACTGGCATTCTGCCAAAGCCTCGTCCAAAACAGCACGCGCGCCTTCGAGAGGGAAGATCGCGAAGGTTTCGAAAGGTGAGCCGTCAGCCGCGTTGTCCGGCGTGATGTCGAAGCCCAGCGTCATTGCGATCCCTGATTTCACGGCCTCGATGAACTCGAGCCGCACTGGCGCCAGGTAGCTGTTGGCCTTCGCGCCTTCGGCGAAAAGCACCACGGCAGCACCGGAACCGGCCGCTGCAAGCGGGAAGGTCCTGCCGTCGATCACCGCGCGCACCTTGCCGGGCAGGTAGAAGTACTCGGCGGGAACGTCGCCTGAATCCGGCATGACCGGGCCCCCGCGCGAATAGATCTCGACGAAAAAGGGGTCGCCGCACAGCACCGCCATCACCTCGATCGTGCTGTTGGTCTCGGCCGGTTCTACTATGGCGACGCCCTCGTCCAGCAGCCACTCGGCGGATGCGGGAGAGGCTGTCGCAAGGATCAGGGCAAGTGGGGCGAATATCTTCATGCGCGCAATTTGCACCGGGCGGGCGAACCGCGCAATGGTCCAGAAGATGCCGGATTGAGCAGGATCAAGGCTGCCGGACCGGTTGTGCCGCAAGGTTTCTGCGCCATTCGACCTGGGAGCAGAACGATGAAGTTCGAGACTGTCGATACGAGATCGCAGCCCATGCTGTACGTCACTCGCTCGACGAGTATGGACCCGCAGGAAATCGCTGGTGTGACCGGCGAGGCGTTCGGCGCCATCGGTGCATTCATTGGCCAGGCCGGCGTCACGCCAGCCGGGCCGCCGATCGCGGTCTATCGCGACTGGGACGGCGGCAAGATGAAAGTCGATATCGGTTTTCCCGTTGCTGGCGCGGAAATTGCCAAGGCGCAGGGCGAGGTCCAGGCCGGTCATACGCCGTTCGGCAAGGCAATAAAGGCGGTGCATCGGGGCCCCTATGCGAAGCTGCGGGACACCTACGGCGCGATGGAGAACTATATGAGCAAGGCCGGCTACGCGATGCCACCTCTGGCCTGGGAGGTCTATGTGAACGATCCGGACACCACGCCTGAGGCCGATCTGGTCACGGAAATCTACATGCCGGTGGTTTGAAGCGCCCATCCTGACACCACGCTGCCCGCAGGATCAGCTAGGCGAGCGGCTTGGTAGCGGGAGCAGCACATGTCCAAGGCAGAGATCAGCGTCGTCGAGTTGCGGCAGTACACGTTGCACCCTGGCGCCCGCGAGACGCTGATCGATCTGTTCGACCGGGAATTCGTCGAAAGCCAGGAAGCCTGCGGCATGTCGGTGATGGGCCAGTTCCGCGACCTCGACCGGCCGGACCGTTTTGTCTGGCTCCGCGGCTTCCCGGACATGGCGGCGCGGCCCGATGCGCTGGCGTCCTTCTATGGCGGGCCGGTCTGGGCAGCGCACCGCGAAGCCGCAAATGCGACCATGATCGATTTCGACGATGTACTCCTGCTCAAGCCGACCCACGGAAAGCTGGAGTTCGATCCGTCGGAGCGCGCGATGTCCGCAGCTGTCCGGACGCCGGCCGGGCTGCTGACGGCGACGATCGTTCCGCTGGTCGAAGGGGCAGAGACGGAGTTCGCAGGACTGTTCGACGCCGGGATGCGTCCGCGTCTGGAGGAGGCAGGAGCGGAAGTCCTGTTCACCTTCCTCACCGAAAAAGCCGCGAACAACTTTCCGCGGCTGCCGGTGCGCGAACCCGCCAGCATGTTCGTCTGGTTCGCCGCATTAGGGCGCGGTACGCGTGCCGGCGCGACCGCCGGGCCGCAAGCGCTCGGACAGTCAGCCGATGCCTTGATGGCGGGCGCGCCGGTCGAATTGCGGCTTCAGCCCACGGCGCGCTCGCTCCTGCGCGGCGACGGATCGACCAGACGCCGATAGAGGTGCCAGGTGGAGTGGCCCAGGATAGGCATCACCACGGCGAGGCCGGCAAAGATCGGGATGCTGCCGACGAAGAGCAGCGCCGCCACGATAAGGCCCCAGGTCGCGATCTCCAGCGGATTGGCCATGGCGGCACGCCAGGAGGTCTGCACGGCCACCCATGCGCCGGCGTCCTTGTCGAGCAGCAGCGGGAGCGCCACGACGCTCGTGCACAGCGCCACGACCGCGAACAGCAGGCCGATGGCATTGCCGAGGAGGATCAGCATCCAGCCCTCTCTCGTGGTGAAAACCTGATCCGCAAATGCTGTGATGGATGCTGGCGGCACCGGCCCCATCAGAGCCGTGTAGAGGCCCTGCGCGACCAGCAGCCATGCGATGAATATCGCCACCAGAAGGGTCCCTACGGCGAGGATCGAAGGCAAGGCGGGCGAATGCCGAACCTCAAACGCATCGCGCCAGCTGACTTCAAGCCCCTGTTCGCGCCGCCGGCTGATCTCGTACAGGCCAATCGCGGCGACCGGTCCAATCAGCGCGAATCCAGAAGCAAGCGGATAGAGCAGCGGCAGGGCGTTGGCGCCCGAAGTCCAGGTCGCGAGCACGACGCCGACCAAAGGGTAGATGAAGCCGATGAAGATCAGATGGGTCGGCTTCTCCATGAAATCCTCGACCCCGGTGCGCAGGGCGTCGGAAAGATCGGAAACGGTGATGCGCCGGACGTCCGGATATTCCAGAGTACCGTCGGCGGTTCCGTAGACATGAAAGTCGGCCATAAGCGTTCCTCCTCTGATCCGGAGGGTTCGGGCCGCGCACGCGGGAGAGAGCGTCACGCAGACCCTCACCCCCGGAACTGGTCAAATATACCACCGGCGACCTCCGATGTCGAAACCACGATGGTCCCGCGGGCTTGCACTGCTGTCGCTTTCGATATCTGTTCCGGACAGGGCGGCGGTGGCCGCAGGTGGGGTGTGAGGGCAGGAAGCACGGCATGGCGTACGGTTTCGCCAGGGACGACGCCTCGGTGGAGGAGGGTTTCCGCCGCATTGCGACCGAGATCCTCGACAAGGCGATACGGCAGGTCGACAAGCTCAACGTCGCCCCGGCCGGGCCGGACAACGATGAGACCATCCACCAGTTGCGCAAGGGCTGCAAGAAGCTGCGCGGGCTGTACCGCCTCGTGCGGCCGGGCTTCGGCGGCTATGCGAGGGAAAACGCCGCCATTCGTGACGCTGCCGCCGGGCTCTCATCGGCGCGTGACGCGGAAGTCCTCGTCATGACGTTAGACGCACTGGTGGAAGGGCCCGCTCCCGTGCCCGCTGCGGTCGCTGCCTTCCGCAGAAAGCTCGAGGTGCGCCGCGTGGAACTGGCGCGCGGGTCTCGGGCTGCCGCCGCGCTTGCCGAGTTTCGCGACGCCATGGCCGCGGCCCGCAAGCGGAGCCGGCGCTGGCGGCTGGAAGAGGACGGGTTCGACGCGCTGACAGGCGGCCTGGAGGTCAGCTACGCCCGCGCCCGCAAGGCTATGCGCGGGGCCCGCAGGGATCGCAGCCCGGAGAACTTCCATGAATGGCGCAAACGCGCCAAGGACCACTGGTATCATGCGCGGCTGCTGGCGCCGATATGGCCGGACATGATGGACACCCATGTGAGGATCGCCGAGGAGCTTGGCGAACTGCTCGGGTTCCACCACGATCTCTGCGTCTTCCGGGAGGCGTTGCCGCAGCCGGCGAACGGCGACGGAGAGGCGATCGCGTTTCTCGCGGAACGTGCGCAGCACCGCGAGGCGGAGGTGGCCGTCGAGTGCCTGGCGCTGGGCGCGAGACTCCTGGCGGAGAAACCGGCGTCGCTTGCGGAACGGTGGCGGGCATACTGGAAACACTGGCGCAGCGACGAGCCCACGCGCCACTCCTCGGGCTGACCGAATGGCGTTGGAAATCGAACGGAAGTTTCTTGTCATCGGCGAGAGCTGGCGCCGCGACGCGAGCGTGTCGCTGGCGCTGCGGCAGGCCTATCTGGCGCGGACCGAACGGCTTTCGGCGCGTGTGCGCGTCATCGACGGCAGGGAAGCCTTCCTGGCGATCAAGAGTTCGGGCGCGGGCGCCGTGCGCTCGGAATACGAATACGCGATCCCGGTGAGCGACGCGCTGGAACTGATTGAACTGCGGCAGGGCGAGGTGATCGCGAAGACGCGCCATATCGTTGAGAACGCAGGCGCGCGATGGGAGATCGACGTGTTCGAAGGCGCGCTTTCCGGCCTCGTCGTCGCGGAGATCGAACTCGCCGGGCCAGATGCCACATTCAATCGGCCCGCCTGGCTCGGGCGTGAAGTCACCGGCGACCCGGCGTACTACAATGCGGCGCTCGCGCTCGCCGGCCTGCCCGCGGGCATTAGCCGCTAAGGCCGGGTAATAAATGGAGATGCATTCAATCGAAGGCCGCCTTCAGGTCCGGCGGCCTCAGTGCCTGACCGTGACCTCGTTAGCTAGGAGCAGCCGAGCCCCGCATCGACCAGGTTCAGCGGTTGCCGCCGGCCTGTCTGGTAGGCAGCCATTACGCGTCGCGCCACCGCATCGCGCTCGGGACCCATGGCAATGCCGAGCTCGCCGCACACGGCATCGATGGCGCCTTGCATCTGCGCCATGTCATCCGAGGAATAAGCGCCTCCGGAAGCGCTGATCGCACCGGAGTGCGGTACTTTCGCCCTTCCCGTCATGCTGGCCTCCCAACTGTACACACCCGAACTACGCCGGATTGGTCAAAGAATGCGCGCAATGCGACATAGTCATTATATTGCAGAACTGCCTGTTCGCCTAGCATGCGGGGAGTTCAACTTTATCGGTGACTTGAAACATTCGCCCGGCTCCGTCTGCGGCACGGTTAAGAATCCATCAACGTGGGCTGCCTGTCTTGGCGAACAAACCGAATCCTGCGATCAAGGCCCGGTCGAACGGGGATGTGGCCGCGGAGATGAAGCTCACACGCAGGATGATGCTGGGAGGAGCTGTCGTTGCGGGCGCGGTGGCCTGGGGCGGCGCATCGCTTGCCCGAATGGCGCGCGCCCCGTCCGGCCAAAAAAACCTTGGCCGGATAGGCGACCTCGATGGAATTCCTCTTGCCCGGCAGCCGCAGCAGACCTTGCCGCCGCATGACCCGGCCTTGCCATGGTCGATGAGGGGCGGAAGCCTCAACGATGCAAGTGCACTGTCGCAGACGCCGGTCTACGGCGTCGTGGAGGTGGCGAACCGCGATCATGTGGCGGCCGCGCTGGCCTTTGCCCGTGCCAACGGGCTGAGGGTCGCGATGTCGGCGGTGCGTCACTCCATGGGCGGGCACGCGTTCGACGATCACGCCCTGATCCTGGACATGCGCAAATGCAACCGCATCGAACTCGATGCAACATCCCGTACGGTGCGGGTGGAGCCCGGCGCGACGTGGCACGACATCCAGAACGTGCTGCATCCGCGCTTTGCGGTGAAGGCGATGCAGTCGACCGACATTTTCTCGGTGGGTGGCTCGATCTCGGTCAACGCGCACGGCATGGACCATCAGGCCGGCTCGCTCGCAGGCTCCGTACGCTCGCTCGAACTCATGCTGGCCGACGGCAGCGTGGTGACCTGTTCGCGGACCGAGAATGCCGACCTGTTCCGCCATGCCATTGGCGGCTACGGCATGTTCGGAGTGATCCTCTCCGCCGAACTCGACATCGTCGACAATGCGGTCTACCGGACCTCTCGGGAGATCATCGCATCAGACGATTTCCCGCGCTATTTTGCCGAGAGGATCGCAGCGGATCGCGGCCTCGGCCTCTTCTACGGGCATCTGTCGACGGCGCCCGGCACGCTGTTGCAGGAAATGGTCGTCTACCGCTACGACGAGGCGGCAGGCACAGCGCCGGAAGACCTCGGACCGCTCGGGGCGCCCGGTATGGTGGGTCTAAAGCGGCTCATCCTCAACCTCTCCAAGCAGGGCAGTTGGTTCCGCGACCTGAAGTGGTATGTCGAAAAGACGCTGGAGCCGGAGTTCGAGAGCTGCACCGTACCGCGGACCGCGGCCATGGGCGAAGGCGAGGCATGCCTCGTATCGCGCAACGATCCGATGCACGATTCGGTCCCCTACCTTTTCAACGACCTGCCGGGCGAGACCGACATCCTGCACGAATACTTCTTCCCGCGGGATGCGTATCCGAGCTTCATCGCCGGGGCGCGCGACCTGCTTTCAGGTCACCGCGCGAACCTGCTCAACGCGTCGATCCGGGTGGTGGACGGAGAGGACATCGCGCTGCCCTACGCGACCGGGCCGGCCTTCTCTCTGGTGCTCTATATCAATCAGCGGACCGATGCCGCCGGCAACGCCGCGATGCGCGGGCTCACCCGGGACCTGATCGACCTCACGCTGGCTCATGGAGGGCGGTTCTTCCTGCCATACCAGCTTCACTACACGGGAAGGCAACTGCTTGCGAGCTATCCGGAACTGCCCGCCTTCATTGCGAAGAAGAGAGAAGTGGACCCGCAAGGACTGTTCACGTCCACCTTCTGGCGCGGCGTTTCGGCGCTGGTGGAGCGCGAACGCGCGCCGGCCTGAAGGCCGCGGCGAAACCTTTTAGCCCTGGCCGCGTTTCGTATCGTCTAGCCGCGTCCTGAATCATCGCTGTCACATTGGGCGGCTAAGGAGGGCGCGGCAATTGCGGCAAAAGGATTTGCTTCGATGAAGATTGCGATCCTCGGCGGCGACGGCTTCGTCGGCTGGCCGACCTCCCTCCATCTTTCCAGTCTCGGTCACGAAATCCATATCATTGACAACCTCTCCCGTCGCTGGATCGACACGGAACTCCGCGTGCAATCGCTGACCCCAATGGATTCGATGCAGGAGCGTACCCGCGTCTGGCATCAGGAAACCGGGCGGCGAATCAGGTTTCACCTCATCGACCTCGCGCGCGATTACGAATTGTGGAAGGCGTGGCTGGCTGAGCACCGGCCGGACGCGATCGTGCATTTCGCGGAACAGCGCGCGGCGCCCTATTCGATGAAGAGCGACCGGCACAAGAACTACACGGTGAACAACAACGTCAATGCTACGCACAACGTGCTGAACGCCATTGTCGAAACCGGGATCGATGCGCATCTGGTGCATCTGGGCACGATGGGCGTCTATGGTTATTCAAGCGTCGGCGCGGCAATCCCGGAAGGTTACCTGCCGGTCGGGGTCGAGACGCTGGCAGGCGAGACGGTCAGCCAGGAAATCCTCTACCCGGCCAATCCCGGCTCGGTCTACCACATGACCAAGTGCCTCGATCAGCTGCTTTTCCAGTTCTACGCGAAGAATGACGGTGTGCGGATCACCGACCTGCACCAGGGGATCGTGTGGGGCACTCACACCGACCAGACGCGCATGCACCAGCAACTCGTCAACCGCTTCGACTACGACGGCGATTATGGAACTGTGCTCAACCGTTTCCTCATTCAGGCCGCGATCGGATATCCGCTGACGGTTCACGGCACCGGCGGGCAGACCCGCGCCTTCATCCACATCCAGGATTCGGTGCGCTGCATCGAGCTGGCGCTGAACAACGCCCCGAAGAACGGCGAGCGGGTCAAGATATTCAACCAGATGACGGAGACGCATCGGGTTCGCGACCTGGCGGAACTGGTCGCGAACATCGCCGGTGGGCGCGTAGCGTATCTGCCTAATCCCCGCAAGGAGGCACCGGAAAACGACCTTGTTGTCCGCAACGAGCAGTTCCTCGAACTCGGGTTGAAACCGACCACGCTGGCCGACGGGCTTCTTTCGGAGGTGGTGGACGTGGCGAAGAAGTTCGCCTACCGGGTCGACCGCAGCCGTATCCCGGCGCTGTCGGCCTGGACGAAGGACATCGCACCGACCCTGGAGCGCGATCCGGAAGGCAAGCGGCTGCGGAGCGTGGGCTAGACGGCCGGCTCGAACGCGTCTTTCCTGCCCACATGGCTCGCCACGCCTATGTCACGCTCGTAACGAACGCCGATTATGCCCTCGGCGCGGCGGCGCTCGTGCGTTCGCTACGGCTGACGGATACGCGAGCCGATATCGTAGTGATGCACACTGGCGGAGTTGAAGCGGCCGCGCTGGCGCCAATGGAGGCGCTCGGCGCGCGCGTTGCGAGGGCTGATCTACTGCCGACCTCGGAGGCCTTCAACGAGCGCCACACCCGGGCAAGAATCCACGCCGACCATCCCTTCACCAAAGGCACCAAGCCCGCTTTCCACACGCCGCTCGACAATTTCGTGAAGCTGCGGCTGTGGGAGATGGAGGCTTACGACAAGGTGGTATTCATCGACGCCGACGCGATCGTGCTGAAGAACATCGACCGGCTGTTCGACTACCCGGAATTCTCGGCTGCCCCCAACGTGTACGAATCCGTTTCCGACTTCCACCGGCTGAATTCCGGCGTGTTCGTGGCGAAGCCGTCGCGGGACACTTTCGAGGCCATGCTGGCGCGGCTCGATGCTCCGGAGGCCGTCTGGCCCCGCACCGACCAGACATTCCTGCAGGCCTTTTTTCCCGAATGGCACGGCCTGCCCGTCTTCTTCAACATGCTGCAATATGTGTGGTTCAACCTGCCGGAACTATGGGACTGGAAGGCGATCTCGGTGCTGCATTACCAGTATGAGAAGCCATGGGAGATGGACCACGCCAAAGCCGACCGGCTGAAGCCGCTGGTCGACCTGTGGCGCGCCTATGCATCAGGCGAGGACATTCCGGACATCGCGTCGCTTCCCAACCCGCAAGGTCCTGCGAAGAGATGAGACCGCCGCGCAGCGTGGTTTCCGGCGGCACCGGGTTTGTCGGCCGCTTCATCGTCGAGCGGCTGCTGGCGGAAGGGCATGAGGTTAGCGTCACCGGACGTAACACACCGCCTGCTGGTTTCTTCTCGGCGCCCGTGCGCTTCGCCGCGGATAGTCTCGATCCGGAAGCAGACATGGCGGCTGTCTTCATAGGGGCGGACTGTTTCGTTCATTGCGCCTTCGACCACGTGCCGGGCCGCTATCGCGGCGGCGAGGGGAACGATCCCGAGGGCTTCCGCCGCAGGAACCTCGAAGGCTCGCTTGCCCGCTTCCGGGCGGCCAAGGCGGCGGGCGTGAAACGGGCGGTCTTCCTGTCCAGCCGCGCGGTGTATGGCGACCAGCCTGTCGGTGCCGAGCTGACCGAGGAAACGCCGCCGCATCCCAATTCGCTTTACGGCCAGGTGAAGCTCGCCTGCGAACAGGGATTGGCAGCGCTGGCGGAGCGGACCTTCGAGGCCGTGAGCCTGAGGGTAACCGGGGTCTACGGACCTGCCGGTGCGGCGCACAAGTGGCGGCCGATCATCGACGACTACCTGTCCGGGCGTCCGGTCCCCCCGCGGGCAGGCACGGAGGTGCACGGCGATGACGTGGCCTGGGCCGTGGTGATCGCGCTCACGGCGCCGCTGCAGGCCGCGCACGAGGTGTTCAACGTTTCCGATATCGTCGTGGACAATGCCGACGTACTTGCGATCCTTCAGGCCACCACCGGTGCCAGTGGAGCATTGCCGGCGCATGCCGATGCAAGTCTGCTGAATGTGATGTCGACCCGAAAACTGAGGGCTCTCGGCTGGCGGCCGGGAGGGCGCGACCTGTTCGAAGCGACGGTGCGCGAAACGATCGGCGGGTGAAGCCGGCTACGGCCTGTTCTCCCGCGTCAGGAAGCCCAGCATCTCCAGCGCCACCCTCTGCGGCTGCTCGAGATGCGGGATATGATTGACGCCGTCGAGGACGACGAGCCTGGAATGGGCAAGCAGGGCGGCGATCTCCTCGCCCTGGGCCAGCGGTGTCACGGTATCCTCCCGGCCCCAGAGAACCAGTACGGGCATGGGGAGCGCACGATAGTTCGCCTTGTCGCGGGAACGGGCGCCCGCATGGTCGCCGAACAGCCCCGTGAGCAGCCAGTCGCCTATGGCGGGGGTGGTGCCGGTGACCGACAGCGGCCGCTGGTAGAGCGCGACGCGCTCCGGCGTCGCCAACGCGTCGTCGGCGATGAAATCGCGCAGGCCCATGCCGGTGAGCCAGGGATTGGCGAAGGTCGCGGCAGCAAGTGAGTTGCGCAGCGGCGCCGGGGCGAGAAGGCGTGGCAGCAGGCCGCCGTTCGTCGAATCCAGTCCCAGCGCAACGTCCAGCAGGACCAGCCCGCTGATCCTGTCGGGCGCCGCCATGGCGGCCTCCATCGTGGCTCCGCCGCCGAACGAATGGCCGGCTAACGCGAAGCGGTCGAGACCGAGAGCGTCGGCGAAACCAAGGATGATCCGGGCCTGCGCAGCGCGCGAATAGTCTCCGTCGGCGGGGCGCTGGGAGTAGCCGAAGGGCGGCAGGTCCGGCGCCAATACCCTGTAGCCCGCCTCGCCGAGCGGTGCGGCAATATCGCGCCATGTCTCCGCCCAGGCGAGCGTGCCGTGGATCAGGACCAGAGGCGGACCGTCATCCGGGCCCCACTGTCTGTAATGAACGGCAAGTCCGTCCACCTGGACGAAACGCGCGGCTTCGCCCGCGGCCTGACCGGGATCGGCGGTTTCGCGCAGCAAGGCCATCCCGCGCAGAGCGATCAGGGCAAGGACCGCGATCAATATGGCTGCGAACAGAAGCCACGCGAGAAAGCGGATCAGACGAGCGATGGGAGCCTCCTAGTAGTCGTAGACGTGCTCGAGGCGGGCTCCCGCGGCGTCGAGTGCCGGCAACGCGTCGTGCAGGCCGCCAACCGGAAGCGCAATTCCGATGCGCCGCGTCTCCGGCATCGCAGGAAGCGGGTAGGCGAACAGCACCTGACCTACATCGGGAAGGGCGGTCTCGGCCTCCGCGAGGAACGTCGCGAAGATCAGCCGGTTGCCCCCGATCTCGACGAAGCGCAGCCCGCGATCGATCAGCCGCGGGATCATCTCGGTGAAGACCTGATAGCGCTGAGTCACGAAGATCGCGCCTTCGGATCCCAGATCGCGCTCCAACCGCGTGTCGCCTTCCCCGGAGATGGCGTCGGCCACGGGGCCGGCCGCCCAGACGTGGATGTCGAGAAGGGCCGGGTCGGCCGCCGCCGACAGTCCAGACGCGATGAGCGCCGCATAGCCCTGCTTGATGGAATAGGCCGCGCCGAAACCGAGCTTGCGCTCCCATGAACGGACTACGGCAGAGCCGCCGGCAGCCGGTGTCGCCCAGAGTCCGGCCCGCTTCTCGGCATATGGAAAGCGGTACCAGGGCACCTGGTCTAGGAAGGCGGCGTATTCGGCCGCTGCCTCGGCCTGATAACGGTCTTCCGGCACCTCCTCCCAGAATGCCGCCGCCTCCGACAGCCGGCCCAACGTGTTTTCGTAGAGCGACTGGATCGCGAGCTCGACCGTGTGGCTGGTCCCGATGACCACCAGCATCATGTGATTGTCGAGATTGAAGGGGTAGGCGCTGGAGGCGCGGATCATCATCGCGTAGTCCTGCCAGAAACGGCCGGCATAGGACCAATAGGGGAAACGCGAGGGGAATTCGCGGCCGACGAACTCGGCATATTCGCGCGCCGCATATACGATCGCCCATTCCGGGTAGGTCAGGAAGGTCGATTCCTCCGGGCGATTGTATCCCTCGATCCCCTCTCCCGCCTGGGCCTGGGCCGCCGCGGGCTGCGCCCGTTCCAGCTCGACATCATCGGTGGTCAGGAAGCCGTATGCGAGACCCGCGAGCGGGATCAGCACGACGAACAGCACGAGCGCCAGCAGCGCGACCAGCGTACGGCGCAGCCATCTCCACATGAGCGAGGTCCCGCGCGTCAGGCCATTGCCGGACGTGAGGGGCTTCGCGCCAGCCAGAAGCCGATCAGCACCGCGATGCCGCCGATCGCCAGGTGGGGGGCATTGGCGAAGAAGCGCGTCGGCAGTTCGACATCGTTGAAGGATCGGAAGCCGTCGATGAAGATGCCGCCGTCGAGGCAGCCGGAGCCCGTCACCAGCCCGAGCACGCCGTCGAAGAGATAGATCGAGCCGAAGAGCCGGAAATAGAAGACGGCCGCGGCATGCGACCAGAACGCCGCGACAATCGCCCAGACGCCCGAGAATGCATGCAACAGGTCATCGTACCACTGCAGCGAGAAAAGGCCGAACAGATAGCCGTTGCTGTCGTTGAATGCCGGCACGTAACCGATCCCGACGACGAGGAAGAACATGATCGCGTAGGCGACCGCGAGCTTCTGGATGAGTGACATCGATATCCCCTCTCGCCACCGACGGCGGAAGATAACCGATCGCCCGGCCGGATGCATCCGGAAGCGATTTGTTGCCCACGTGATTTTTCGCCCTTGCGGCGCAGCCGGCTAACATGAAGACTGAGCGCGCGAGGGGAGGCGCACGTGATGCGTATCGGGGCGGTGATGAATCCGGCTGCGGGCGGCGGACGGATGCTGCACGAGTGGCCGTTTTTCGCGGCGGCGCTGCGCAAACGCTTCAGCGACTTCGAGTTCCGCAAGACGACCGGGCCGGGCGACGCTTCCTCGATGGCGCATGAACTTGGGCGCCAGGGCGTCGACATCGTGATGGCGGCGGGCGGCGACGGCACGGTCAGCGAGGTCGCCGACGGCATCCTGCGCCACGCTACCGAAAGCGGCAGCGCCCCGGCGCTCGCCATCGCGCCGGTCGGGACGGGCTCCGACTTCGCGCGCGCCTTTGACGTTCCGAGACTCGCCGAGGAGTGCGTGGCCCGGCTGGCCGAGAGCGTTCCGCGGCGGATCGATGCCGGGCGCATCACTTTCGTCGACGACGAGGGCCGGCCGGCGATGCGCCATTTCGCGTCGATCGCAAGTCTCGGCGTGTCGGGACCGATCGACCGGATAATCAACGAGGCGAAGGCAAAGCGCCGCGGCCGCATGTCCGGAAAGGCGCTGTTCTATCTCTTCACGCTGCGCGAGCTCATGCGCTACCGTTTCCAGGACGTCGCCATTGCCGTCGATGACAAGCCGCCGGTCGAGGCGCGCATCGCACTCGTGGCGATCGCGAACAACCGCTCCTTTGGCGGCGGCATGCTGATCGCGCCCGACGCGGTGATGGATGACGGGCTGTTCGAAGTCGTGATCGTGCAGGCGGATTCGCGCATTCGGATGATGAAGGATCTGCGGCTCGTGTACACCGGCGATCACAGGAAGATCGACGAATGCGTCTTCCTGCGGGGACGCAAGGTGACGGTGACGCCGCTCGGAGGGGCCGCGCGCAACGCCGCCCTGCTCGACATAGACGGCGAATCGCCCGGACGCATCCCCGCCACGTTCGAGGTGCTGCCGGGGGCGCTGACCGTCAGGGTTTAGGCGCCAGGTCTGGGCGTCAGGGGAAAAGCGGCTGCTGCGTCATCTCCAGATGCAACGGCCGCCCGTCCCAGGGGTGGGCCTCGCAGACCGCCTCGTCCAACTCCACGCCCAGGCCAGGCTCACGGGAGGGGATGACCCAGCCGTCCTGCCACTCGATCTTCTTCTTCAGCAGCTTGGCGTGGAAGCCGTCGAGGGTCTTGATCGATTCCAGGATGAGGAAGTTGGGCAGCGTGGCCGCCAACTGGATGTTGGCGGCGGCGACGATCGGCCCGCAGTAGCAGTGCGGCGCGATCTGGATGTGATGGGCCTCGGCCATGGCGGCAATCTTCTTCGTCTCCAGGATGCCACCCGAGCGGCCGAGGTCGGGCTGCAGTATGGATGCCGCCCGGTGCTCGATCACGCGCGCGAATTCCCATTTCGTCGTCAGCCGTTCGCCCGTGGCGATCGGGATGCGCGTGCCCCGGGCAACCTCGGCCATCACTTCCGGCATGTCCGGCGGCACCGGTTCCTCGAACCACAGCGGATCGTACGGCTCGATGGCGTGCGCCATGCGCAGTGCGCCGGACGCAGTGAATTGGCCATGCGTGCCGAAGAGAATATCGCAGGAGGCGCCGACCGCCTCGCGGATCGCCTTCAGCATGCGCGCCGACAGGTCGATGTCGTACAGCCGCGGCTGGTGGCCGTCGAAAGCGGTATAGGGTCCGGCCGGGTCGAGCTTCACCGCGTTGAAGCCCTGGCGCACATATGCCAGTGCGCATTCCGCCGCCAGTTCCGGATCATTGTAGACGTTGCGTGGACTGTCCGCATCGGCTGGTACCACGCTGCCGCTCCGCGGATAGAGATAGGTGTAGGAGCGCAGCCTCTCGTGCACCTGTCCGCCGAGCAGCTTGTAGACGGGTTTCCCCGCCTCCTTGCCGATGATGTCCCAGCAGGCCATTTCGAGCGCCGAGACGCAGCCCATCATCGAGACGTCCGGCCGCTGCGTGAAGCCCGAGGAATAGGCGCGGCGGAAGAAGGTTTCGATGTCGT
>JAEYRU010000181.1 GCA_023435335.1 Pseudomonadota bacterium
GCGGCGCCGCACCCGCGGCGTCATGGGGCTGGTCTCACCGCACCTAGTCCTCCGTCGCCTCCTCCCGGCCCCGCCGCACGAAAGCGGTAGCGGTGAGTGCAACGACAAGAAGACCGAGCACGACAAAAGTCAGGCTGATGGGCCGTTCGATAAAGACCATCGCGTTGCCCCGCGAGATCGAAAGCGCGCGTCGGAAATTCTCTTCGAACATCGGGCCAAGAATGAAACCCAGGATGAAGAGTGCGGGGCTCAGCCCGGCCGCCTTCAGCAGATAACCAAGCACACCGAAGAAGACGAGTGCGTACAGCTGAAAGGCCGAAGATCCCATCGTGAAGACGCCAACGCAGGCAAAGGCGAGCACGAAGACATAGAGCCAGTGATACGGCACCTTGAGCAACTTCACCCAGAGCCCGATCAGCGGCAGGTTGAGGATGACGAGGAACAGATTGCCGATCCACATGGAGGCGACCAGCCCCCAGAACAGTGGGGCGTGATCGCTCATCATGCGCGGGCCCGGTGCGACCCCGTGGATCATGAAGGCTCCGAGCATCAGCGCCATCACCGGACTGCCGGGAATTGCAAGGAGTAGAGTTGGAATGAAGCCGGCCTGCGAGGCGGCATTGTTGGCAGCTTCGGGCGCGGCTACACCCTCGATCGCGCCCGAGCCGAACCGTTCCGGCTCCCTGGAGACGCTCTTTTCAACCATGTAGGCCGAGAACGAACTCATCGCCATGCCGGCGCCGGGCAGAACGCCAAGCAGCGCGCCGACGCCTGTTCCGCGCAGGACGGCCGGCCATGCACGACGGAAATCGTCACGCGTGGGCCAGAGGCTGCCGATCCTGCTAGTCGAGACGGCGCTCTGCGAGCCGCCCGAGAGATTGCTGATAATCTCGGCGATAGCGAACAGGCCGACGGCAAGCACCGCGAAGTCGATGCCGTCGCGCAGCTCGGGAATTCCGAAGGTGAAGCGGAACGTGCCAGACAGGACGTCCGACCCTGCGAGCCCGAAGACGATGCCCAGGAGCGCGACGCCTATTCCCTTGATAACCCCGCCCCGCGTCATCGCGGCAACCATCAGGAGCGCTGCCAGCACGAGCGCCGCGTATTCGGCGGCGCCGAACCGCATGGCCACGGCGGCGAGCGGAGGGCCAGCCAGCGCAATCAGCAAGGTTCCGACCGTGCCGGCAAAAAAGGACCCGAGCGCAGCCACGGCGAGCGCCGATCCGGCGCGGCCCTGCTTGGCCATCTGATGTCCATCGATGCAGGTCACGGCGGAAGAGGCTTCTCCCGGCAGGTTGACGAGGATCGACGTGGTCGAGCCGCCGTAGGCGGCGCCATAGTAGATCCCGGCGAGCATGATGATCGAGGCTTCGGTTGGGAGTCCGAAGGTGAGCGGGAGCAGCAAGGCAATGGTGATGATCGGTCCGACGCCGGGCAACACACCGATCGCCGTGCCGAGCGTGACGCCCATCAGGCAGTAGAGCAGGTTCACAGGATTGAGCGCGACCTGCATGCCCATCGCCAGCAGGGAGAGGAATTCCATGTGTCAGAATCTCCACGCAAAGAGCCGGATCGGGAGACCCAGGCCGAAGCTGAAGATCGCGATCATCACGAGGATCACGACCACCATCGCGGCGGCGAGTTCGACATTGCGTCCACCTTTCTCAGCGAACCACGCGATGGCGATCAGCGCGGCCAGCGCTGGCACGAGGCCAGTCGGGATCACAAGCGTCGCAAAGGCAAGGACCGCGGCCAGGATAAGGAGAAGTGGGCGCAAGTCCGAACGCGAGAACGCACTGGGCAGGCCGGCGCCCCGCAACGCGCGCAGGAGCTGGACCACGCCGAGGATGCAGAGCGCCCCGCCCACCAGTATCGGCATCGCGCCCGCGCCGAGCGCCCGGGGTGTGCCAAATCCGTAACCGGCGCCGAAGGCTATGGCGGCCGCACCGAAGAACAGGAAGATGAGGGCCGCGAGTGTTTCGGAACTGATCGTCATGCCGGCAGCCTGCCGCGCGAGCGCTCGAACATAAGCCGTTTCCTTCGTCTTTTGCCTTGCCGACATCTTTAGACAATCCGCACGGCAAACAATGCATTCGGGCAGGCATTCCGCCCGACGGAACTCGTATCGTCACGACGCACGCACGTCTTCTTCGCGCACGGATCAACGTCTTGGCAGGTCATCGAGAAATTGGTGAGCGCGCAGGGGCTCGAACCCTGGACCTACTGATTAAAAGTCAGTTGCTCTACCAGCTGAGCTACGCGCTCCCGCAGGGACGGCGGGCCCCTGAAAGTGCGCGGAAAATAGGGACAGAAGGTGGGGTGGTCAACCGAAAACCGGTGCTCGCGCCGTCCCAGGCGGGGCGTGCGCAGCGACGGATGTACGACAGCTATGACCGCCGCGGGAACGTTTCCGCGCCTGTTTGGTTTTTTCCGCAAAGGGACGCCTAAGCATCCTTCAAGGAGATGTGGCATGAAAAGGACAATCATTGCGCTTTGCGCGGCCGCACTGGCCGCACCCCTCACCTTCGCGGCGGCGCCGGCCATCGCGCAGGGCTTCTCGCTCGAGATCGGCCCGAGCGGTCCGCGGGTAGGCTTCTACACCGAAGGTCCCTACGCCTACTACCAGGGCTATCGAGGGTATCGGGAACGCCGGCCCAATTACCGGTATTACCAGGGTTACTGGTTCCCGCACGACGCCTTCGTGGTGCGGGAGCGCTACCGCCCGGCCTATCGCGAGAGGGTGAGGCCCGGCTACCGGACCGCCAGGGCTCATGTGGAATGGTGCTACGACCGCTACCGGTCCTACAGGGCGTCGGACAATACCTATCAGCCCTACAACGGCCCGCGCCGCCAGTGCCGCTCGCCCTACGGTTGATGAGTGAGCAAGAAGAAGCCCGCGAAAGCGGGCTTCTTCACGTTTGGAGCTGTTCGGCGCATTCAATGATGACGTCGAAGGCCTGCAGAACGTCGGCGTGCGACGTTTCGAACTGGCCGACCTGGAACCGGATCGCCACGCGGCCGTCGACGCGTGTCTGCGTGAGGTATATGCGGCCATCGTCGTTGATGGCCGCGACCAGATCGAGGTTGTGGCTATCCACGTCGGTGATCCCTTCGGGTACATGCCGGAAGGTGAAAAGCGACAGCATCGGCTCGGTCACGATCTCGAAGTCCGGCCGCTCCGCGATCTTCCCGGCCAGCTCGGCGCTCCAGCCGACATGATCGCGGATCATTCCGCGCAGCCCCTCCAGCCCGCAGGTGCGCAGCAGGAACCAGATCTTAAGCGCCCGGAAGCGGCGGCCCAGCGGGACCGACCATTCCGAGTAGTTGATCACCCCGTCCCGGCCATAGGTCTTCAGGAACTCCGGCTGGATGGCCAGCGTGCGAACCAGGTCCTCCGGTCTGCGGATGAAGTGCGCCGAGCAGTCGAACTGCGCGCCCAACCATTTGTGCGGATTGAAAACGATCGAATCCGCATCCTCCACGCCTTGCCAGAGATGCCGGAACTCGGGGCATATCATGGCAGAGCCGGCCCAGGCGGCATCGACATGAAGATAGAGGCCGTACGTCCTTGCCACCCGGGCGACCGCAGCAATGTCGTCAGTGCCGCCGACACTCGTGCCGCCGACCGAGCCGATGATGCCCGCCGGGACAAAGCCGTTTTCGGTATCGTCGCGGATCATCGCCGCGAGCGCCCCGGCATCCATCGACCGCAACGGACCGCCTGCCGGCACGCGCGCGAGATTGTCTGACCCGATGCCGGATACCCAGATGGCGCGGTCGATCGACGTGTGCACCTGATCGGAACAATAGACCCTGAGCTGCGGAAGGCTGGCCAGCCCGCGGGTGTTGCCTTTCCATGCCAGCGCGCGCTCGCGCATGGTTAGCACCGCTGCAAGCGTGGCCGACGAGGCCGAGTCCTGAATGACGCCGTGGAAACCTTCGGGCAGCCCGAGCGCCTGACGCAGCCAGTCGAGCACCTTTGTCTCCAGTTCGGTGGCCGCGGGCGCGGTTTGCCACAGCATGCACTGCGCGGCCATGGCGGTGACTAGGTATTCGGCAACGACGGAGGCGGGCGCGGCATTGGCGGGGAAATAGGCGAAGAAGCGGGGATGCTGCCAGTGCGTCATCCCTGGCAGTATGATGTCCTCGAAATCGGCGAATACGGCTTCCATTTCCTCGCCCCGCTCGGGCGGCGCCGCGGCGATGCGGGCGGCGATCTGACCCGGCGCAGTCTGGGCGCGGACGGGACGCTCCCGCAGCGAGGCGCGATAGTCGGCGCCCCAGGCGGCCGCCCTCGTCGACCATTTGCGAAACTCGTCATCGTCCATATTTTGCTCGCTGTCCGGAGCGGCACGCGGCCCCGACGTTCAGTAGGAGAAGTCTGGAAGGCTCTTGAATGCCGACTTCAGCGCCTGCGACCAGCCTTCCGAGACGCTCCGGTAGTAGGGGTCGTCGCCCGTGATGCGCTTGCGCAGGCGGACCTTGAAGCTGTCGCGCTCATAGAACAGCAGATCGAGCGGCAGGCCTACCGAGAGATTGGATTTCAAGGTCGAATCGAACGAAACCATCAGCAGCTTGGCGGTTTCGGCGAAACTCATCCCTGGATCGAAGGCCCGAACGATGATCGGCTTGCCGTATTTCGTTTCGCCGATCTGGAAAAACGGCGTGTCGTCCGACGCCTCTATGAAGTTGCCTTCCGGATAGACCATGAACAGCCGCGGGTCGCTACCGCGGATCTGTCCGCCGAGGATGAACGAGGCGCCGAAGGAATCGGCGCTCTGGCCGGCAGGGGTCGAGCCGACGATGACCTCCTTGACGGCATCCCCGACGAGCTGCGCCGTCCGGAACATGGACGGCGTCTCGAGCAGCGACGGCGACCGTTCGGGCGGGGCCTTCGAGCGTTCGTCGAGCAGGCTGACCACTGCCTGGGTAGTTGCGAGGTTGCCTGCGGCCAACAGCACGATGACACGTTCGCCCGGTTCCTCCCACACATGCATCTTGCGGAAGGTGGAAATGCTGTCGACGCCGGCATTAGTGCGCGTGTCGGACATGAATACGAGGCCGCGATCAAGCTTGAGGCCGACACAATAGGTCATGGAAGCACCCGGGAAAAAGCGATTCCAGATTACTGCTCGACAGTGATCATGACTGCAAGCCGTTCGTTGGCCGTTCCGAGTATGATCCCGGAGATCGGCATGGCGTCGCGGTAGTCGCGGCCGACGGCCAGCCGCACGTAGCGTTCGTCGGGACTGATCCCGTTGGCCGCGTCGAACCCCACCCAACCGAGCCCCTCCACATGCGCCTCGGCCCAGGCATGGCTCGCCACCTGCTCCGAAACCCCTTCGAGCAGGAGATAGCCGCTGACATATCGGGCCGGAAAGCCCAGCCGCCGCGCGACGGAAGTGAAGATGTGGGCGTGATCCTGGCAGACTCCGCGTCCGTGGGCCAAGGCTTCCTCTGCCGGCGTCGCCGTGCCGGTGGCGTTCGTGTCGAATTCGACCCGCGCGTGCACCAGCGCCATCAGGGCGTGGAGTCTCTCCAGGTCCGGTTTCGGGGCGATTTCGGCAGCCAGCGCGGCGATCCTTGCGCCCGGTTGGGTCAGCGGTGTCGACGGCAGGAACAGCCAAAGCGGGGCGAAGCCGCGATGCGGACCGGTGATGCCGGCGGTGTCGAAGGTGTCTACCTCGCCCTTGGCGACGACGCTGACCGAATGAGGCGCGCCACCGATGCTGACGAGGCGGGTGTCGTTGCCGAAATGATCAAGGAAACGCACCTCCTCGGTGGCCCCTTCCACCGAGAGCGACCAGTCCCCCACTTTCTGCGCAGGACCCTCCTGCGGCACCAGCCGCAGACGCTGCAGTCCGTAAGCCACCGGCTGGTCGTATGCGTATTCGGTCCTGTGTGTGATCTTCAGCCGCATCGCTCGCCTCAATAGAAGCGGTAGTCGGTGGCGATCTCGTCGCCGAGGCGATTGTTGTCGCGCACGAACCCGCCCAGGAACTCGTGCAGCCCGGCATCGAATATCTCGGCGATGCTCGCGGTTCTCAGCCGCTCGTTCGTTCGCGCCACGGTGGCGTGACACGGATGTCGAACGCCGTAGCTTTCTGCAAGAAAATCAAGGTTCTCCATGATGTTGCGATAGCAGTGGGCGAGAGAACGCGGCATCCTGCGGTCGAGGATCAGGAACTCGGCGACGTTGGTCGGGCGGTAGTCCGCCTCGTAAACCCACCGGTAGGAGCGGTGCGCCGAGACGGACCGCAGGATCGATTCCCACTGGTAGTCGTCGAGCGACGACCCCACCCATGACACTGAAGGCAGGAGCACATAGTATTTCACGTCGAGGATGCGGGCGGTGTTGTCGGCGCGCTCGATGAACGTGCCGATCTGCGAGAAGTCGAAGATCTCGTTGCGCAGCATCGTCCCGTGGAACGACCCGCGGATGAGCGCCGTCTCTCGTTTGATCGCGTCGAGCACGCTCGGATGGTCGCGCGCATCCACCGGCTTCGCCAGCATCCGCTTCAGCGACATCCATGCCTCGTTGATGCTCTCCCATGTCTCGCGGGTCAGGGCGGTGCGCACCATGCGCGCGTTGCTTCGCGCGGTGTCGATAGAGGACATCGCGCTCGACGGGTTCGAAGTGTCCCGCATGAGAAAATCGAAAACGTTCGGCCCCGTGAGGTCGCGGCCGCTCTGGGAAAATGCCCACTCGGCACCGGCGCTGACCAGGACGGAACGCCACTCGTCCGCGGAATTGGCGCCTCGGGTGAGAGCCAGCCGCAGCCCCGCATCGACCAGCCGCGCCATGTTCTCGGCCCGCTCGATATAGCGGTTCATCCAGTAGAGACCATTGGCGGTGCGGCCTAGAAGCATCCGGCGGCTCCGTCCAGGGGACGGCCATCGGCGCTCGCTCGCCTGCCGCGCCAAGTAAGGCCACGCATTTCGAAGCGTGGGAACTGCCTCTCGACCCTAGTCATCCAGCACCCACGTGTCCTTCGTCCCTCCTCCCTGCGAGGAATTGACGACGAGCGAGCCCTCCTTGAGGGCGACCCGCGTGAGCCCGCCCGGCACGATGCGGATCCGGTCGGAGACAAGCACGAATGGCCGCAGGTCGACATGGCGGGGCGCCAGTCCCTTTTCGGTGAGGATCGGGCAGGTCGAGAGCGACAGCGTCGGCTGCGCTATGTAATTCGACGGGCGCGCAGCGAGCTTCCTGGAAAATTCCTGGCGCTCCTTCTTCGAGGCTGCGGGGCCGACCAGCATGCCGTAGCCGCCGGAGCCGTGCACCTCCTTCACGACCAGTTCGGCGAGGTGTTCCTGCACGTATGTCAGGCTGTCGGGCTCCGAGCAGCGCCATGTCGGCACGTTGCCGAGGATCGCCTTGCGGCCGGTGTAGAACTCCACGATCTCGGGCATGTAGGAGTAGATCGCCTTGTCGTCGGCGATGCCGGTGCCAGGCGCGTTGGCGATCGTGATGTTGCCGGCGCGGTAGACGTCCATGATGCCCGGAACGCCCAGCGTGGACTCCGGCCGGAACGTCATGGGATCAAGATAGGCGTCGTCGACGCGGCGATAGAGAACGTCGATACGCTTGTAGCCCTCGGTCGTGCGCATGGCGACATGGCCGTCTACGACACGGAGATCCTGTCCCTCGACCAGTTCGACGCCCATCTGGTCGGCCAGGAAGGCGTGTTCGAAATAGGCGGAATTGTAGGAGCCGGGCGTAAGCACCGCGACGGTCGGCATTCCGGTGACGTTGGCCGGCTTCACCGCCGAGAGCGACTGGCGCAGGAGCTGCGGATAGTTCTCGACCGGCCGCACGTTGATCTTCTCGAACAGCTCGGGAAAGAGCTGCATCATCGTCTCGCGGTTCTCCAGCATGTAGGAGACGCCCGACGGCGTGCGCGCGTTGTCCTCCAGCACGTAGAACTCGTTCTCCCCGGTGCGCACAATGTCGACGCCGATGATGTGGGTGTAGACGCCGGCAGGTGGCCGCACCCCGATCATCTCGGGCAGGAAGGCCTCGTTCTCCGCTATGAGACGCGTGGGGATGCGCCCCGCTCGCAGGATCTCCTGCCTGTGGTAGATGTCGTCGAGGAAGGCGTTCAGCGCCTGCACGCGCTGTTCGATGCCCTGGGTCAGGCGGCGCCATTCCGCACCGGCGATGATGCGCGGCACGATGTCGAAGGGGATGAGGCGTTCGGAAGCCTCTTCCTGGCCGTAAACGGCGAAGGTGATCCCGGTTTTGCGGAACACGCGCTCGGCGTCGCGCATCTTTTCGGTCAGTCGAGCGGGGTCCTGCGCGCTGAGCCAGTCGTTGTATGCCCCGTAGGGCCGTCTCAACCCGGTATCTTCCGGGTGCATCTCGTCGAACGCGACCACAGGAAATACTCCCCTGCCCGGCATTTGAACGGAAGACGCGGCGAAAAGGCAAGCGATTTCGCCCATTTAGGCGGCGGGCGGCCTGCGCGTCGGCGCTTCTGCACAACGAACGAGCACCTGGGCAACCGTTGCAGGCCGCTTGGGCAGCGGCTGCGACCCGCTTGGGCAACCGTCCCTGCCCCACTCGGGGGGCCCGTGCCGCCTCGGAATCCCCGCGCGCACTCGACTCGTGCTATGGGGAGCCACTGCTTCCTTGTCCGACCCGAGCGAAAGGAATGCATGCCATGCGCAGAGTCGTCCCGGTACTGACCGTCGCGATCGCGCTCTGGGCGAACCCGGCTCTTGCCGGCGAGGCCGACATCCGCGCCGCCCAGTCGGCGATCGAGAGCCAGATCCGCGCATTCCTCGCAGGCAATGATGCCGATGCCTATGACATTGCGGCGCCCAGCATCAAGCGCCTGTTCCCGACGCTCGAGCAGTTCATGGCGATGGTGAAAGGCGGCTATCAGCCGGTCTGGAAGCCGCGCAACTTTGCCTTCGGCAAGGCGCATGAACCCGGACCCGGCTCGATCGTCCAGCAGGTGCTGGTGGTCGGCCCAGACGGGCGGGACTACGACGCGCTCTACACCCTCGAGTTGCAGCCGGACGGAAGCTTCCGCATCACCGGCGTCACCCTGCGACGGGCGAATTCACTCGGTGCCTGACCTCAGAAGCAAATGTCGAAGAGGACGCAGTCGGCGTAATCGTCCTCGTAGTCGATGCTGATGTACCGAGCATAACCCGACTTGCCGTTCCACTTGACGCGGCACCAGCCGTTCTTGCAGTCGCGCATGTCGATCTCGTCACCCTCGGGAATCTGGGCGATCACCTTGTGCTTCGCGCCCGGCCCGGCGCGAAGTGCCGTCCGTTCATAGGTGTAACCCTTCGCCGCCCACGCCGGGGCTAACGGCAGGAACAGTGAACACGCAAGTATGGCGGTAATGATCGTTCGCATGGTTGCCCCCACAATCCTCCTGCGAAGCTAGCAGCAGCCGGCATCGGAGGGAAGCGGGGGCCAGGCCGGGCGAGCCGCTAGAGCGGCGGCAGGTCCCCGCGTGCCCAGCCTTCCGAGATCGCGGCCGCGCGTTCGGAGAACCGGCCTCCCTCGATCGCAGAGCGGATGTCGCTCATTAGCGACTGGTAATATGCAAGGTTGTTCCAGGTGAGCAGCATGCCCGCAAGTGTCTCTCCGGACTTGACGAGGTGATGGAGGTAGGCGCGCGAATAGTCGCGCGCGGCGGGGCAGTCGCTTTCCTCGTCCAGCGGACGCGGATCGTCGGCATGGCGGGCATTCCTCAGATTGACCTTGCCGCGCCGCGTGTAGGCCAGTCCGTGCCGCCCGGCGCGGGTTGGCATCACGCAGTCGAACATGTCGATGCCCCGCGCCACCGATTTCAGGATGTCGTCGGGCGTGCCGACGCCCATCAGGTAGCGCGGCCTGTCCTGCCGCAGCAGCGGGCACGTGACGTCAAGCATGTCGAGCATCACCTCCTGCGGCTCGCCGACAGCCAGCCCGCCGACCGCGTAGCCCTTGAGGTCGAGCTCCTTAAGCGCCAGCGCCGAGCGCTCGCGCAGGGCCGGCACGTCACCGCCCTGCACGATGCCGAACATCGCCTTGCCCGGCTGGATGCCGAACGCGGCCTTGCAACGCTCCGCCCAGCGCAGCGAGAGCTCCATCGCCTTCTCGATCGCCGCGTGCCCGGCAGGCAGCGCGGTGCACTCGTCCAGTTGCATCTGGATATCGGAATCGAGCAGCCCCTGGATTTCGATCGACCGTTCGGGGCTCATCTCGAAACGTGCGCCGTCGACATGGCTGCGGAAGGTGACGCCTTTCTCGGTGATCTTGCGCAGCTGCGCCAGCGACATGACCTGGAAGCCTCCGGAATCGGTCAGGATCGGCCACGGCCAGCGGGCGAATTCATGCAGCCCGCCGAGCCGCGCGACACGCTCGGCGCCGGGGCGAAGCATCAGGTGATAGGTGTTTCCGAGAATGATGTCCGAGCCGAGCTCGCGCACTTGATCGAGGTACATGGCCTTGACCGTTCCGCCCGTGCCGACCGGCATGAAGGCGGGCGTCCTAACCGCGCCGCGCGGCATGGAAATCTCGCCGCGCCGGGCCTTCCCGTCGGTGGCGAGCAGGCGGAAGGAGAATTCGGCGCTCACCTGGACCCCGGGAAAAGCAGGCTGGCGTCGCCATAGGAGTAGAAACGGTAGCCGTTCTCGATCGCGTGGGCATAGGCCGCGCGCATCACGTCGAGGCCGGAGAAGGCCGACACCAGCATGAACAGCGTCGAACGCGGCAGGTGGAAATTCGTCATCAGCGCATCCACGGCGCGGAAGCGGTAGCCGGGCTTGATGAAGATGTCGGTCGCGCCCGACCACCCCGAAATACGTCCGTCATCGCTGGCCGCGCTTTCGAGCAGCCGCAGGGACGTGGTGCCGACGGCGACGATGCGCCCTCCCCGCGCGCGAACCGCGTTGAGCGCGGCGGCTGTTTCAGCGCTTACGTTGCCCGTCTCAGCATGCATGCGGTGGTCGTCGGTGTCCTCGGCCTTTACTGGCAGGAACGTACCCGCGCCGACATGCAGCGTCACGAAATGCCGCTCGACGCCACGCGCATCGAGCGCAGCGAAAAGCTCAGGCGTGAAGTGCAGGCCGGCGGTGGGAGCCGCGACGGCCCCTTCCTCGCGGGCGTATATGGTCTGGTAGTCGGCGCTGTCGCGTTCGTCGTCGGAGCGCTTGGAGGCGATATAGGGCGGCAACGGGAGATGGCCGACCGCGGCGAGAGCCTCGTCCAGCACTGGCCCGGAAAGTTCGAATACGAGCAGCGCCTCGCCCCCGTCGCGCTTTTCAACCACCGTTGCGTCCAACGCGCCAAGGTAGCAGGCCTCTCCGGAATGGCCGAAGCTTATCCGTTCGCCCGCCGCGACGCGCTTGGCCGGGCGGAGGAATGCCAGCCAGCGGTCGGGGCCGGTGCGCATATGAAGCATGGCTCCCACCTGCGCGGTGCTTTCACCGCGCCGGCGCGTTCCCTCCAGACGCGCCTTGATGACTTTGGTGTCGTTGAAAACGAGGGCATCGCCGGGGTGGAGCAGGCCGGGCAGGTCGCGGACGAGGCGATCGGCAAGCCCCTCGCCCGGCCGCACGACAAGGAGCCGCGACGCGTCGCGCGGCTCGGCTGGCCGCAGCGCGATGCGCTCCTCCGGCAGGTCGAAGTCGAAAAGGTCGACGCGCATGGCGAGCTCACGTCATGCGAACGAGCAGGGCGCCGGCAAGCAGCAGTCCCACCCCGGCGAGCCGACCGGCGGAGATCTCATGCACCGGCAGGCCCATGAACCCGATCCGGTCGAGGATGATCCCGGCGGTCAGTTGCCCGGCGATAATGAAGGCCATCATCGCCGTGACTCCGAGCCGCGGGGCAAGCAGGATGGTGCTTGTGACGAAGGCCGCGCCGAGCAGGCCGCCTGCTACGAAGGTCCAGGGCGCAGGGACGCGCCAGTTCAGCGCCACGCCCTGCACGCCGGCAAACACCCAGGTGAGAACGATCAGCATCAGCGTGCCGGAAACGAAAGACACGGCCGCCGCGGCTATGGGAAGACCCAGTCCGCGGCCGAGCGCGGCATTGATCGGCGCCTGGATCGTGATGAAGGCGCCGGCCAGAATGCCGAGCAGTGCCCAGAGCGCGGAAGCGACGGTCATGCGGTGATGTCGGCCGCTACCTTCATCGAGGTGATCTTGTCGGGATCCTGCACAGGCTCGCCGCGCTTGATCTTGTCGACATTCTCCATGCCTTCGATCACCTGGCCCCACACCGTATACTGGCGGTTGAGGAAGCCGGCGTCCTCGAAGCAGATGAAGAACTGCGAGTTGGCCGAGTTCGGGTTCTGCGCGCGCGCCATGGAACAGGTGCCGCGGCCGTGGTTCATGTTGGAGAACTCTGCCTTCAAGTCGGGCTTGTTGGAGCCCCCCATGCCGGCGCGCGACGGGTTGAAGGACGGCTGCGTTGAATTGCCGTACTGCACGTCACCCGTCTGCGCCATGAAGCCGTCGATAACTCGGTGGAACACCACGCCGTCATAGGCGCCTTCGCGGGCTAGTTCCTTGATGCGCCCGACATGTCCCGGCGCAAGATCGGGCAGCATTTCGATGACCACCCGTCCCTTTGTCGTCTCCACGATGAGCGTGTTTTCCGGATCCTTGATCTCGGCCATGTGTGAATCCTTTCCTTGAAACTCAGTTGGGGTCGGCGGCGATGCGCACCCGGATCATCCTGTCGGGGTCGCTCACTACGCCGTTCGATGCCTGGTTGCCGCGTTTGATCGCGTCCACATGTTCCATGCCGCTCTCGACCTGGCCGACCACCGTGTAGCCGCCGTTCAGGTGCGGCGCCGGCGCGAACATGATGAAGAATTGCGAGTTGGCCGAGTTCGGGCTCTGGCTGCGCGCCATGCCCAGGGTGCCTCGCTCGAAACTCTCGCTGGAGAATTCCGCCGGAAGGTCGGGGAGCTCCGAACCGCCCATGCCTGCCCTGCGCGCATCGTAGTTCTTCTCCATGTTTCCGAACTCGACGTCGCCGGTCTGCGCCATGAATCCTTCGATGACGCGGTGGAAGGCAACGTTGTCGTAGGCGCCTTCGCGAACCAGCGTCTTGATACGTTCGACGTGCTTCGGTGCGAGGTCGGGCCGCAGGGCGATCGTCACGTCGCCGCCCTTGAGCGTGATCACCATTGTGTCTTCAGGCGCGGCGGCGAGCGCCGGCGCGGCCAGCAGGGATGAGATTACGACGAACGGCGCGGCAAGCTTCGCAAGCTGCATCGGGGACTCCTTGTTGAATTCAGGCCTTGAACTTCGCCTTGAGCGGACCGGTCACGGCCTTCGGGACGAATGGGCGGATGTCGCCGCCCATCGAGGCAATCTGGCGCACGAGTGTGGCGGTAATGGTGCGCACCGAGGGGCTGGCAGGCAGGAACACCGTCTGCAGTTCGGGCGCCATCGTCTCGTTCATGCCGGCCATCTGCATCTCGTAGTCGAGATCGGTACCGTCCCGCAGGCCGCGGATGAGCAGATGCGCGCCATGCGCCTGCGCGGCGTCAACAACCAACGTGTCAAAGGTCACGCAATCGAGGCTGGCGCCCTCCGCCTGCGCGATCGGACCGAACACCTCGCGCAGCATCTCCAGCCGCTCGTCGGTGGAGAAAATTGGGCTCTTGCCGGGATGGATGCCGACACCGACCACCAGCCGGTCCGCCAGCCGCGCGGCGGCCCGCGCCACCTCCACGTGACCATTGGTCGGCGGGTCGATCGAGGCGTGATAGAAAGCGGTGCGCGCGGCGCTCATGAGCCCTCTCTCGATGCGCGGCAAGCGTTAGCGGTCCCGGCGGCAGGACGCAAGCACGCTCGGCCGCAAGCACGCACCGAGGTAAGCGCGCGCCGCGGCAAAGCCGCCGTTGCCGCAACGCGCCCTATCGTTCGTGCCCGTCGATCCATTTGGTGACAGTCGGGGCGCGGTAGGCCGCGAGCTTGCCGAGCAATTCTCCGGGGCTTTCGGCTCTCACGAGCATGTCGCGGTGCTCGCGCCGCATGAAGCCCTCCTCGACGGTGTGGTCGAGGAAATCGAGGAGACGGCGATAATAGCCCTCCACATCCAGCACCGCGCACGGCTTGGCGTGGTTGCCGAGCTGCGCCCAGGTCCACACCTCGAACAGCTCTTCCAGCGTGCCCGCTCCACCCGGCAGGGCGACGAAGGCATCCGACAATTCGGCCATCTGCGCCTTGCGCTCATGCATGGACGAGACGATGCGCAGATCCGGCAGCCCCAGATGCGCGACCTCCTTGTCGACGAGGCGCTGGGGGATGATGCCGATCACCTCACCGCCCGCCGCCAGCGCCGCATCCGCCAGCACGCCCATCAGCCCGACTGAGGATCCCCCATAGACGAGGCCGATGCCGGCTTTGGCGAGCGCCGTTCCAAACGCCGCGGCGGCCTCGCGATAGGCGGGGCGGCGGCCGGCGTTCGAGCCGAGAAACACGCAGATGCGGCGCATGGAAACCTCGTCGAAACTGGCGCTGCGGCCACGAAACTCGATGGTTTGACGTCAAGACAGGGATGGCTTGCCTTCCCGCCAGAGCAAGAGGGTCTCCCGGCACCGAAACGGCGCCGTCACCGGCGCCGTTCGACATTCCCCATCGCACCGGTAGGAAAGACCCCGCCACGGTGTGGTCCGGCAAGGGCGGAATCACTCCGCGCTCGCCGCCCCATCCTCGGCTTCCGCTTCTTCCTCGCTGACGCGCTCGACCGAAACGACCTTCTCGTCCTCGGCCGTGTCGAACACGATCACCCCCTGGCTGCCGCGCCCGACGATGCGAATGCCGTTCACCGGGCAGCGGATAAGCTGCCCGCCATCCGTCACCAGCATGATCTGGTCGGCGTCCTCAACCGGGAAGGAGGCAACGAGTGGGCCGTTGCGGTCGTTCACCGCCATGGCGACGATGCCCTTCCCGCCGCGTCGCGTCGTGCGATACTCATAGGACGAGGTGCGCTTGCCGTAGCCGTTCTCCGACAAGGTGAGGATGAACTGCTCCGCCG
>JAEYRU010000200.1 GCA_023435335.1 Pseudomonadota bacterium
CTCGAGCGTGCCGGACTTGCCAGAACGGAATGCGGCGGCCAGCGCCTCGCCAAGGACCCCGGCTACCTCATCATGTTCGCGCACCAGCCGTCCGCCACCATCGGCCAGGTCGGTCACCAGGATCGCCGCGCGGCGCGCGGCCCTTTCCGCGTTCAGTTCGGTGAGAAGCCTTGGATCCATGCGTCAGCCCAGCCGCTCCACAAACACCTTGATGCGTCCGCCGCATGAGAGGCCAACGCGCCAGGCCGTCTCGTCGGCGACGCCGAACTCCAGCATGCGTGGGATACCGCTCTCGATCACTTCCGCCGCCTCCGCGATGACAGCCCCTTCGACGCAGCCGCCCGAGACCGAGCCTTCGAAGTTGCCCTCGGCGTCGATGACGAGCTGGCTGCCCACGGGCCGCGGCGCCGACCCCCAGGTCTCGATCACCGTCGCGAGGGCGAGTTCCTTGCCGGCGTTCATCCAGTCTTCCGCGACCGTCAAAGGGTCGCGGAACGTTTCGGCAGCCTGTTCCTGCATGGCGCATCTCCCGGTGACGTCTGCATCAATATGGTCACGCGACCCGGCTATTGCCAAGCCTTCGCTTTGCCTCGACACCTCGTCGCCCGGACGAGAGCGAGGCGCACAGGTCGGCCAACGCGTCGAGCGTATGGACGGGGCGGAATTCGTCGACGTGCGGCAGCATTGCCCGCACGCCGCGCGCCCGCGCCTCGAACCCGTCAAAGCGCAGCAGCGGGTTGAGCCAGATCAGCCGCCGGCAGGACTTCCTCAGCCGCTCCATCTCTTCCGAGAGCTGCTCGACGTCGTCTCGTTCGAGCCCGTCGGTGATCAGCAGCACCACCGCCCCCTGCCCCAGGACTCGGCGCGACCACAGGCGGTTGAACTCGTGAAGCGCATCGCCGATGCGCGTACCGCCGGCCCAGTCGCGCACGGCGAGCGCGCTGTCGGCGAGCGCCTCATCGACGTCGCGGTGGCGCATCTGGCGAGTCAGGTTTGTCAGCCGCGTCCCGAACACGAAGGTGTGAACGCGCCGCCGGTTCTCCGAAAGGGCATGCATGAAATGCAGGAAGATGCGGGTGTACTGGCTCATCGAGCCGGATATGTCGGCCAGCACCACCAGCGGGGGATGCTCCTCCCGCACCGAACGGAACTTCGGCAGGATCAGGTCCCCTCCGGTCCTCAGCGCCCCGCGCATCATTGCCCGTGCATCGAAGCGCTGCCCGCGCGGGTCGGCGCGGTAGCGGCGCGTCGGCACCTTGTCGAAGGGCAGGCGCATTTCGGCAATCGCCCTGCGCGCATCTGCCAACTCGTCGGCGCTCATCTGCGCGAAATCCTTGCCGCGCAGCACCTCGTTGCCCGAGAAGGTCAGCCGCGCGTCGATCTCGATCTGCGGGATTTCCTGGACCGGCTGCTTCTCCTCGTGGCCCGCGAACATCGCGCCGGCCACGCGCTTCTCGGCGGCCCGGCTCTTCTCCTTCTCGCGCATGTCGACGGCGACGGGCGAGAACATGGCGATCATCTTCTCGATCAGTTCGCGCGACTTCCAGAACAGCCGGAACGCCTCGTCGAAGACCGCATGATCTTCATGGCGCTTCACCAGCACGGCGTGGAGCGTCCAGTAGAAATCCTCGCGGGAGCCTATGCCGGTCGCGAGCACGGCGTCGATCGCCTCGACCACCGAGGCGGGTCCGACCCGCATACCGGCCCTGCGCAGGGCCCGGGCAAAATAGACGATGTTGTCGGCGATTCGCCCCTGCGGGTCGGCGGTCGCGGCGGCGCTTCCCGGTATCGCCACCGGCCTACTCCGCGGCAGCGAGTTCGGCCTTCACCTCCTCGAGGATGCGGCGGCCCTCGCCCTGGCCGATCCGGGCGATATCATCCTGATACTTCAGCAAAACCCCGATCGTGTCCGACACCGTTTCGGGGTCCAGCGCAATCTTGTCGAGTTCGGTGAGCGCACCGGCCCAATCGATCGTCTCGGCGACGCCGGGGACCTTGAAAAGATCCATCTCGCGCAGCTTCTGCACGAAGCGCACCACTTCCTGCGAAAGCCGGGCATTGGCCTGCGGCACCTTGCGCGAGACGATCTCCAGTTCGCGCGCCGCATCCGGATAATCGACCCAGTGATACAGGCAGCGGCGCTTCAGGGCGTCGTGGATTTCCCTGGTGCGATTGGTCGTGATGATGACGATGGGCGGTTCGGCCGCCCTGATGGTGCCCAGTTCGGGCACAGTCACCTGGAAATCCGACAGTATCTCAAGCAGGAAAGCCTCAAAGGCCTCGTCGGTGCGGTCGAGCTCGTCGATCAGGAACACCGGAGCCGCGCCCGGAAGCCCTGCCAGCGCCTCGAGCACCGGGCGGCGGATAAGATACTTCTCGGAGAAGACATTCTTCTCCATCAGATCGCGGTCCGTCTGGCCGGCGGCTTCGTCCAGCCGGATCTCGATCATCTGGGCGGCATAGTTCCACTCGTAGACCGCGGACGAGACGTCGAGACCCTCGTAGCACTGAAGCCGGATGAGCGGCCGTCCCAGCGCAGTTGAGATGACCTTTGCGATCTCGGTCTTTCCGACCCCCGCCTCGCCCTCCAGGAACAACGGGCGTCGCATGCGCAACGCCAGAAACAGCACGGTCGCCAGCGCGCGGTCGGCGACATAGTCCGCTCTGGCGAGCATCTGCAATGTCTCGTCGATCGATTGCGGAACCGGGCGGGGTTTGGCAACGGACATGAAGGCTCCGGCTACGGATGGCGGGTCAAAGGGCGCGGTATTCGCGGTTATAATAAAGCAATGGCTGCAGGCTGTCGCCGATGCGAATGCCCCTTACCTTTCCGAAATGCACCCTGTGCGTGGCGAAGTCCTTGGTCTCCACCAGTTCGCAGTCGAAGACGGCGGCCGCGTCGGCAAGCGTCGGCGCGCCCGTGGCGATCGTATCCCAGCTACCCAGCGCGAAGCGCGCGTCCTGCGTGAGCCCGGTGAGGCCCGAGAAAGCGTTCGCCAGATCCTGCTGACCGGCCGCGAGCGTGTTGAGCGCGAAGACGCCATTCTTCACGTAGAGATCGTTCGCCTCGTTGCCCCGATTGAGGCACACCAGGACCGTAGGCGGTTCGTCGGATACCGAGCATGCCGCAATCACGGTGGTGCCTCGCCGCCCTGCGCTGCCGTCCGTGCTCACCACGTGGACGGCACCGGCAAAGCGGCTCATCGCGTCCCGATAGTGGCGCGGTTCGACTTCTGACTTCTTCAACACGCCGGCAAGCCCCACTCGATTTCTTCACAGCTATATAGTGGCTGGGCGGCTTGCCTCAAGCTGGTAGCGGGGCGTGGCAATCAAGAGGTGTCTTTTCCGCGCGATCCGTTTCGGCTAGTTTCCGCGCCGATAGCGAGGGGCAACATGGCCAAGACACCCGAAAAGAAACCCGCCACCAATAGGAAGGCGGCCGCGCTGAAGAAGCCCGCGGCAGCGTCCAAGTCGTCGGCGGCAGGCACCAAGAAGACCGCGGCGGCGCCGAAAACCGCACCGGCAGCGGCACAGAGTCCAGCCGCAGTGGCCAAGAAGGCAAGGCCGGCGGCGACAAAGCCGGCTGCGGCAAGCGCATCCGTAGCGGCTACGAAATCCGCGGCTCCGAAGAGGCCCGCGAAGGTGCAGCGAAAGGCCAAGGTCGATGCCTCGAGGCCGATCGGCGACGGCCCTGCATGGGACGGCGATCCCAACAAGATTCCCGACTACAAGGCTGACACGGACATCGTTTCGGCGGTGCTGTCCCAATTCCGCCTGATACGTGGCGTGTGGGGCAAGATCCGCGCTCTCGGCGTCATTCTGCTGCGCGTCCTACCCTGAAAGGTCCGCCATGTTCTTCGACAACTCCCTTTTCCCCTGGCTTCCCAACATCCAGAACAACTGGCGCGTGATCCGCAAGGAACTCGAAGCTCTTGGCAGCAATGCAGGCTTCGCGCCCTGGTACGAGAAGCACTTCTACAACCAGGGCTGGAACGTTTTCGGCCTCTACGGATGGGGCGTGAAGCTCGACCGCCATTGCGAGATGGTGCCGGAGACCACCAAGCTTATCGAGACGATTCCCGGCCTCCTCAACGCCGGCTTCTCGCGCATGGCGCCGAAGACGCATATCCGCCCTCACAAGGGATTCCCGGAGGGTGTTCTGCGTCTCCACATTCCGCTTATCGTGCCGGAAGGCTGCGCGCTGCGCGTGGAGCGCGAGGTGCGGCAGTGGAAAGAAGGCGAGTTGTTCGTCTTCGACGACTGCATGGCGCACGAGGCCTGGAACAACAGCGACGAGTATCGCACCGTGATGCTGGTGGACTTCCAAGCGGACGACCTGGTCGTGATCAAGCCGCGCAAACGCAGGGTCGAGACCTTCGTCCGCAAGCTCATGGGCAAGCAGTCGGAATTCAACTACCTGCCCAAGGCAGCGGAGTGACCCACGCCCCACTTCGTGGCGATTTGGCGTATTCACATTGCGGGGCCGGGACGTAGATTGCAGCCCATGCGCCTTGCCATCCTTCCCGCAACAGCCGTCGCGCTCCTGGCTATCTCACCGGATGTCGCGCACGCGCAGTCGGTAGGCATTGTCGCGCCGCTAAGCGGTACAGTGGCGCCGCTCGGCGAGCAGTTGCGGCAAGGCGCCGAAGCCGCTGCAGCCGAACGCGGCGTCCAGGCGGGCAACCTTCATGTAGCCGACGATGCCTGCACGCCGGAAGGGGGAGAGGCCGCGGCGCGCGAGATGGTAGCGGCGGGCGTCTCGGCGGTCGTCGGCTTCCTGTGCACGGAGGCTATCGAGTCAGCGCTGCCGATTCTCAAGGAGGCAGCTATTCCTGTCATCACTCCGGGCGTGCGCACGGACAGCCTGACGGACCGGCGCGACCGCACCGGCTGGCCGGTCTATCGGACGGCGCCCCGCGCCGACGGCGAGCAGAAGGCGGTTGCGGACATCCTCATTCCACGCTGGCGTGACCAGCTGTTTGCGCTGGTGGACGACGGCACGATCTACGGGCGCGAGCTGATCGAAAGCTTCCGGCTCGCCGCCGAAACGGCCGGGCTCAAGGCGGTGTTCGTGGACACCTATCGTCCGCAGATGGACAACCAGGTCGGGCTGGTGGCGCGATTGCGGCGCGCCGGCGCCACGCATGTGCTGGTTGGCGGCGACCGCGCCGATGTCGCGATCATGGGGCGCGACGCGGCCGAACTGGACTACGATCTGGTGATCGCCGCGGGCGAAAACCTGCGCGCGGCGCCCGACGACATTCCGCTCGCCGAGGGCACGCTGATGATAGGCTTGGCGGAACCGGCCGAGATTGCCGCGCCGGACGTGCTTGCGGCCTTGGCTCGGCGCGAGATCATCCCGGACGGCTACGTGCTCCCGGCCTTCGCCGCGATGGAGATCGCGATGAAGGCGCAGGCCGAGGCCGCAGCCGCAGGTACGACTGTTGCCGATGTCCTTTCAGGCGGGAGCTACGAGACCGCGCTCGGCACCATCGGCTTCGACGCGAAAGGGGATCTGGCCGAAAGCCCCTATCGTCTGTTCAGGTACGAAGGCGGCGCCTTCGTCGAGGTCGATTGACATGCCCTTCAGGCCCGGCCCGCGCAACCTGATCACCGACGTCTCCGGTCTCGTCGTGGGCAATGTCGGCGACGCGCAGCTGAAATCGGGGGTGACCGCGCTCCTGTGCGAGAAACCCACGGTCGCGGCCGTACAGGTGTTGGGTGGCGCGCCGGGCACGCGGGAGACCGACGCGCTGGAGCCGCACACAATTACCGATGGCGTCCATGCCCTCGTGCTGTCAGGCGGCTCCGCCTTCGGGCTCGACGCTGCGTCCGGCGTGCAGGCATGGCTGCGCGAGCGCGGCCGCGGTTTCGAAATGCGTGGGCATCGCGTGCCGATCGTGCCGAGCGCCATACTGTTCGATCTTCCGAATGGCGGCGACAAGAACTGGGGCAGATACCCGCCCTACCGCGAGATGGGCTACGAGGCAGCGGCCGGGGCAGCAGCCGACTTTGCGCTGGGCACGGCCGGCGCCGGGGTCGGCGCCTTGACCGCCGGCCTGAAGGGCGGGCTGGGTTCGGCATCCGCAGTGCTTGATAGCGGCGTCACCGTCGCCGCGCTGGTCGCTGTCAACGCGGCCGGATCGGTCACTGTGGGTCGCACGCCGCACTTCTGGGCAGCACCATTCGAGATCGGGGACGAATTCGGCGGACTCGGCCTTCCTTCGCCCATGCCGCAGGACGCCAGCGACGTGATCCCGAAACACTACGGAAGCGCGCCCTCCGGCGGCAATACGACGATCGGCATCATTGCGACCGACGCGACCCTTTCCAAGGCCGCAGCCAAGCGACTGGCAATCGCGGCCCACGACGGCTTCGCTCGCGCGATCTGGCCGGTGCACACGCCGACCGACGGCGACCTGGTATTCGCACTGGCGACAGGCGAGAAGCCGGGAGAAGATCCGCTCCCGCAGGGGATCGCGATGCATGCGGCGGCCACCGCCGTGATGGCGCGGGCGATCGCGCGCGCGGTCCATGCCGCGACACCGGCTGCGAAGGACCTCGTCCCCACCTGGGCGGAGCGCCGCGCCGCTTCAAGCTGAGGCGGAATCGCACTAGGCTGGGCGGGCCATTTCTGGGAGGAGCCATCCATGCAAACCGTCCCTGCCCTCGCAGCCGCCGCCAAAGCGGCCTTGGCCTTCGCCCTGTTCCTGCCCGGGCTTTCTGCCAGCGCGGGCGACATGGCGAACCTGGAGGTTCTTGGCTTCAGCGCCGACGGCGGCATATTCGCCTTCGAGGAGTTCGGCGTCCAGGATGGCTCCGGATTTCCCTATGCCAGCCGCTTCTATATCCACACGGCCACCGACAGTTTTGTCGCCGGCACCCCGGTGAGAGTTCGCATAGACGACGAGGATGCGACGGTCGAGGCCGCGCGAGCCGAAGCGAAGGCGCGCGGCCACGGTGTTATCGCGGACGCGATCCTGTCCGAAAACCGCGGCTACGCTGCAGGCATCAATGCGGTGACCGAACTCTCGGCCGATCCGTTTCGCATGGCCGTTAACCCGCGCCCCGTCGTACCTGCTATCGACGTGCCGCTGGAATTCCGGCTTGAGGAGATCCCCGTGGCATCGCCGGAGCGCTGTCGCGACCTCGGCGAAATCAAGGGCTTCCGCCTCGTGAAGGTGGCGACCGAGCCGGAGAAGCAGGCCCGGCTGATCCACGAGGACAGCGGCATCCCGCAGAGCCGGGGCTGTCCGCTGGGCTACGCGATCGCCGGGGTGCAGACGTTCTTCCCCGAGACGGGCGATCCGGTCTTTGCGCTGATGATCGCCGTGCGCTCCTTCGGCTTCGAGGGTCCCGATCACCGCTTCATCGCCGTGACCGGACCGATCGGGCAATGACGGCAAGTGCGTTGAGCGCGAAGGCAACGTCTGCTACGACGCCCCGACCTAAGCCACAGCACAGGCCCCCAACATGATCCCGCGCTACTCGCGGCCGGAAATGGCCGCCATCTGGTCGCCCGAAACCAGGTTCCGCATCTGGTTCGAGATAGAGGCGCATGCCTGCGACGCGCTGGCCGAACTCGGCGTGATCCCGAAAGAGGCGGCGCGTACGATCTGGGAAAAGGGCGGCTCAGCCACATTCGACGTCGCCCGCATCGACGAGATCGAGCGCGAGACCAAGCACGACGTCATCGCCTTCCTGACACACCTCGCGGAATTCGTCGGGCCGGATTCGCGTTTCATCCACCAGGGCATGACGTCCTCGGACGTGCTCGACACCTGCCTCAGCGTTCAGCTGACGCGGGCGAGTGACATCCTGCTCGCCGATCTGGACGCCCTGCTCGCCGCGCTCAGGAAGCGCGCCTTCGAGCACAAGGACACGGTCACGATCGGCCGCAGCCACGGCATCCACGCCGAGCCTACCACGTTCGGGGTGAAACTCGCCCTCGCCTATGCCGAGTTCGAGCGATGCCGCGAGCGGTTGATCGCCGCGCGCGCCGAGATCGCGACCTGCGCCATCTCCGGAGCCGTGGGCACCTTCGCCAATATCGACCCGCGGGTGGAGGAGCACGTGGCGGCGAAGCTTGGGCTGCAACCGGAGCCGGTCTCCACGCAGGTGATCCCGCGCGACCGGCATGCCATGTACTTCGCCACGCTCGGCGTGATCGCCTCGTCGATCGAACGGCTGGCGACGGAAATCCGGCACCTGCAGCGGACCGAGGTGCTCGAGGCCGAGGAATATTTCTCGCCGGGCCAGAAGGGCTCGTCGGCAATGCCGCACAAGCGCAATCCCGTCCTGTCGGAGAACCTCACCGGGCTGGCCAGGATGGTGCGCGCCTACGCGCTTCCCGCGATGGAGAACGTGGCGCTCTGGCACGAGCGGGACATCTCCCATTCGTCGGTGGAGCGCATGATCGGCCCGGACGCGACGGTGACGCTCGACTTCGCGCTGGCGCGGCTCACCGGATTGGTCGAAAAGCTGCTCGTCTATCCGCCGAACATGGAGAAGAACCTCAACCGCTTCCGCGGGCTGGTGCATTCGCAGCGCGTGCTGCTGGCGCTGACCCAGGCAGGCGTCAGCCGCGAGGACGCCTACCGGCTGGTGCAGCGCAACGCCATGAAGGTGTGGGAAGAAGGCAAGGACTTCCTCGAGGAGCTGCTCGCAGACGGCGATGTGCGGGCGGCGCTGAGTGAGGCCGACATCCGTGAGAAGTTCGACCTCGGTTATCACACCAAGCACGTCGATACGATCTTCCGGCGGGTATTCGGAGAAGCATGAAGAGCTGCGCCGCACGGTGATGGCACGCGCCGCGGCCTCTGCAGCCTAGTTGGCGGGAAAACCTGGGAGAGAGACGAGATGGACTACGGCATCCGGGGGTGGAAGGCGATCGTCTGCGCGTCGAGCCGCGGGCTTGGCCGCGCCTGCGCCATGGCGCTCGCCGAGGCCGGCTGCGACGTCGTGATCAACGGGCGCGACGCGAAGAGCGTGTCCGAGACTGCCGCCGAAATCCGGCGGTTGCACGGGGTCGAGGTGAAAGAGGTGGTGGGCGATGTATCGGCGCCAGACGTGCAGCAGAAGCTTCTCGCCGCCTTCCCGCAGGTCGACATCCTCGTCAACAACAATGGCGGCCCGCCGCCCAAGGATTTCCGCAAGCTCGACCGACAGGCGATGCTCGACGGCGTGGTCCAGAACATGGTCACCCCGATCGAGCTGATCCAGGCAGTTATCGACGGGATGGTCGAGCGCGGTTACGGGCGCATCGTCAACATCACCTCGCTCGCCGTGTACCAGCCGATCGCCGGGCTGGACCTCTCGTCGGGCGCGCGCGCCGGGCTCACGGCCTTCCTCTCCGGCATATCTAAGACAGTTGCGGCGCGGAACGTCACTATCAACAATCTGCTGCCCGGAAAATTCGATACCGACCGCATCCGCAAGACGATCGAATTCGCCGCCGAAAAGTCGGGCATGAGCTTCGAGGAACAGGCGGAGCGTAACGCGAAAGAGATCCCGGCGGGACGCCTCGGGCGTCCAGAGGAGTTCGGCAAGGCTTGCGCCTTCCTGTGCTCGACACATGCGGGCTATATTACGGGGCAGAATCTGCGCATCGATGGCGGGCTGTTTCCAGGCGCTTTCTGATCAACATTTGAAAAACGGGGTAAGGCATTGAAACTGCTTCGAATTGGACCGGCTGGCGCCGAAAAGCCGGCAGTGCTGGACAGTGACGGCATCGCACGCGACGTATCGTCGATCGTGCCTGATTTCTCGCCCGATACGGTCTCGTTGGACCTGGTCGCTCAGCTCAAGGCAGCCGACCTGACATCGCTTCCCGCGCTACCCTCGGATGGCCGCATCGGCGCGCCGCTAAAGCGAATCGGCCACTTCATCGCGATCGGCCTGAACTATGCCGACCATGCGGCCGAGACCGGCGCGGCCATCCCCAAGGAACCGATCGTGTTCTCGAAGGCACCGAGTTGCCTCTCCGGGCCGAACGACGACGTGCTCCTGCCGCCCGGCTCGATGAAGACCGACTGGGAGGTGGAGCTTGCAGTGGTCATAGGCAAGCGTTGCGACCTGGTGTCCGAGCAGGACGCGCTGTCCCATGTGCTGGGCTACGCGCTGTGCAACGACGTGTCGGAACGCGAATATCAGGCCGATCGCGGCGGCCAGTGGATCAAGGGGAAGAGCGCACCGACCTTCGGACCGCTGGGGCCGTGGATCGTGACGCCCGACGAGATCGCGGACGTGCAGGCGCTGGACATGTTTCTCGACGTGAACGGAGAGAGGGCACAGCGCGGCAGCACCGCCACCATGATCTTCCCCGTGGCGCACCTCGTCTCCTACCTTTCGCAGTTCATGGTGCTGGAACCGGGCGACGTGATCACCACGGGCACGCCGCCCGGCGTCGGCCTGGGCCGCAAGCCGACGCCCGTGTTCCTGAAGAACGGCGACACGATGCGTCTCGGCATTGCCGGGCTGGGCGAGCAGAACCAGAAGGTCGTGGCGCGCTAGGCCCGCGCCGGAGCGTGCGAACGGTGGGATAATGAGCGAGACAACGAAGCAGCCGACCTATTCCGACCTGGAAGAGGCGGCGCTTTTCTACCACCGCCATCCAACGCCCGGAAAACTGGAGATTCAGGCGAGCAAGCCGCTGGGCAACCAGCGCGACCTCGCGCTCGCCTATTCTCCAGGCGTCGCCGCGCCCTGCCTGGCGATCAGAGACGACCCGGCGACGGCGGCCGACTATACCGGGCGCGCCAATCTCGTCGCGGTCATCTCCAACGGCTCCGCGGTGCTCGGCCTCGGCAATATCGGCCCCCTCGCCTCCAAGCCGGTGATGGAGGGCAAGGCCGTCCTGTTCAAGAAGTTCGCCGGCATCGACGTATTCGACATCGAGATCGACGCGCCGGAGATCGAGCGCATGGTCGAAACGGTGGCCGCGCTGGAGCCTACCTTCGGCGGCATCAACCTGGAGGACATCAAGGCTCCGGAGTGCTTCGAGGTCGAGGAGCGCCTCAAGGCCCGCATGGGCATCCCGGTATTTCACGACGACCAGCACGGCACCGCGATCATCGTGGCCGCAGCCGTCACCAATGCGCTGGAACTCGCCGGCAAGGACATCTCCTCGGTCAAGATCGTCTCGTCCGGGGCTGGGGCTGCCGCCCTTGCCTGCCTGAACCTGCTCGTCTCGCTGGGCGCCAGGCTCGACAATATATGGGTTACGGACCGCCACGGCGTTGCCTATCGCGGCCGGGTCGAGGAGATGGACCGCTGGAAGGAGCCGTATCTCAAGGACACCGACGCCCGCACGCTCGCCGACGTGATCGGCGGAGCCGACGTATTCCTCGGGCTGTCGGCGGCAGGGGTGCTGAAGCCTGAACTGCTGGCGGAGATGGCCGAACGGCCCCTGATCCTGGCCCTGGCCAACCCGGTGCCGGAGATCATGCCGGAGGAGGCGCGCGCCGCGCGGCCGGACGCCATGATCTGCACCGGCCGGTCGGATTTCCCGAACCAGGTCAACAACGTGCTCTGCTTCCCCTACATCTTCAGGGGCGCGCTCGACGTCGGCGCCAGCGCCATCAACGAGGACATGAAACGGGCAGCGGTTCAGGCGATCGCCGGGCTTGCGCGGGAGGAACCGTCGGACGTGGCGGCGCGGGCCTACACCGGCGAAACGCCGGTGTTCGGTCCCGACTACCTCATTCCCTCGCCGTTCGACCCGCGGCTCATCCTGCGCATTGCGCCGGCGGTCGCCAGGGCGGCGATGGAGAGCGGCGTCGCGACGCGACCGATCACCGACATGGACGCCTATGTCGACCGGCTGAACCGCTTCGTCTTCCGCTCCGGGCTGGTGATGAAGCCGGTGTTCTCGGCGGCCAAGGCAGCACGGGCCCGGCGCGTGATCTACACGGACGGCGAGGACGAGCGCGTGCTGCGCGCCGCACAGGTCGTGCTCGAGGAAGGCATCGCGCGGCCCATCCTCGTCGGGCGTCCGCATGTGGTCGAGACGAGGCTCGAGCGATACGGCCTGAAGATAAGACCAGGCGTCGACTTCGAACTGGTCAACCCGGAAGACGACCCCCGCTACCGCGACTATGTCGACCTGCTGATCAGCGTAGCCGGGCGGCGCGGCATCACGCCCGAGGCCGCGCGCACCATGGTGCGCACCAATACCACCGTGATCGGGGCGCTTGCTGTCATGCGGGAGGAAGCGGACGCCATGATCTGCGGGCTCGAAGGGCGCTTCGAGCGGCATCTCCGGAACGTGGACCTGATCATCGGACGGCGTGAAGGCGTGTTCGACCTGTCGGCGCTCTCGCTGCTCATCATGCAGCGCGGCATCACCTTCCTGACCGATACCTATGTCACCGTCGATCCAACGGCCGAGGAGATCGTGGAGGTCACGATGCTGGCCGCCGAGGAAATCCGGCGCTTCGGTATCGAACCGAAAGCGGCACTGCTGTCGCACTCCAATTTCGGCTCGCGGGATTCGGCGAGCGCGACCAAGATGCGCAAGGCGGCCGCGCTGTTACGCAGGGCCGCGCCCGACCTCCAGGCGGATGGCGAAATGCATGGGGATGCCGCCCTTTCGGAGCAGTTGCGCCGCCGGGTATTTCCGCACTCGACGCTGGAGGGCGAGGCCAACCTGCTGGTGTTTCCCAACCTCGACGCCGCCAACATTGCCCTCAACACGATCAAGGCCATGACCGAAGCCCTGCATGTCGGGCCTATCCTGCTCGGCGCGGCGCGGCCGGCGCACATACTAACGCCCTCCGTCACCTCGCGCGGAGTGGTCAACATGACCGCGCTCGCCGTGGTGGAGGCCGACCAGCGGGCGCAGCGGGACAATCCGGCCGACTGATCGTTAAGCGAGACCGCAACGAAGGTTTAACTCCAGCGGGCTAGCTATGGCCGGTGGGTTTCACGCGCAGATGGGGCGGTCGTCAGACGTGAGCGGCAGGGGAGCACTACGACCGTCTTCGGCGCCTCTGGCTGCCTTCCTCGCCGCCACCCTGCTTGCGCTGCCGTTCCTGGCGCAACCAGCCGAAGCCAGTTCGCTGTGTCGGCAGCTCAATGCACAGCTTGCCTCCGCCGGCCGTCCGGCCGCCGGGGCGCAAGTACGCCGCTTCGACCAGGCAATCCGCTCGCAGCAGATCGAACTCGACAAGACTCGCACGCAGGCTGCCAATGCGGGATGCGGCGGCTTCCTTGGCGCGCTGCGCGGGCAGTGCAACTCGCTCAACGCCGCGATCGTGCGGATGGAGAATCATCTCGCAAACCTGCGCCAGCAGCGCGGCGCGCTCGGCGGCGCCGATCCGCGCCGCGAGCGGGCGCGTATCGAGGCCGCACTCGACGCCAACGGGTGCCGGGCGACGCGCAACGCCTCGGCGCGCGATATTCGCCGCCCGCGCGACAGTGACACATCCAACCTCTTCGAGCGCCTGTACGGGGGCAAGCCGGCCGCCCAGGCTGCATCCCCCGGCCAAAAGGGTCCGCGCAGGAGTGGTTCCGGCAACTACCGCACTTTGTGCGTGCGTACCTGTGACGGCTACTTCTTCCCTGTCGCATATTCCTCCTCGCCCGACAGCTTCGACCGGGACCAGAAAGCGTGCGAAGCCGCCTGCCCCGGTACGGACGTGGAGCTCTTCCGCCATCGCGTGCCTGGCCAGGAAGCGGAGCAGGCAGTGTCGACGCGCACCGGGCTTCCTTACACGGAACTGGCGAACGCTTTTCTCTACCGCAAGACGGACTACAGCCGGCCGCAGACCTGCGGCTGCAACCTGCCAAAGGGTTTTTCAGTCATAGCCGGCGGCAGCTATGCGCGACCGGAACCGATTCCCGCGACAGCGGAAGCGAGGGACACGGTTGCCGTCGTGGCGCAGGATGTCGCGGACCTTTTCGCGTCAACGGAGGAGGTCGAGAGCGATACGATAACCTCCAGCGTCGAGGCGGAGGCACCGGCAGAGCGGCGCGTCAGGGTCGTCGGGCCAACGTTCCTTCCCGACCCAGAAGAGGCAATAGATCTGCGAGTTCGGGGCCGGAGGGCAGCCCCGTGAGCGCCAACCTGAGCGGCATGAAAAGCGGCTTGCCCCTGCGGCCGGTTGCTTCCTTTACGCCCTCGGTCCACGACTTCCATGTGTCGCGATCCCAAGGTTCGGGCGGCAGTTCATCGAATGCCGCACGCACGAAGGCCAGATCCTCGTCCGAAAGCTGAAGCTCGCCCACGCGGCCTTCCTGCACGACCCGCCACCAGATCGCCGCGTCGTCCAGCCTTTCGATGTTGCCCCGCACCGCCAGCCAGAACGGTTCCGCCTTCGGCCCCGCGATTCCAGGCACGGCGAGGCGGTCGCGCACCGCCTCAAACGGCATTTCGCGAAGCAATGCGCGGTTGAGCACCAGCAGTTCGGCCGGGTCAAACTTGGCCGCGCCCTTCGATGCCGCGGTTATGTCGAAGCGCCCTGCCAGCTCGTCAAGACTCTGGGCAGCCGAGACGCTCTCCGACGTGCCGATCAGCACCGCCAGCGAAGCGATCGCCATCGGCTCGATGCCGCGTTCGCGCAGCCCGGCGATCGATAGCGCGCCGGAGCGCTTCGACAGCCCCTCGCCGCTCGCCGCGGTAAGCAGGTTGTGATGCCCGAACTGCGGCGGCGCGGCTTCCAGCGCCCGGAAAAGCGCGATCTGCACGCCGGTGTTGGTGATGTGGTCCTCGCCCCTGATGACGTGGCTGATGGCCATCTCCGCGTCGTCGACCACGGACGTGAAGGTGTAGAGGAAGGAGCCGTCCCCGCGCACCATCACCGGGTCGGAGAGCGAGGCGAGGTCGACTGTCTGCCGACCGCGGCACAAATCCTCCCAGTGGATCTCGGTGCGGCGGGGCGCGAACGGGTCGCTTTCGAAATTGGGCAGCAGGAAACGCCAGTGCGGTTTTCGCCCTTCCGACTCAAGCCTGCCCCTCTCCTTCTCCGAGAGCTTCAGCGCCTCGCGTCCGTAGACCGGCGGAAGCTTGCGCGACAGCCGCACCTTGCGCCGCAGTTCCAGTTCCTCCGGGGTCTCGTAACAGGGATAAAGCAGACCCGCCGCCTTCAGCCTTTCGACGGCTGCATCGTAGAGGGCGACGCGGTCCGACTGCCGGTAGACCGCGTCCGGCTGCACGCCCAGCCAGCGCACGTCCTGCTCGATCGCATCCGCGAATTCGCGGGTGGAACGCAAGACGTCGGTGTCATCGAAGCGCAGGATGAAGCGCCCCTTCCGCTGGCGCGCGAACAGCCAGTTGAAGAGCGCCGTACGCGCGTTGCCGATGTGGATGTGGCCGGTGGGCGACGGCGCGAAGCGGACGGTAACTGTCATGGCGTCCGGGTAATGGAAGGCCGCAGCGAAGGCAAGACAGCGGCCTCCATCAGCCTGCGACGCGGCGCGCCAGCAAGTGGCGCGACACATAGACCATCAACAGCGAAGCCGCGAAGCAGTAGATCCCGGCTACTCCAACCTGGGCCGGCAAGGCGATGCCCACGTCGATCAGGTAACCCGATATGCCGGGGCCCATGGCCGTCGCGAAGACCATCACGGCAAGCACAAGCGCGCGGATCGCGCCCAGATGCGCCGTGCCATAGACTTCCGGCCAGAGCGCCCCGAAAATCGTATTGTTGGCGCCGAAGGACATGCCGATCATCGCCATGAACACGAAGTTGGTCCACTGCGCCTCGCCGAAGGCGATCACGAGGCATGCGCCGCCGAGCGGAAGCACGAAGAACGGCAGCAGCGCGGTCGCCGAGAAGCGGTCGATCAACTGGCCGGAGACCAGCGCCGACGTCACCGTGAATGCTGCCATGACCGGGAAGGAGGAGGCGAAGAGTTGCTGCGACCATCCCCGCAGTTCGACTAGGTGTATCTGGTGGAAGAAGATGATGGTACCGATGAAGCCCGGTGCCATGGCCCCCGCCAGGATCAGGTAGAAATATCGGTCCCGCAGCAGCTCGCGGCGGGTCCAGTCGCGCACCGGCAAGCGCGGGACCGAAGGCGGATCGGCCGACAAGGGCTGCCGCTCGACCGCGACCAGCTTCGTTATCAGCGGCAACGCCACCAGCAATAGCGTTGCAGCCGCGACGAGCCAGGTCTCCCGCCATCCAACCGCAGTCGCCGCGAAGACGAAGAGCAGCGGCAGCAGTGCCTCGCCGGCATTCACGCCGATCACGGTGAGGCCGAGAGCCCTGCCGCGCTGAGCCACGAACCAACGACCGGCGGCGGTGAAGGCGATCTGCCCCATCATTCCCTGCCCGAACAGCCGGAGCATGTACATTGCCACGACCAGCATCGCGAGATTGTAGGAAAGCGCCAGGAGCGCGCAGCCGGCGGCGAGCGCGGCGATGACTGCCATCGAGACCGTGCGCGCCGGATAGCGGTCCACCACCTGGCCCAGCCGCGGCATGGTGAAGGCGCTGGCAAGCGTCGCTACCATGTAGAGCGTGCCCCAGCCGCCGTGGCTGAGCCCGAACTCCTCGCGGATGTTTCCCGCGAATAGCGCGATGATGAAGGTCTGCCCGTATGAGGAGAAGAAGGTCAGGAGGAAGCCGCCCGCGATCCAGCGGAAGTTGGCGCGCGGGAATGTAAGGAAGGACATCGGATGAGCCTCGGCTGCGACGGCCGCGTGCAGCCTGTTTGAGGCAGCATAAGGCCCGAGACAGCGCACGCAACGGGCTGGACGGTCTCGACTATGGACCAGAATGCATCCGCCGGGCAGTCCAGCGCTTGCCTTTCGCATAAGTCGATGCTTATCTATAACCTATGAACGAATCGGACGTCTTTCGCGCTCTCGCCGATCCTACCCGCCGCGCCGTTTTCGAACGGCTCGTGGCCGGCGAAAGAAACGCTACCGAACTGCGTGAGGGGATGGGCGTCTCCCAGCCCGCCATCTCGCAGCACATCGCCGTGCTGCGCGGCGCGGGGTTGATTTCGGAGACGCGCCGCGGGCGTCACGTGAACTACAGCGTGAATCCGCAAGGCATGCGCCCGCTGATCGACTGGCTCACCCGCTACCGGGTCTTCTGGCCGGATCGCGTCGAGCGGCTGAAGACGCTCCTGAAGGAGATGGATCAATGACGGCGACCGACACGATCGAGGCCCGGGACGGCGAGGTTGTCGTCGAGTGTGATCTCGACGCCGCGCCCGAAAAGGTGTGGCGCGCGCTCACCGTACCCGAACTGGTCGAGCAATGGCTCGGCGTCCCGCAAGCGGACTCGGGCGACGGGCACGTGCGCAGCTACGAGATCGTGGAAGCAGAACCGTTCTCGCGCCTGCGCTATGCCTGGCGCGACAGCGCCGCGACGGAATCTGAGACGATCGTCACCTTCGACCTGAGCCCCCTGCCCGGCGGAGGCACCTGGTTCCGCCTGACGCATGGTCTAGCGGGTGCGGCCCGCACTCCGGCAATAGCGGCGAACGGCAACAGCCCGCCGCTGGCGCTGGCCGCCTAGCCAACCGAACCGCAGCTCCAACCAAAGGAGAATCGCGCCATGAGCGCCACGATGAATCTCGTCCCCATAGTGGTGGAGCAATCGCCGCGCGGCGAACGCTCTTTCGACATCTTCTCGCGGCTGCTTCGCGAGCGGATCGTCTTCCTTAACGGTCAGGTGGACGATAATTCGGCTTCGCTGATCTGCGCGCAGCTGCTGTTCCTGGAGTCGGAAAACCCGAACCGTGAAATCTCATTCTACATCAACTCGCCGGGAGGCGTGGTGACCAGCGGGTTCGCGATCTACGACACAATGCAGTTCATCAAGAGCCCGGTCTCCACGCTGTGCATGGGCACAGCAGGCTCGATGGCGTCGTTCCTGCTCATGGCAGGTGAGCCTGGCCGGCGCATCGCGCTGCCCAATGCCAGCGTCATGCTGCACCAGCCGTCGGGGGGCTTCCGCGGGCAGGCATCGGATATCGAGCGCCACGCCGAGGACATCATCAAGCTGAAGCGCCGCATGATCCGCATGTATGCCCAGCATTGCGGGCGCACCGAGGAAGAGGTCGAGCGTACGCTCGACCGCGACTTCTTCATGACCGCGCAGGAAGCCAAGGACTGGGGCATCGTCGATCACGTCTACGACCGGCGCGAAATCGTCGAGAACGGCGGCATCCTGCCCATGTGAGCCGCCGGTAGCCGCGCACCAAGGCGGCCGTTTCCCTTCGCCTCACGCCTGCTTGGACGCCCGATAGACGTTAACGCCCAGCTCGCGGATCTTCTTGCGCAGCGTATTGCGGTTGACACCAAGCAACTCGGCGGCGCGGATCTGGTTGCCGCGCGTCGCCGTCATCGAGGCGAGCACGAGCGGATACTCGACCTCCGCCAGGATGCGCTGGTACAGGCCCGGTGGCGGCAGGTCGGCGCCGAAACCGGAGAAATAGCGCTGCAGATAGTGCTCCACGGCCTGGCCGATCGAAAGGTCGTCGGGCAGGCTGCCGTCGCCGACGGCGGGCGCCGGCGCGCCAGTCGTGCGCAACTCCGCTTCGATGATCTCCTGGCCGATCTCGTCCTGCGGATAGAGCGCGGCGAGGCGGCGAACCAGATTCTCCAGCTCCCGCACGTTGCCTGGCCACTGGTAGCGCTTCATCGCCTCGTAGGCGGAGGGCGAAATGCGCTTCACCTGCAGGCCTTCCTTCTCGGCCTGCTTGAAGAAGTGGCGCACCAGATCCGGAATGTCCTCGGCCCGCTCGCGCAACGGCGGCAAGCGCAGCGGGACGACGTTGAGCCGGTAGAACAGGTCTTCGCGGAAGAGCCCCTGGTTGATCAGCGTGCGCAGGTCCTTGTTGGTCGCCGCCACGATGCGCACGTCGGTCTTGATGGGCGTGCGTCCGCCGACCGTCGTGTATTCGCCCTGCTGCAGCACGCGCAGGAGGCGCGTCTGCGCCTCCATCGGCATGTCGCCGATCTCGTCGAGGAAGAGCGTTCCGCCCTCGGCCTGCTCGAAACGCCCGGACGAGCGGTTCTGCGCCCCGGTGAAGGCGCCCTTCTCGTGTCCGAAAAGCTCGGATTCGATCAGGTCGCGCGGTATGGCCGCCATGTTGATCGCCACGAACGGCCCGTTACGGCGACGGCCGTATTCGTGAAGGGCGCGGGCGACCAGTTCCTTGCCGGTACCGGACTCGCCAGAGATCATCACCGTCAGGTCGGTCTGCATCATCCGCGCCAGCATGCGGTAGATGTCCTGCATGGCGTGCGAGCGGCCGACGAGCGGCATAGATTCCGGCTGCTCCTCCAGCCGATGGTCGGCGCGGCCGTTCCTCGGTTCGGCCAGGGCGCGATTGACGATGTTGAGCAGTTCGGTGAGGTCGAAGGGTTTCGGCAGGTATTCATAGGCGCCGGTCTCGGAGGCGCGGATGGCCGTCATGAACGTGTTCTGGGCGCTCATCACGATGACCGGCAAGTCCGGCCGCGCCTTCTTGATGCGGGGCAGAAGGTCGAAGGCGTTCTCGTCGGGCATCACGACGTCGGTGATGACGAGGTCGCCCTCGCCGGCGGAGACCCAGCGCCACAAAGTCGAGGCGTTGGAAGTGACGCGTACCTCGTGTCCGACGCGCGAGAGCGCCTGGTTGAGCACCGTGCGGATCGCGGCATCATCGTCCGCCACCAGAATATTGCCACGCACGCTCATCCGGCCATTTCTCCAGTCGTCTCTTCGGATTCAGACTCGCCCTTCCATGCGGGCATCAGTATGCGGAAGGTGGTTCCGCGGGGCGAGGAATCGCATTCGATGACGCCGCCATGCTCGCCCACCAGCTTGGCGACGAGCGCCAGACCCAGCCCCGATCCGTTCGGCTTGGTGGTGATGAAGGGGTCGAACAGGATCGGCAGGATGTCTTCGGACACGCCCGAACCGTTGTCATGCACGCAGAATTCGAGCGGCAGCGAGACGCGATCCTGCGTACCGGGCACGGAGAGCCTGATGCCCGGGCGGAACGCTGTAGAGAGCTTGATCTCGCCGTTCTGGTCGGGGCCGATCGCTTCGGCGGCGTTCTTGACCAGGTTGAGGAATATCTGGACGAGCTGGTCGCGGTTGGCGAGCACCGGTGGCAGCGACGGATCATATTCCTCGATGATCTTGATGCGGCTGGCGAAACCGTTCCGCGCAATCGCCTTCACATGGTCGAGCACAACATGGATGTTCACGGGCGCGCGATTGATCGGCCGCTCGTCCGAAAACACCTCCATGCGGTCGACCAGCGAGACGATGCGGTCGGTCTCGTCGGTGATGAGGCGCGTAAGCGCCCGGTCCTCGTCGCCTACCGCCGTTTCCAGCAGCTGGGCGGCGCCGCGTATGCCCGACAGCGGGTTCTTGATCTCGTGCGCCAGCATGGCTGCGAGGCCGGTGACGGAGCGCGCCGCGCCGCGGTGCGTCATCTGCCGGTCAATCTTGTCGGCCATCGAGCGCTCCTGGAACATCGCAACGACGGAGCCGGGCAGTTCAGGAACCGGCGCGACGTAGAGGTCGACGATCTTCTCCACGCCAATGCGCGGCGACGAGATGTCGACGCGATACTCGTTGAAAGGCGAGTGCCGCTCCCGCACCTGGTCCACAAGCGTCAGCAGCGGGCTGCCGAAGGGCACGAACTTGGCGAGCTTGTTCTTGGTGAGAACCGCGACGCTGGAGCGGAAGAAATCCTCGGCTTCGGCGTTGGCATAGGTGATGAAGTTGTCCGGCCCGACCATGATGACCGGGTGGCGGATCGTGTTGAGCACGACCTGGGCGGCATCGACGGGCGGTGCTGCCGGTTTCGCGAGCGTATTCAAGCTGCTGTCCTTATATGTTCAGATATCGCGCCAGACGCTGCGCCATGGCTGCCGAACGCCTCGCACAGAGAGCGCATGACCGCGGCGGGCTCCAGGGAGGTCATGGCACAGGTGCGCAACTGCGCCGGAGTCGACGGGGCGTGTCGGTCGAGGTACCAGCCGAGATGCTTGCGCGCCTGGCGCAGGCCGCTCTCGACCCCGTAGAGCGACAGCATGTCCTCGTAGTGGGTCAGCACGTAGTCGCCGAGTTCGGCGGCGGTGTCAGGTACGCCCGGCGCCGTAGCCCCCGCTGCAGCGGCCGCTATCGCTCCTGCGGTCCACGGTGCGCCGTAATGCGCCCGGCCCACCATCACTGCGTCCGCGCCCGATTGGGCAAGCATTTCATGGGCATCGGAGAGGTCGTGCACGTCCCCGTTCGCTACCACGGGCACCGACACTGCCTGCTTGACGCGTGCGATGGCGCGCCAGTCGGCGCTGCCTTGGTAGAACTGGCAGCGGGTACGGCCATGCACCGTCACCATGCGCACGCCCGCGGCCTCGGCCCGGCGCGCGATGTCGGGTGCGTTGAGCGCGCTCTCGTCCCAGCCCAGCCGCATCTTCACGGTGACCGGGACCTCGACCGCCTTCACGACCGCCTCGATCAGCGACAGGGCATGATCCGGCTCGCGCATCAGCGCCGAGCCGCAATAGCCGCCGGTCACCTTCTTGGCCGGACAACCCATGTTGATATCGATGATGTCGGCGCCCTCGCCCGCGGCTATGCGCGCACCCTCCGCCATCCAATGCGCATCGCGGCCGGCAAGCTGGACCACGTGCACCGGGACATCGGGGCGACGGATGCGGACGGTCGACTTGGCGCGCCCCTTCGCCAGCTCGCCGCTCGCCACCATTTCGGAGACCACAAGCCCGGCCCCGTGCCGGACTGCCCGAGCGCGGAACGGCTCGTCGGTGATGCCCGACATCGGCGCCAGGAAAACGCGGTTGGCAATCGCAACCGGTCCAAGGGCGAGCGGCAGGGCTAGGGCAGGTGAACTATTCATGCACAAAAACCGGGCATTGCGCGAATGTGCCCAATCACTAGCCATTTCGAAATGATTGTGCAACTGCGAAATGAGTCGGAGATGCGCGCCTCCCCTTGTTCGGGCTGGCCTTTCCGGCACGCACCGCCTATTCGTCGGACGCGACGAGAGAGCGGGGACGGCCTTGCGGGAAGTTGACGGCGAGATTGCGGCGGTGATCGTGGCGGCTGGGCGCGGCGAGCGCGCCGGCCAGTTGGCGGAAGGGCCGAAGCAGTACCGCTCGATTGGCGGAAAGCCCGTGATAAGGCGCGTTCTGGAGGTTTTTGCGGCGCATCCGCGCATCGGCCGGATCGTGGTCGCCATCCACGCAGACGACAACGCCCTGTTCGATGCAGCGGTGGGGGACCTTGCGCCCCGTGTGCAGGCCATCCAAGGGGGCGCCACGCGCCAGTCATCCACGTTGTTTGCCCTGCGCGAGCTTGCCGCCGGGGGGTCTCCGGGCGTCGTTTTGATCCATGACGGCGTCCGGCCCTTCGTCGATGCCGGTCTCATCGATCGGGTGATCGACGCAATAGCGCCGGATCGGGGCGCGCTGCCGGCCCTCCCGGTCTCCGACACGCTGAAGCGCGCCGGCGACGACAGGAAGATCAGCCAAACCATCGATCGCGCAGGGCTTTATGCAGCACAGACTCCGCAGGGATTTCCTTTCGGGCCGATCCTGGCCGCGCATGAGGCTGCGGCGACCGCAGGCCGCGCCGACTTCACCGACGATTGCGCGATCGCCGAATGGGCGGGGCTGGCGGTGGGGTTGGTGGAAGGATCTCCGGAAAATCAAAAACTTACCTGGGCAAGGGACATCGCCATGGCCGACGAACGCCTCTCCTCGGGTCGCTTTCCCGACGTGCGCACCGGCAACGGCTACGACGTGCACTCCTTCACGGCCGGCGATGCAGTCACGCTGTGCGGTGTTCGCATTGCGTACAATCGTTCGCTATCCGGACATTCGGACGCGGACGTGGGGCTGCACGCGCTTACCGACGCCCTGCTCGCCACCTGCGGGGCGGGCGACATCGGCACGCATTTCCCGCCGACGGACCCGCAGTGGAAAGGCGCGGCTTCCCGCATCTTCGTGGAGCACGCAGCGAAGCTGGTGCGGGAAAAAGGCGGGCGCATCGCCAATGCCGACGTGACCCTGATCGTCGAGGCGCCCAAGATCGGCCCTCACCGTGAGGCGATGACGCGGGCGATGGCCGAGATGCTTGCGATTTCGCCGGAACGGGTGTCGGTCAAGGCAACCACCAACGAGCAACTGGGTTTTGTAGGGCGCGGCGAAGGCATCGCGGCCATCGCCACTGCGACAGTCGTCTTTCCCGGAGCGTTGTCCGAATGACCGAACTACCCCAAATGACCGAACCAACCGAGCTTGCCGCACTCGCCGACCGCTTCCTGAAAGCCTGCCAGGCGGCGGGGATATTGGCGGCCACCGCCGAGTCCTGCACCGGCGGGCTGATCATCGCGCTGCTGACCGACCTCCCCGGCTCGTCCTCGATGGTCGACCGGGGATTCGTAACATACTCCAACGAGGCCAAGCAGGAGATGCTCGGCGTGAAGGCAGAGACGCTGGAGAAACACGGCGCGGTGTCGCGCGAAACCGCCCTGGAAATGGCCGAGGGGGCGCTCAGCAATGCAACCGCCGGCATCGCGCTCTCGGTGACCGGCATCGCAGGGCCAGACGGCGGCAGCGAAGACAAGCCCGTCGGCCTGGTCTGGTTCGGAGTGGCTGTCACCGGCAAAGCGCCGATGGCTGAGAAGCGGCAGTTCGAGAACCGGGGTCGCGACTACGTGCGCAAGCAAAGCGTGCGGACGGCGCTGGAACTCGGCCTGGCGGCGCTCAAGGAGGGCCGGAGCTAGGGGCTTCACAGGAGACCGGCTATCGGCCCGGCGGCCGCCATGACAGCGCCGAGGCGGTGATGAGGCAGGTCGCGAGAAAGACCAGGAGCGTGTTCGCCGCGTGGGAGTATTCCCACTGATAGCGCAGCGCCTCCCAGTTTGCGGGAACGGCCGTCCAGTTCTCCGTCGCCCGGTTGGCTGGAAATGTCCAGGCAAAGAAGACTGCGAGGATCAGAACGAAACAGGCCGCCGCGGCGACCGCCAACCAGAACGGCAGGGGCTGAGAGCGGACTAGAATGGCGAGGAGCCCGTTCACGGCCAGAGCGGCGAACCAGAGCAGACCCAGGATTGCCCAGCCGTAGTAGATGCCCTGCACCACGAAATAGTCCGCCTGCGGCAGGCCGATCTTGTTGGGAAGCACCGCTAGATGCGCGCCGGACGGAATGAGTGCCAGAGCGGAAATAAGGATTGCGAGGAACTGAACGAGCCTCACGGTCATGCCGAGCCTCTTTCCGAGGCCAACAAGCGCCGCAGCGAAACGTTCCACACACCGAATGGCCGCCATGCGGCTTGCAGTCCCGACCATTGGCTGACAAGCAAGGAAGCCCCGGAGGATGCGGTTTGCCTGAGGTTCAATTTCACCGCCTTGGACTGGACGACATGGACCGCGCGGCCCTTGTCCACAGGGCATCGTTCGACGAAAGACTGCCATGGCTGGCCGGGCTGCACACGCCCGCCGAGGACCGGTGGTTCTACCGGGAACGCGTATTCGCCGAATGCACGGTCTGGGGCGCCTTCAAGGCCGACGCACTGGTCGGCATCATGGCATTCCGGCCTGACTGGATCGACCAGTTCTACGTGCTGCCGCAGGCGCAACGCACTGGCGTGGGATCAGCGCTGCTGCACATCGCGAAGGCGCAGGCAACAAGCCTGTCCCTCTGGACCTTCCAGCGCAACACGGCGGCGCGGCGGTTCTACGAAAAGCACGGCTTTATCGCGACGATGGAGACGGACGGCTCGGAGAACGAAGAGCGGGAGCCCGATGTCCTCTATCGATGGACGGCCTGAGACGCTGCCCGCAGGCTACGCCCCCAGAAGCCCTCGGGATAGGAGTGGCCAGGCCGGCGGCTGTCAGACGGCGCCAGTGGTCCGGCGCCCGATAAAATCGAGTATCAGCGACGTGGCCTCGGCCGCGTGCGTCTCCAGCAGGAAGTGCCCCGCGTCGAAGATGTGGGCTTCCATTCGTGGCAGCGCCTGCATCCATGACAGCGTCTCGCGCAGATCGAAGAAGGCGTCGTGCCTCCCCCACAGCATAAGGGCTGGCGGCTGCTCCCAGGCGAGATACTGCGCGATGGCGTCGAAACGGTCGACGTAGTTCCCATAGTCGGCGATGAGCGCACGCTGGGTGGCCAGCCTGTCCGGCAGTTGCATGACCCGCCAGTCCTCCTCCCAGCTTTCCGGTGTAATGCGCGCGGCGACATCCCCAGGGACGTTGGCCACGTACTGATCCCGCGTGCCCTCGAACGTCAGATGAGCGGTGGCCGCAGCCTCGTTTTCGGGATCCGCAGCGCGCCAGAACTCCCGCGTCGCTTCCCATTGCGGCCCAAGGCCCGTCTTGTGCGCATTGGCGTTCTGGACAATCAGGCCCAGGACGTTCCGCGGTTCCCGCATGGCAAGGTGAAAGCCCACAGGAGCGCCGAAATCATGGAGGTAGATGTAACGGGGGCCGATCGACAGATGCGCGAGGAGTTCGCCGATCGCCTCTGCGAAAGCGCCGAAGGACGGCGACGGCAGAACATCTGACTGCCCAAAGCCTGGCAGGTCGGGGGCGATCACACGGGCGGCCTGCGACAGATCGGGCAGGACATGGCGAAACGTCCGCGACGAACTCGGAAACCCGTGCAAGAGCAGAACGGGCGGGTTTGCGGCATCGCCTGCCGCAATGAAGGACAGATCGGTGCCGCCCGAAAGGCGAAGGCGTTGGCGGGGTGCAGCGTCCATCTCGTTTCCGTCAGGGATCCACACCCTTCGGGAACTGCCACAGCCGCCCGGTGTTCCGGGCCATGGGCAAGGCCGGTGACGAAATTCACGCCTAGCAAGCCGGAGAGACCGCACGACGCGGCCGTCGCGGAACCGCGCGCGGCCGCTGCTCACCCGCCCGCGGGAACCCCGTAGATCGCGTCCGCGCGCTTCTCGAAGGCCTCGGTGAACATGCGGAATGCGCGGTCGAACATCGTGCCCATGACCATGCCCAGCACGCGGCTCTTGAATTCGTAGTCGATGAAGAACTCGACGTCGCAGCCGCCACCCTCGACCGGCATGAACACCCAGCGGTTATCGAGATAGCGGAACGGCCCCTCGACATATTTCACGTCGATGCGCATCTGCGCCGGCTTCAGCACGACCTGCGTGATGAAGGTCTCGCTGATCGCCTTGTAGCCGACCGTCATCTCGGCCACGAGCAGTGAAACGCCCTGGCGCTCGCGGCGCGACCGCACGACCAGCCTTTCGCACATCGGCACGAATTCCGGGTAGCGCTCGATGTCGGCGACCAGCGCGAACATATCCTCGGGCGAGTGGCGGACGCGGCGGATCGTCTCGAAAGTCGGCATGAATCGGGAGCTTACGCCGACACTGCCAGTTTGGCCTCGCGGGCCGCACGCAGCCTGGCGAAATCGTCGCCGGCGTGGTGCGACGAACGTGTCAGGGGGCTCGACGAAACCAGCAGGAAACCCTTGGCATAAGCAACCGTCTCGTAGGACTTGAACTCCTCCGGCGTCACGAACTTCTTCACCGGATGGTGCTTCTTCGTGGGCTGCAGGTACTGGCCGATGGTGAGGAAGTCGACATCGGCGGTGCGTAGGTCATCCATGAGTTGCAGCACCTCATGCCGCTCCTCGCCGAGCCCGACCATGATGCCGGACTTGGTGAACATGGACGGATCGAGCTCCTTCACCCTCTGCAGGAGCCGGATGGAGTGGAAATAGCGCGCCCCGGGCCGTACCGTGAGATAGTTCGACGGCACAGTCTCCAGATTGTGGTTGAATACGTCGGGTTTCGCGGCGACTACCATTTCCAGCGCGCCGTCCTTGCGCAGGAAGTCGGGCGTCAGGATCTCGATCGTGGTCGCGGGCGAAACCTCGCGAATCGCCTGGATCACTTCCACAAAGTGCCGGGCGCCGCCGTCGTCCAGGTCATCGCGGTCGACCGAGGTGATGACGACGTGGCTCAGCGCCATCTGCCGCACCGCCTTTGCCACATTGGCAGGTTCCTCGCGGTCGAGGGCCGTCGGCAGGCCGGTGGCGACATTGCAGAAGGCGCAGGCCCGCGTGCAGATCTCGCCCATGATCATGAAGGTGGCGTGCTTCTTGTCCCAGCACTCGCCGATGTTGGGGCAGCCCGCCTCCTCGCAGACGGTCACCAGCCGGTTCGACTTCACGATCTCGCGCGTCTCGAGATAGCCGCGCGACGTGGGCGCCTTCACGCGGATCCAGTCCGGCTTGCGCGCCACCTCCTGGTCCGGCCGGTGGGCCTTTTCCGGGTGCCGGGGACGGGGCGGATTGGTGACAGTGTCGAGGATGGTGACCATATCTCTGGGCGCCGGTTCAGCCTGGTTTCGCTGGTCCTTCTTATAGTGCCGGCGGCCCATAAATGTAAGGCCGCCACGGGCATGGCGGCCTTGCATTAAGCGATAAGCTTATCCGGGATTCAGCGACTGAACATTCGTCCTACGGCGATCAGGATGCAGGCGCCGATGAATCCAGCAATGAGATAGCCGATCCAGCCGCCGAGCGAGATGCCGATCAGCCCGAGCAGGAAATTCGCAACGATCGCGCCGACGATACCAAGCACGATGTTCATCAAGAGCCCCATGTTGCTCTTCATGAACTGTTCGGCCAACCAACCGGCGAGCCCGCCGATGATGATGGCCGCAATCCATCCTACGCCGCTTCCTTCCATGTCCCTCTCCTGTCTCACAATGTCGGCAAAATTGCCGGTTCAAAACGTTTCAGGCAGGAAAATGGTTCCGCGACCGGAGGACCGGCTCAGATATTGAGGGCCTGTCCGTAGGCGTCGAGCACGCTTTCCTTCATCGTTTCCGACAGCGTCGGATGCGGGAAGATGGTGTGCATCAGCTCTTCCTCGGTCGTCTCCAGGTTCATTGCGACGACGAAACCCTGGATGAGCTCGGTGACCTCGGCGCCGACGAGATGCGCTCCGAGAAGCTGTCCGGTCTTCTTGTCGAAGATCGTCTTCGCGAGCCCCTGATCCTCTCCGAGTGCGATTGCCTTTCCATTGGCGACGAAGGGGAAGCGGCCGACGCGGATATCGTGGCCATTCTCCTTCGCCTTCGCCTCGGTGAGTCCGACCGAGGCAACCTGCGGATTGCAGTAGGTGCAGCCCGGCACGAGCGACTTGTCGAGCGGGTGCGGGTGCAAGCCGGCGATCTTTTCCACGCAGATGACGCCCTCATGCTCGGCCTTGTGCGCGAGCATGGGCGGACCGGCGACATCGCCGATGGCGTAGACGCCGGGCACGCTGGTGCGGCAGTACTCGTCGATCACGATCGTGCCCCGCTCGGTCTTCACGCCGGCCGCCTCCAGCCCGAGATTCTCGATATTGCCCTGCACGCCGACGGCCGAGATCATGCGATCGGCGGTGATCTTCTCGACCGAGCCGTCCTTCTTCTCGACATGGGCGGTGACTGAGTTCGCCGCCTTCTCGACCTTGGTCACCTTGGCTTCGAGGATGATCTTCATCCCCTGCTTCTCGAACTGCTTCTGCGCGAATCTCGAGATTTCGGCGTCCTCTACCGGCATGACCCGCGGCAGGAGCTCGACCACCGTCACCTCCGCGCCCATCGTCCGGTAGAAGCTGGCGAACTCGATGCCGATAGCCCCAGAGCCCATGACGATGAGCGATTTCGGCATCTCCTTCGGCACCATCGCCTCGAAATAAGTCCAGATCAGCTTGCCATCCGGCTCGATGCCGGGCAGCACGCGCGGGCGCGCTCCCGTTGCGACGATGACATGCTTCGCCTTGTAGGCGCCCTCGCCCAGCGTGTTCTTTGGCGCCGGTACCTGGGGCTCCATCGGCTTCTTGCTCGTCTTGCCGACGGCGATCTCCATGCCGTCCTTGCCGGCCCTGGTGAGCTTCGCCTCGCCCCAGATGACGTCGATCTTGTTCTTTTTCATGAGGATGCCGACACCGCCATTCATGCGCGCCGCGATGCCGCGCGAACGGTCCACGATCGCCTTCACGTCGGGGTTTATGCTACCCTCCAGCGTCAGGCCGTAATTCTTCGCGTGGGTTGCCAGATGCATCACCTCGGCCGAGCGCAGCAGCGCCTTGGTGGGGATACAGCCCCAGTTGGAGCAGATGCCGGCCAGATGCTCGCGCTCCACGATCGCCGTCTTCAGGCCGAGCTGGGCCGCGCGGATGGCGGCGATGTAGCCGCCCGGACCGGCGCCGATGATGATCACGTCGTAGGATTCGGCCACGATAAACTCCTTCAAAGTCCCAGCATCATGCGCACTACCGGCTCAAGTCCCCGGCCGACGGCGCGTGTCGACGCGGCGTCCATATGCACGCCGTCGAGCGGCGTGGTTTTCGCCACAGAACCGGCGTCGAAGAAGCCACAGCCGGTCTCATCGGCGAGGTCGGCATAAAGCGTGGCCAGCATGCGCGACTGTTCGATGCCACCGTCGAACATGGCGGCGAAATCGGGATCGCCCGTCTCGCAGATCGCCGGCGGCGCCACCAGCAGGATCTCCGGTTCCGTACCGCGGAGCGGATAGGGATGGCCGCGCACGATATCCACGAGCCGCTGCATCCCCCGCTGCGCGGCGGCGGCGCGGCCGGCGATCCAGGGCTTCATGTCGTTGGAGCCGAGGAGCAGGATCACCAGATCGAGCGGCGCGTGGGAGGTGAGGACAGAGGGCAGCAATCGCGCTCCGTTGCGGTCAGCGGCGTCCAGATGATCGTCGAATGCAGTCGTGCGGCCATTGAGGCCTTCCGCGATCACCACCGCCTTGTCGCCCAAGGCCTTCTGCAGGACGCTCGGCCAGCGGTCCTCATAGGCATGGCGCGAAGGACCCTCCGCATTGTAGCCCCAGGTGAGCGAGTCGCCGTAACAGAGAATGGTCTTCATTGAGCTGTCCCAGAGAGGATGCCCTCCCCCCGAGGGGGAGGGTTTGGCCGGCTAGGCCCGGCGCAGGCCGAGTGCGACGAGCAGGAAGAGCACGCCGTTGGACAACAGTTCTATGCCGAGCAGGATGCCCAGCACCGCCGTCGCCGAATAGGGGAAGTCGGCGAGTATCATGATGCCGAGCGCGAGCGAAAGGATGCCCGAAGCCAGAACCCAGCCCCAGCCAGCCACGGGCCGCAGCGAGAAGCCGTACATGATCTTGATGGCCCCCATGATCAGGAACAGCACCGCAACCAGCAGCGTCAGCGAAACCATGCCCGCGAGCGGGTTGAAGATCAGCGAAACGCCGACCACCAGCGTCAGCACGCCGAAGAGGAGGGACCAGATGAAGCCGCCCCAGCCGCGCACCTGAAAGGCCTGAACGAGCTGGATGACCCCGAGAATGGCGAAGGCCCAGCCCGCCATCAAGGTTGCCGCGAGCGTCGCGGCGAAGGGATTGAACAGCGCCAGCACCCCGCCAACGAGCGAGATCAGGGCGAGCAGTGCCAGCCAGACCCAGGACGATCTCAGTCTTTCGCCTTGCATGACATCAGCCATTCCATGCACTCCTCAAAGAGCCGGTCGGCGTTCCTTCGGGGCTGTCCCGCCGGGCAGTCCCCTAGACCAGCATCGCCATCGGATTTTCGATGTAGCGCCTGAATGCAACGGCGAGTTCGGCGCCCAGCGCGCCGTCGATCACGCGATGGTCAAAGGCAAAAGTTGCGGCCATGACGGTGCCGATCGCGAGTGCGCCGTTCTTCACCACCGGCTTCTCGACGCCTGCGCCGATCGAGACGATCGAGGCGTGGGGCGGGTTGATGATCGAGGTGAAGCTGGACACGCCGAACATGCCGAGATTGGAAACCGCAGTGCTGCCGCCCTGGTATTCCTCGGGCTTCAGCTTCTTGTCCCGCGCCCGCTTGGCCAGATCCTTCATCTCGTTGGAGATCGCCGAAAGCGTCTTCTGTTCCGCCTTGCGGACGATCGGCGTGATCAGCCCGTCGGGAATGGCGACGGCGACGCCGACATCGGCGTGCCTGTGAAGCACGCGCGCGGTCGATGTCCAGGAGGCATTCGCCATTGGCACGTCGCGCAGCGCCAGAGCCATCGCCTTGATGACGAAGTCGTTGACGGAAAGCTTGAAGGCGAGCTGGTCGCCCTTCTCGGTCTTCGTCACCGGCGCGGAAGCGTTGATCTCCTCGCGCAGCTTCATGAGCGCGTCGATGGAGCAGTCCATGGTGAGCAGGTAGGAGGGTATCGTCTGGGTGGATTCCGTCAGGCGCGCGGCAATCGTCTTGCGCATCGAATCATGCGGCTTGAGCTCGTAGGATCCTTCCTCGAACAGCTTCAGAACCGTTTCGTCCGCCATGCCCTTTGCGAGCGGCGCGCCAGCGGCGGGCTGTGCGGAGGGAGCCCCGGCCGGAGCGGCTTTCGCACTACCGCCCGAGATCGCAGCCTCTACGTCGGCCTTGACGATCCGCCCCTTTGGCCCCGAGCCGGAAACGGCCGAAAGGTCGATGCCGGCATCCTTGGCGATCCGGCGCGCAAGCGGAGAGGCGAAAGTACGCTCTCCGGATGATGGCTCGGACCTTGGCGCGGCTTGTCCGTTTGCCGCCGCTGGCTTCTCGCCCTCGACCTTCGCCGGTGGCGCAGAGGCTGCAGCCTCCGATGTCGCCTTCGCGGCAACTTCGGCTTCCTTCGCTTCCGCCTTCGGCGCCTCCGCCTTGGCCTCGCCGTTGCCCGCCTTCGCGGCGGCGCCGGCGTCCTCGCCCTCGCCCGCCAGCACGGCGATCAGCGCGTTGACCTTCACACCCTCGGTGCCGGCCGGCACGACGATCTTCGCCACCGTGCCCTCGTCGACGGCCTCGACTTCCATCGTCGCCTTGTCGGTCTCGATCTCGGCAATCACGTCGCCGGGCGAGACTTTGTCACCCTCCTTGACCAGCCACTTGGCGAGATTGCCCTCCTCCATCGTGGGAGAGAGGGCCGGCATCGTGATGTTGATAGGCATGGTTTGCCTCCCCTCAGCCGCGATAGGTGACGGCTTTAACCGCCTCGACCACTTCGGCCACGTTGGGCAGCGCGAGCTTCTCGAGGTTGGCCGCATATGGCATCGGCACGTCCTTCCCCGCGATGGTGATGACCGGCGCGTCGAGATAGTCGAAGGCGCGCTGCATCACCTGGCTGGCAATGAAGTCGCCGACGGAGGACTGCGGGAAGCCTTCCTCAACCGTCACAAGGCGGTTGGTCTTCTTCACGGATGCGACCACCGTATCGAGGTCCATCGGGCGGATGGTCCTGAGGTCGATGATCTCGACATCGATGCCCGCCTCGCGCAGCTCGGCCTCCGCCTTGACCGCATAGGTCATGCCGATGCCGAAGGAGACAATGGTGGCATCCTTGCCCTCCTTGTGGACGCGCGCCTTGCCGATGGGCAGCACGAAGTCGTCGAGCTTCGGCACCTCGAAGGTGTGGCCGTAGAGGATCTCGTTCTCGAGGAAGATCACCGGGTTGGGGTCGCGGATCGCGGCCTTAAGCAGGCCCTTGGCGTCGGCGGCCGTATAGGGCTGCACCACCTTGAGGCCCGGGATGTGGCTGTACCAGGCGGCATAGTCCTGGCTGTGTTGCGCGGCGACGCGCGCCGCCGCACCGTTGGGGCCGCGGAACACGATGGGCGCCCCCATCTGGCCACCGGACATGTAGAGCGTCTTGGCCGCCGAGTTGACGATCTGGTCGATCGCCTGCATGGCGAAGTTGAAGGTCATGAACTCCACGATAGGCCGCAGTCCCGCCATCGCGGCGCCGACGCCCACGCCGGCAAAACCGTGCTCGGTGATCGGCGTGTCGACAACGCGGCGGGGGCCGAATTCCTGCAGCAGGCCCTGCGTGATCTTGTAGGCGCCCTGGTACTCGGCCACCTCTTCGCCCATGACGAAGACGTTCTCGTCGCGGCGCATCTCCTCGGCCATGGCGTCGCGCAACGCCTCGCGCACGGTCATTTGCACCATCTCGGTGCCCGCGGGAATGTCGGGATCGGCGGCTGCCTCCGCCTTCGGCGCGGCGGGAGCCTTGGCTGCCTCCTTCTGCGCGCTTGGCTCCTCGGACGATTGGCGCGCCTTGCCACCGGCGTCGCCCGCGGCGGCAGCCGGCGTATCGGCGTCAGCGGCTGGCTTTTCGGCCTCAGCGGCTGGCGCGGAAGGCTTGGCGTCGGCGCTCTCGCCCTCCTGCAGCAGCACAGCGATCGGCGTATTGACCTTGACGCCCTCGGTGCCCTCGGCCACGAGGATCCTGCCGAGCGTGCCTTCGTCGACCGCCTCGACCTCCATCGTCGCCTTGTCGGTCTCGATCTCGGCGATCACGTCGCCCGCCGAAACCTGATCTCCCTCCTTCTTCAGCCATTTGGCGAGGTTGCCTTCCTCCATGGTCGGCGAAAGCGCGGGCATGAGAATTTCGATCGGCATTATTCGGCGCTCCCGTCGGTCGTATTCATGGCCAAGTCGATCGCGCGCATCATTCCGCCGCCTCGAGATAGATGTCGGTGTAGAGCTCCGAGACATCCGGCTCGGCGTCGTTCTGCGCGAACTCCGCGGCGTCGGCCACGATATCGCGCACCTCCTTGTCGATCGCCTTCAGTTCGTCCTCGCTCGCCCACTTCTTCTCGACAAGGCGTGCTTTCACCTGTTCGATCGGGTCGTGCTCGGAGCGCATCTTCTGCACCTCGTCCTTCGACCGATATTTCGCCGGGTCGGACATGGAATGCCCGCGATAGCGATAGGTGAGCATCTCGAGGATGATCGGGCCGTTGCCGGCACGCGCCCACTCGGCCGCCATCGCGCCTGCTGCCTTGACGGCACGAACGTCCATGCCGTCCACCTGGACGCCGGGGATCTTGAAGGACAGACCGCGATGCGAGAAATCCGTCTCCGCCGAGGAGCGGCTGACGGACGTGCCCATCGCATAACGGTTGTTCTCGATGATGTAGACGACCGGAAGCTTCCATAGCGAGGCCATGTTGAAGCTCTCGTAGACCTGGCCCTGGTTGGCGGCACCGTCGCCGAAATAGGTCAGGCAGATATTACCGTTGTCACGATATTTGTTGGCGAAGGCGAGCCCGGTGCCAAGCGATACCTGCGCGCCGACGATGCCATGCCCGCCGTAGAAGTTCTTCTCCTTGGAGAACATGTGCATGGAGCCGCCCTTGCCCTTGGAGTAGCCCCCGCGGCGGCCGGTCAGCTCTGCCATCACGCCTTTCGGCGACATGTCCATGGCCAGCATGTGTCCGTGATCGCGATAGGCAGTGATCATCTGATCACCATCCCTCAGCGCCATTTTCATGCCGGTGACCACGGCCTCCTGGCCGATATAGAGATGGCAGAAGCCGCCGATGAAACCCATGCCGTAGAGCTGGCCGGCCTTTTCCTCGAAACGGCGGATCAGCAGCATGTCGCGGTAGGCGACCATTTCCTGCTGCTTGTCGAACTCCTCGGGCGGAGGCGCTTTCAACGCCGAGGCGCTGCGCGCATCCTTGCCGCGGCTTTCGGCTTTCGCCTTCGGTTCAGGTTTCCGGGTGGAGGTCTTCCGGGCCGGAGCGGCCATTCGCATCTCCCTGGCTAACGTCTCTCGCGGACATATAGGGGGAGTGAAGCGATCGTCCTCCCCTTCTCGCTTGGCGCCGAAGCTAGCACGCAGCCGACAGTTCAGCCATGCCGAAAATCGCATGGCTGTTATGCGCCTAAGTCACTATTTCTTTTGACCTTTTCGAGTATTAACTGATCTTCAGTTAATTGCCTCGGGTGCCGGCCCGGAATATTATCAGTTCGTCCGTCCGTGCGAGATTCAAGGAGCGCCGCGCCTGTTCTTCCAGCATGTCCTTTTCCAGCGTTCCGTCCGCCAGGAGCCGCACGCGATGTTCGATCCGCTCGCGTTCCTTCCGCACCCGTTCCAACTCGGCATGCAACAAGGCCGTCCGTTCCTGCAGCCGGTATTTGGCGTAGATGCCGTATTCGCCCTGGAAGGCGTGGAATCCGAAATAGGAGAGAAACGCAACGGCGATAACCGGGACTATCAGGGCCCCGGCCCGTCTTTTCTTGCGCTGGCGTGTCCACATGGCGATACGAGCTACAAATCCACTCGCATCTCATGCCACCATCATGCTTAAGAGGCGGTTACCAGCCGCGTGTCAGGCGGCTCGCAGGATCGACTTGCCGGCATACGCGGCCTGCTTGCCCAGCTCCTCTTCGATGCGCAGGAGCTGATTGTACTTCGCCAGCCGGTCGGAGCGCGCAAGCGAGCCGGTCTTGATCTGCCCGCAATTGGTCGCGACGGCGAGATCGGCGATGGTGGAATCCTCGGTCTCGCCCGAGCGGTGCGACATGACGGCCGTATAGGCCGCGCGGTGCGCCGTCTCGACCGCGTCCAGCGTTTCCGACAGCGAACCGATCTGGTTGACCTTGACCAGGATGGAATTGGCGACGCCCATGCGGATGCCGTCGCGCAGCCGGGCGGAATTGGTAACGAACAGGTCGTCGCCGACCAGCTGCACCTTGTCGCCGACAAGGTCAGTGAGCGTCTTCCACCCGTCCCAGTCGTCCTCGGCCATGCCATCCTCGACCGAGATGATCGGATAGTCGGCGCACAGCTTGGCGAGGTATTTCGCCTGCGACTTCGGATCGCGGGTCTTCCTCTCGCCCTCATAAACGTAGTTGCCGTCCTTGAAGAACTCGGTCGCGGCGCAGTCGAGCGCCAGCCCCACCTGCTCGCCCGGCTTGTATCCGGCCGCCTCGATCGAGCTCATCACGAAGTCGAGCGCGGCCTGCGCGTTCTTGATGTTCGGCGCAAAGCCGCCCTCATCGCCGACATTCGTGTTGTGGCCGGCGTCCTTCAGCCGCTTCTTGAGCGTGTGGAAGATCTCGGCGCCCCAGCGCAGCCCCTCGCGAAAGCTCTCCGCGCCGACCGGCATGATCATGAATTCCTGGAAGTCGATGGGGTTGTCGGCATGCGCGCCACCATTGACGATATTCATCATCGGCACGGGGAGCACATGCGCCCCTGCCCCGCCGACATAGCGGTAGAGCGGCAGGCCGGCGGCCTCGGCCGCAGCCTTGGCGACGGCCAGCGAAACGCCGAGGATCGCATTCGCGCCGAGCCGCTTCTTGTTCGGCGTCCCGTCGAGTTCGATCATGGTGCGGTCGATATGGAGCTGATTTTCGGCCTCCATTCCGCCGATCGCCTCGAAAATCTCGCCGTTGACGGCTTCCACCGCCCTTTCCACACCCTTGCCGAGATAGCGCGGGCCGCCATCGCGCAGTTCAACCGCTTCATGCGCACCGGTCGAGGCGCCGGACGGCACCGCGGCACGGCCCATGGAGCCATCCTCGAGAACCACGTCCACCTCCACTGTGGGATTGCCGCGGCTGTCGAGAATCTCGCGGGCAACGATGTCGACGATGGCGGTCATGGGGCGCTCCTGGCGGCTGGGGACAAGACGCGGCTCTCATAGCCAAAGGCTTGCCGCGAGGCAATGCGGGCAGAGCCGGCGACTGCAGTATCGCCAGCATGGATCTCTACCAACCCGTGCGAACGCAGGCGCTAAAAAGGCTGGTCAGAGCGGTGTATGCTGATGCCAAGCGAGCTTCCAGAGACCGCGGCGATCAAGGTATCCGGACGACACGGCCACGCGGTAGCGCGGTTCACCGCCGCGCTGCGCACTCGCCTCATAGGCGATAACGGCCACGCCGGGCGCGGGGCGTATCAGGGCTTTCGGCTCGATCTGGAGGTCCTGCCAGCGCGGGCCGGCGCTTACCGTTTCGGCAAGCTCGGCATTCGAAAGCAGGCGCACCATGCCGGGGAAAACCACGAGACAGGAATCGTCCGCATTCTCTCGATAGAAATCCGCGCCCTCGGTCCAGAAGCCGCGTTCGAGCTCGTAGATCGTCTCTTGCAGTACGGGCATGCCGGTTTCCCTCGAAGTGATCGACCGACAACGCCGCAGGAGGGGATTTGCTCCCTCTACCGGTTCGCGTCGGCCGATTTCGGCGGGGGGACCTCGGACGACTGCTTGCAGGATTTCAGCCAGACGTCATAGACGGCATGCTCGACCGCGTTCAGTCCCGGGCTCTCGGCGAACATCCAGCCGGAGAAGATGCGGCGGATCTTGCGGTCGAGAGTGATCTCGTCGACCTCGACGAAGGAGTCCGTCTTCGGCTCCTCCTCATCCGGACTGGAATAACAGACGCGCGGCGTCACCTGCAGCGCGCCGAACTGCACCGTCTCGTCCACATAGACGTCGAAGGTGATGATCCGGCCGGTGATCTTGTCGATGCCGGCGAATTCCGCGACCGGATTGCTGACGCGCCGGAGAGGCGTCTGCTCCTCCGGCGGCACCACCTCGTCCTCCAGCGGCGCCTCGATCACGGGCGCGTTCGGAAACGGCGCCAGCGTTTCCTGAGCGTTCGCAGATGGAGCCGCCAGCGCTGTGGCGAGAAGAAAGGCGGCCCGCCGCAGCTTTAACGTCGTCATACCGTCACCGAATGCGCCACGCGGTTTCCGCGCTGGCCAGCAATGCCCGTTACTCGGCTAAACGCGAAATGTGGCAACAAAGGACCGGCTGGGCCTCACGGCGTCCAGGCGTCGTAGTCGCCGGTGACACGCGGCCGCTCGGCGTTGTTCAGGATCGAGCCGCGCGGGCGATAGGCCATCGGGGTCCCCGTCATGTTGGGAACATGCGATTTCTCCCATTCGCGGGCCCTGTAATTCTCCTGGGCGGGCGGGGTATCGACGCGGTGATGCATCCACCCGTGCCATCCCGGCGGGATCGCACTGGCCTCGGCGTAGCCGGCATAGATCACCCAGCGGCGGGTGCGGCCCTCGGAGTCCCTGCCGCCCTCGTAGTAGATGTTGCCGAACTCGTCCTGCCCGACCTTGGTGCCGTGGCGCCAGGTATGGAATCGGGTTCCCATCGTCTGGCCGTTCCACCAGGTGAATAGCTGCAGCAGGAAGTTCTTCATCTATCCCTCGTCTCGCGCGCAGAGCGGCGGCTCAGCGCCTTATGGCGTCGGCGGGCGCGGAACGCAAGTGGGCGGAGCCCCCGCGGCGAGGCTTCGCCACAGCCCCGAACCTAGGTCTCGGAGCCGATCTCCTCGAGCGTCACCTTGTCGGGGTAGAAGGCGACATAGTCCTTGATCAGGCTGGCGCCTTCCAGCGGCCGGTCATAGGTCCAGGCGATCTCCCGGCCGTCAAGCGTGAAGTAGGACGCATCGCCCTTGAGCGGGCAGTGAGTGCTCTTGCCGGCGACAGGCTGCAGAGCATCGGCCACGTCGGTACGGGGTATATAGACGACCGGATCGTAGGGCTCGCGACCGGTCTCCATGATCCGAAGCGCCGCGGTCGTTTCCGCGAGGATCTTTCCTTCGCGGCGAACCCTGACACGCTGCCGGACCGGTTTGACATGCATGAAATGGGCTTCGTTGCCCGAATTGCGGACCGTGGTCGTCGTCATCCGCTCGGCCTCCTGCTGGGGTTGAGATACGCAGGACCGAATCTAGGTTTGTCGGTGGCGGCTGGCCAGGCGACGCCGGTCACGTTGGCGCGAGCCGTGCCATCGCGGGTCCTGCACGCACGTCAGTCCAGCTTCATCTTGAATGCCACGTGGCTCTGCACGAAACCCAACCTTCGATAGAAGCGGTGCGCATCCATACGCGCGGCGTTGGACGACAGGTGCACGCCTCGGGCGCCGGCTTCGCGCGCCTTGCCGATGGCAAAGCGGATCATGGCTTCTCCGATGCCGCGGCCACGCAGGTCGGCGCGTGTCTGCACCGCCTCGATGGCGAGCGAGGAGCTGCCGCGGCCTGTCATCGTGGTGATCAGCGTCGTCTGGAACGTGCCCACCACTTCCCCAGAGAGGTCGGCAACGTAGAGCGCGTCGGCCGGACTCGCGGCGATCCGGTCGAAGGCCGCCAGATAGTCCGGCGCCGCCGCCGGATCGGTGGTGTCTCCGTGCCCACCTAGTTCGTCGGCTGCGAATAGCGCGACAATCGCGGCGACATCGTCCCGCCGCGCCTCGCGAATGACGAGCGAAGCCGAATTCACAAGTTCACGCCCGCGTTCTAGCATGCCGGCCGCTCCCTCAGCGCAACGGAAAACCTCGATGACCAGAAACTCCTCCGCAGCTCTCGCTTCTGCAACCTGCCTCATGCTTTCAGGCACCACCTCCGCACAGGACGGGCCGACCGGCATCGCCTTCGCCTATGCCCCGGAACAAGGCAGCGGCCTATGCACCGGAGACGACCCGGCGATGGCGCTGACCTGCGCCCGCGACAAATGCGTGGCGGAGAGCGGGGCGCTGCCCGAGGATTGCACTCAGGTTACCTGGTGCTTCCCGGCTGGGTGGAGTTTCGCCGTCGGGGTGATGCACAAGGAGGGCATCCACTGGAGCGAATTCAGCTGCGGATGGCCCTCGCGGGAAGCGGCCCTGGCCGCCGCCGACGTCCGCTGCGACCTGGCCTACCGGGAGTACATACAGGAATGCGCGGTCGGCGGCCTCTGGGACGAGAACGGGCATGAAGTCTCACTGGAGGAAGCTCGCTAGCAAAACATCCTGCAGCCTTCACACGCGCGTTGCTTCCCCAGGGGAAGCGGGCTAGTTTTGCCGATACGCGCCAGCGCGGGGCGGGATGCTGGGCGAGACGAGGAACCGGGCCGTGCATTTGTCAGTCGGCGGCCGCAACGATGCTGTCTTCCCCGAGGTCGTGGAATCCGTCTACGACTCCATCGTCGATTCATGCCGGTGGCCGGATGCGCTGGGGGCGATGTGCCGCCTTGCAAACGGCTGCATCGCAACTCTAGGCGTGATCGACACAGCCGCCAACGCCGCGCGCCTGCTGATGTCCTATGGCGATGCCGCGATCATCGATCCGCTGATGAATGAATACGCGGCGGACGTATCCTTCTTCTCCGCGCTCCCGCGCATGGATGTGGACGTTCCGTTCACGGTCGACCTGGTCTACGGCCTGCAGGGTCCTTCCGCGCGGGAGATCTGGCTGGAGAGCCGCATCGCGCGAGAGTGGGTCATTCCCAACCGTCTCGACGACTTCTTCTGGGTGGCGTTGCTCAAACAGCCGACGCGCGTCGGCACGCTGATGATCATCACCGACAAGGACCGCCCGGAGATCACGGGCCACGACCTCGACACGGTCTCGCGCCTGGCGCCGCATGTCCGGCGGGCGGTGACCATCGGCGACATGTTTGACGGGGAACGACGCGCCTCGGCGATGTTCCGACAGATTGTCGAGGGCCTGGCACACCCGGTGCTGATCGTGACTTCCGACATGCACATCCTGTTCTCAAACCCCGCCGCGGACGCGCTGCTTGCCGATGGCGCGGCCATCTCCTCGCTGCGCGGCCAGCTTTCCTTCACCTATCCGCAGGCGGATGCGGCGGTTGCCCACGCAGTCGAGCTAGGCACGCGGGACGAGTTCGCCATGGGACCGGCAGGGATCAATGTGCCGCTCTTCAAGGCACGGGTGCCGGCCGTCGCCCACGTAATGCCGCTTGTACGAAGGGACCCGTCGGCGCGGATAGCGAACCGCGCGGCGGCCGCGATCTTCATCGCAGCGGCAGGTTGCGGCCCCCTGCCCGCCCTCGACGCCATGGCCGCATTATTCGGCCTTACCGCCGCCGAACGACGGGTGGCCGGCCACGTGGCCGACGGCATGACGCGCGGAGAGATCGCCGCCTCGGCAGGCGTCTCAGACGGCACGGTCAAGTCTCAGCTTGCAGCCATCTTCGACAAGACCGGGGCCTCCGACCAGCGCGAGCTTCAACTGCTGATCCGCGAGCTCTCGCCCCCCGTATCACCTGCCTGAAATCTCGATCGCATCTGCCGCGCGGGTGATGAACCCGCGCCTTTCTCGCGCTCTCATCGCTGCGAAGGGATTTTCGCGGCCGTCTGGAGGGCGCGGCCGCCAATGCGAGGACATGACATGATCACACCCCTTTTCCGATTTCAGCGGCGCAGCCTCAGGCGCATTGTGTTCCCGGCCTTGGCGATCGCGCTCGCCGTCCCGTCGGTCGTACCAACGGTGCGCCCGGCCACTGCCCTTCCGACCAGTTGCCGGGTCATCACCTACTATCAGACCGCCGCGATGGAGACCGTCGTAGGCGTGCGCACGAATTGTCCAGGAAGCTCCAACACCGGGCGTACGTCGCCGCACCGGGAAGTCGAGACGGTGACGCTGGACGCGCCCGGCCCCGGCCCGGTGGGCGGAGGCTCCGGCAAGCTGCCATGCGAATTCCTGGCCAAGGGCTGCGGCAATCTGCCGGTTCGGCGCAACTAAGCACAGACGAGGAAACCCTATGACGAAGATGTTGTCGAAAGCGTCCACCGTGCTGGCCTTGCTGGCGGTCTACAATTTCGCGCCCGCCTCGGCCTGGAGCTTCTCGTGCCAGTCAGGACGACCCGGTAGCAACGCGACCTGCTCCTGCTCCGGGCGGACGGACTGCCAGGACATGCGGCGCTCGGAAATGTGCGGCGGCGACCTGACCTGCAAGGAAGGAAAGTGCAGCTGCACCGCCGCCCTCGTGGTCGATCCGGGACCGTCCACAGGGACCGGCGGCGTGAGGCCGAAGTTCACCGCGCCGAAGGGCGTGACCACCAACACCCTGCAGAAGACGCCGTGACGTCCGCGGCCCTGCACTGGGAGGAAAACGTTATGTTGCCATTCCTGAGAACCGGATCAGCACTGCTGCTGGCCACACTCTTTCTGCTGCCCACCCACACGATCGCCTCCGCCCAACCGCCAGCGTCGGGACCGCCACCGGTCAATCCTTCGCTTGCCGACTGCACGCCCTCGCAGAACAATGCACCCTGCAAGGCGGAACTTGGCCTGTTTCTCGTCACCAACACGATCCGCACGACCGCCCAGGCGAAGGTGGATGCGACCAACCAGCGACTCGAGGCGCAGGGCCGTTCGGCACGCGCATCGGTCGAATCGCTGAGGCAGTGGGCCCCGGCGCGCCTCGCCACCGACATGCCGAACCGTCCGAACAGCTGGTTTGTCCGGGTGCCGTATATCCTCACGATCAAGGTCGCGATTCCGGTCACCTCGGACCGACGCATCGGAATACCCATCGACGTCAACGTGTTCTGCGAGAACTGGCAGACGACCGCGGGGCAGATCGCGGTACATGCGCGGCCGGGACCGGCGAGCTTCGAAGGCGGCAACATCCTGGAGGACGTGTTCAACGTCGGAAACTACATCGACGGGCAGGTGCGCAGTTCGTTCTCCGCACCGTCGGCGATGAGCATTCAAATCCCGAACTCGACCTGTATCGCCATCAGCGGGTCCAACCAGAGAACGCAGGACACCGGCGACGACGTGGTCACCTGGACGACGCCGCGTCGCATTCTGGCGCCCACGGCCGCGGTAAAGCCAACCATCGAAGTTACATTCAACAGCTTGAAACGGCTGCAGGCGCGCAGCCCGGGCGGCATCGTTTACGGTGAGGTCGAGAACATCCTTCTCAACGCCTATGCCAATACCGAAGGGCTCCAGAAGGCGCTGACGATGCGCGAAGGCGACGTTGCGGCGCTGAACCTCCCGCCCATCCGGCTGGATGCCGGCAAGTTCGACCAGCTGGTGGTGATCGGCAACATCGACCAGCCGCCCAACAATCCCAAGGACAGCAGCTTCGCGGCTTTTCCGAAGTCTGCAAACTACGGCCCCGGTGCCCACACCCTGCAAATCCCGAAATGGTATTCGCGCCCGCCGGACCAGTTCAACCGCAAGCCGACATGGGTGAGTGTCCCGGCATACGAACTGGCCTATACGGTCCGCTATCTGAACACGGGCGAATTGGTGAGTGACGGAGGGACAGGTCCGATCACGCCGCCCAAGATAAGGCTGCCGCTCGGCACCAAAACGACCATCAAGTTACGACCTTGAGGCGGGGGAAACCCGCTGGACCAGATTGTCCCAATCACGAGCCGCCCCCAGCGCGGGCGGCTCCAATGGCCCGCAAGGGACGGCCGAAACTGAGCATGGACGTCGGGACCGCATCCCCAGCGCGCGGCTAGTCCGCCCAGACGATCGGCCGCTCATAAATGAGCGCGGGTATTCCCGATTCTTCCTTGCCGCAATTAGCGGTGCGCCCAACCTGCGAGAAGCCCTGAGCGAGGTAGAAGGCCACGGCCTTCGCATTTGCCTCCTCGACCTCGAGGCGCACCTTGTCGGCATCGGGAAAGGCAGATTCGATTTCGTCGAGCAGCAGGCCGCCGACGCCCTTGCCCTGTTGCGACGGGCTTACGTACAGCTGATGCAGCATCACGGTCTTGCCGTCATCGCGCAGGCTGGCGAAGGCAATGCCGCGAATCCCGACACCGTCGTCCGCGACGACGAATTCCGAGTTGGGCTCATCGAGTTTCGCCTTGAGCGCGGCGATCGAATGCCAGTCGTCCGTGATTTCCGTTACGCGCTCGCGCCCGTAGATCGTATCGTAGGTATCGTGCCAGGTCTCCACCAGCAGTTCGCGTATCGCCTCCAGATCGCGCGCACTGGCAGTCCTGATGAACACCGGTCTACTCCTCGATCCCGAGCTTCGCCTTCACCAGCGCGTTGACGGCCTGGGGGTTGGCCTTGCCGCCGGTGGCTTTCATCACTTGGCCAACGAACCAGCCGGCGAGCGTCGGCTTGGCCCTCGCCTGCTCAACCTTGTCGGGATTGGCCGCGATGATCTCGTCCACCGCCTTCTCTATGGCGCCGGTGTCGGTCACTTGCTTGAGACCGCGCTCCTCGACCAACTGCTTGGGATCGCCGCCCTCGTTCCAGACGATCTCGAACAGGTCCTTGGCGATCTTCCCGGAGATCGTGCCTTCCTTGATGAGATCTATGATCGCGCCGAGCTGATCGGGGGAAACAGGAGTCGATTCAATATCCTGGCCGTTCCTGTTCAAGGCGCCGAGCAAATCGTTGATGACCCAGTTGGCGGCCGTCTTGCCGTCGCGCCCTGCAGCCACCTTCTCGAAATAATCGGCCACCGCCTTCTCAGCGACTAGCACCGACGCGTCGTAGGCGGAGAGGCCCAAACCGGTGACGAAACGAGCCTTCTTGTCGTCTGGCAGTTCCGGCAGGTGCTGCGCGAGGTCATCCACGTAAGCCTGGTCGAACTCCAGCGGCAGCAGGTCGGGATCGGGGAAGTAGCGGTAATCGTGCGCCTCCTCCTTGCTGCGCATGGATCGCGTCTCGCCCTTATTGGGATCGAAAAGGCGCGTCTCCTGGTCGATCTGGCCGCCATCCTCGAGGATCGCGATCTGGCGCCGCGCCTCGTAGTCGATCGCCTGCCCGACGAAGCGGATCGAGTTGACGTTCTTGATCTCGCAACGGGTTCCGAACTCCCCGCCCGGCCTGCGCACCGATACATTGACGTCAGCACGCAAGGAACCCTCGTCCATGTTGCCGTCGCAAGTGCCGAGATAGCGCAGGATCGAGCGCAGCTTGGTTACATAGGCCTTGGCTTCGTCGGCCGAGCGCATGTCCGGCTTGGAGACGATCTCCATGAGGGCTACGCCGCAGCGGTTGAGGTCGACATAGCTCATCGTGGGATGCTGGTCGTGCAACGACTTGCCCGCGTCCTGCTCCAGATGCAGGCGCTCGATACCGACCTCGATGTCCTCGAAATTGCCCTGCCGGTCGGGGCCGACCGATATGGTCACCGTGCCTTCGCCGACGATCGGCTGCTTGTACTGCGAGATCTGGTAGCCCTGCGGAAGATCCGGGTAGAAATAGTTCTTCCGGTCGAACACCGAGCGGTGGTTGATCTGCGCCTTGAGGCCGAGGCCGGTGCGGATCGCCTGGCGCACGCATTCCTCGTTGATCACCGGCAGCATGCCGGGCATGGCGGCATCGACGAGACTCACATTCTCGTTGGGCGCAGCGCCGAAGGCCGTGGAAGCGCCGGAAAAGAGCTTTGCCTCCGAGGTGACCTGCGCGTGGACCTCGAGGCCCACGATGATCTCCCAGTCTCCGGTGGCGCCGGAAACCAGCCTCTTGGGGTCGGGCGTGCGTGTGTCGATGATGCTCATGGCGGTATTGTCTTGCGCGGTGAAAGAAGCTGCCTTCGCTAGTGCAAAGCAGGGAGCTAGGCAAGCGGAGCGGTTGATCGAGATCAAGGTGGCCCGGCACGGCGCAGGGAAGATTAATGTATCGACGCCAGGAGACCGCCGCCATGGGCCTGCTTAACTTCTTCAACCGACTGTCGACGAACTCGGACCTGATGCAAGGGATGTTCTCGCGACTCGGGGTGCGCGACTGGTTCGCCGAGAACGGAGGCGGCCCCGAAGCCCTCCGCCGGGCTGCACTGCGATGCGCCTCCTGCACCGACACGCAGGCCTGCGCCACCTGGCTGGAGGGCCATGCGACCGCCGAGCACACCCCGGGTTTCTGCCGAAACCACGACCTCGTTGAGCGGATCAAGCGGCAGACGAGCAGCGCGAGCACAGCCGCCTGAGCAGGGACCCCGGCGCTGCCTGGGTGAAAAGCACCGGCGCCGCGAATCAAGCCGTTGCGATGTAGGCGCGGATTTCCTCGGCTTCGCGCTCGACGTCCTGGATGCGCCGTTTCACCACGTCGCCGATCGAAACGATTCCGTCGAGCAGGCCGTCCTTTTCCACCGGCAGGTGGCGGAAGCGCCCACGCGTCATGATTTCCATCACCTCGTTGACCGTGTGGGACTCACGGCACACCTTGACCTCGCTGGTCATCGCTGCGGACACAGGTCGCGTCAGCGCTTCGGCCCCGTCCTGGCCGATCGCCCTTACGATGTCCCGCTCCGAGAGGATGCCTGCGATCCTCCCCTCTCCACGGGTCACGACCACTGCGCCGATGCGATTGCGTGTCAGGATTTCGGCGGCCTGAGCAAGCGACCGCTCCGGCTCGATGGTGACGACATCGTGTCCCTTCTCCTCGAGTATCGTTTTGACCGTCATATGGCAGCACCTCCTGTAGCGAGCAGCCGGCTTCCGCCTCGCCGGTTACTGCAAGACATCGTGCGCCCCACAAGCGCGCTTTTCAAGTGCAGCGACTTACCGGGATCCCACCGGTCCGTCGGGCCTGCGGTCGAAGAGGCGCAGCGCGAAGAAGCCTACCGCGAAGCCCCCGATGTGAGCCTCCCACGCGATCTGACTGTCCTCCCCCGGAGCCCCCACGCCAAGGCCCACCAGGAGGTTTACCGCCAGCCACACAACCAGGAATGTCACCGCCTGGCGCGAACGGAAGACCTCGGGGATCGACAGGATGCGGCCCGAAAAGGCAGGCCGCCCGGAAGCGCGGTCGATGCGGAAGGCAAAACGCGCGGCCGCCCCCATCATGCCGGAGATCGAGCCGGACGCCCCGACAAGCGGCATCGCACTGTCGGGATAGATCGCGAAGTGCAGAGCCACAGCCCCCAGGGCAGTCGCCAGCCAGAACAGCAGAAAGCGGACCGTCCCGATCCGGTTCGCCAGCGGCGAGCCGAAGGCCGCGAGCCACACCATATTGATGGCCAGGTGCGCCAGTCCGCCATGCAGGAAGGCATAGGTGAGCGGGCTCACGAAAGAATAGATATCGAGCGAGTAGGCCCCCGAATAGCGCACGGGTACGAAGGCGAAACGGAGGATCAGACCCCAATCCTGCTCCACGTCGAGAACATAGTAGCGGATGAGGTGGATGCCGACACAGGCGGCGATCAAAGCCACCACGACCCCGGCGAGGTTGAACACCGGCTCGCGGCGCAGCTCGTCGGGTGCTTCCTGCCCGGTCAGGTCGTCAGGCGGTCGGTCCATTCTGAATTCCGAGGCTTCTGGCTCCGGATGTCGCGCTAGCAGAGCACGGCGCAAATAAAAAGCCGTCCAGGGTTTCCCCTGGACGGCCGGTCGAGCCCCCTGCTCACCCCCAAGATATTGTCCCTCGGACTGTCCGCCGGAGCGCCGTCCCCTTGGAGTGGTCCAGAAATGCCACGGCAAGCG
>JAEYRU010000233.1 GCA_023435335.1 Pseudomonadota bacterium
GGTGCGGGCGGTGAGGGGCGCGGGTTTGAGCTGCGGGGCGGACTTGCGCGGACGCGGCGGGGGCACGACGATGCCGCGCGCGGCGGCGATGATGAGGCGGCGGGCGGCGGCCTCGGCCGGACGCAGCAGGGAAAGGATCGTCCGCCAGACGTGGCGGGTGACGGTGGGGCGGACGCCGAAGTTGGCTGTAGCCTCGGACCGAGCGGCAGGAAAAGCCCCCTCACCAGCTTCGGCTGACGGCTCGGCCTCGCCTCGCCGGGCCGAACCATCCTCTCCCGCAAGGGGAGAGGTAAAGCCGGCCATGGCAACCAGCGAGGCGACGATGCGGACGAGTGCTGCCCTGTTCATCTCGATCGCCACGCTTCCGTCCATCGCCGTGCTCCTTCGTTCAGGCGCGAGGATTGTCGGGGACGTGAAGAGGGGTGGGGATGGCGTTCAGGAAGAGATTGCTGACAGTCGGTGACATCGCCCTTATCTCTCCCCTTGCGGGAGAGAAAGCGATTTCAACATCTTAGCTGTCGCGCCGAGCCCGAAGGGCGAGGAGATACGCGACGGCTAAGTGTTAGAAATCGCAAGTGAGGGGCTATCCTGCTTTTCCACACACCACCCCCTCTCTTGGATTTTCTATCACTTAGCCTCGCTTTTCTCCGGAGCCTAAGGCTCCGGCGCTCGGCTAAGATGATGAAAATCCATTCTCCCCCGCCAAGGGGGAGATAAGGCGCTCTTCGCCCGCCTCGCGCACAAACCAGCCATAGACGTTGTTGCGCAAAATGCCGTAGGCGCGGGCGCTCTGCTCCTTCAGGTCGCGCGGGCGCAGCGGGCCGGAGGCGAGCGCGGCGGCGCAGGCCCTGCGCTACGCCAGGGCTCCGGGCGTTCGTCGTTCGAAAAGCCAAATCGTTGGCTTTTCGTGGCTGCGCCACCACTCCTCACCCTGCCGGTAGGCGGTCATGATTGGCGTGCGGGTCGAGCCGCCGGCGGCCGGGTCGCCGCGCCGCTTCCGCCATTCCTCGTAGAGCCGCGAGCGGCGCTTCTTGTCGGCGCGCGGGAAGGGCGAGACGGGGCTGACGATCGCCTCCACCCTGCCGTCCGGGAAGACGCCGAGCAGGCCGAAGCCGAGCCGGCGGCAAAGCTGGCGGAACCGCTTGGCGGCCTCCCTGCCCTTGCCGTTGGCCGCGACATTCGCCGCGAGCCATCGGGGTGGGACCCGCTGCCTTCGGCAACTCCCCCCCGTTCGAAGCCTGCCGGTGATTCACCGGATCATCGGCTTGCCGCCATGCGGCAACCGGCTTCTCACCGTCCGCGACGGACGCGCGCTCGACGCCCTGCAACACCAGTTCGAGGTTGAAGCGCAGCTTCAGCTCGCAGACGACCAGCACCGGCTGCTCGCCCTCGCGCACCGCCTTTCGGGGTGGGACCCGCTGCTGCGCAGCTCCCACCCGTTCGAAGCCTGCTGTCGATTCACTGGATCGACAGCTTGCCGCTGCGCGGCAACCGGCTTCTCACCATCGCACCCGTCCACCTCGCCCTTCACGGCATAACCGAGGGATTCCAAGAAGGATTTTACGGGGAGGTAGAGGGAGGTTTCGGGCGTCAAAGAAAACCCTATAACAACCTATATCTCAAATAGTATTTCGTTTATTTCCTGCTGCATATCTTTTGGCAGCCCCGCCGCAGCGACAAAATATTCTGATAACCCTGATGTGAACTGGCGTATTCTGGTATTATTCTTAAGGCGCCCTGCCAGTCTCGCATCGAACTCCACGTCTTTGCCGGCAAGCGCCCTCAAAGACAGCTCGCGGCAAATATATGCACATTCGAGAACGTTCTGGGGCGCGGATACCAACAGACCACCAAAAGCGACCAGCACATCCCATGCAGGAAGATCAACTGTGACCGTATCCCCCCCTGTTTTTTCTCGAAGTTGTTGTCGTATATTATAGGCCTCCTTCCCTCCCCACAAATAATAACGAAGGACGTTTTCAAAGGCGCTCTTGCCCATTGTCGGCTCATAGAAACGCCGGATATCCCTGCTCATTGCTGCCCACAATACGAAAGCTGACGTCAGGATATCAAAGAATATCGCGATATGCTCCGTTTTATCAGGATCTATGTGCCCGCGAACAGCTCGGAATTCCGCCAATATTTTTCGAAACACGCTCCACGGCTGGCGGGTTAGTGGAGCACCGTTTCTGGCCAAGTCAAAAAGTGGCTCGGACCAAGCGTTTTTGACGTATGCATCAAATACAGCGTTCCATCTTTCGAGCTTCGCCTGATAACAATCATCCGCAGGAAATGAAGGATCGAGCGTCCTGCCCAAATCCTTAAATGAATCTTCGTCATGCAAGTCAACGCTCATACGAAGCGCAGAAAGTCTGTGATTTTGAACGGCCTTATTTTTTAGAATGACGTATGCGTCATCACATGACGTGTAGTCTTTTAGTCCAGAGCACCAAAACGCCCGATTAATTGAACTCATTTTATTTCCAGTTTTGCAATCAAATATTGTCCTGCGAAATATACCTTCTCCGATCGCTTCAATTCCAATGACATCTATGTCGGTTAGGACCTCAACGGTGTCAGTAATATCGGAATTACTCCTAACGATCACTTCAACAAAAGGCAAAAATCCGCGAGCTAAACAATATCGAACTGCCAGCTCCTTCTGGAATCGGTCCTTATCGTATTTTCCCATAGCGGCAGCCTATCAATCAAATTTCAGAAGCAATTGCTCAAACTCGTGCGATGCTTGCTCATCTTGAATCTGCTTCGCTCGCTTCTTCAGTTCAGCCGCCGATATGAGCGACTGAATATATTCCTCACCCCGCGTGAGAGCGATGCGGGCTTCTTGATTCACTTCCATACCTGCCAGACTTCCTGTCCGTAGAAGTTTGATCGCCAAATCCAAAGCAGCTTCGTTTTCCGGCGTCTTATGCAGATGCAACTGCCATCCGATGCCCACCGATTTGAGGTATCCTACGCGCAGTGACGTGCTCCCCGTTTTGTCCCCGTCTATAGGTTAGCCCTGTTCATGTTGTGGTCCGATCTGGACCGGGTTGCAAATTCGTTCGGGGTGAGCCCATCGAGGCTCGTGTGTGGGCGATTCACATTGTAGTCGATCCTCCACTCTTCGATGCTGTTGCGGGCTTGCCGGTAGCTGGTGAAGAGCCGTTCGTTGAGGCACTCATCGCGTAGCCGACCATTGAAGCTTTCCACGAAGCCGTTCTGCATCGGCTTGCCCGGCGCGATGTAGTGCCATTCGACCTGCCGATCCTCCTGCCACGCCAGGATGGCATTCGAGGTCAGCTCGGTGCCGTTGTCCGACACGATCATGCAGGGGTAGCCGCGATGCTCGGCGATGATATCGAGTTCCCGGGCGACGCGCTCGCCCGAGATCGAGTTGTCGACGACCGTGGCCAGGCACTCCCGGCTGAAGTCGTCGATGACGCACAGGATCCGGAAGCGACGACCGTCGGTCAGCGTGTCGGAGACGAAGTCGAGGCTCCAGCGCTGGTTGGCATCCTGCGGGATTGCCATCGGCGCCCTGGTGCCCAATGCCCGCTTGCGGCCGCCGCGTTTGCGCACCGTCAGCCGTTCCTCGCGATAGAGCCGGTAGAGCTTCTTCCAGTTCACCGCCACGCCTTCGCGCTTTAGGAGCAGGTGCAGCCGTCGGTAGCCGAAGCGCCGGCGCTCCGCCGCCAGTTCACGCAGCCTACTGCGCAGACCGGCATCGTCCGATCGGCTCGAACGGTAGCGGAAGACCCGCGGTTCAATGCCCACCAGCCCACAGGCGCGGCGCTGCGAGTAGCCCTTGTTCTCGATCGCCCAGGTCACGGCGCTCCTCCTCGACCCGGGCGTTAGAAGTTTTTTCCGAGCATCTCGCGCAGCGTCGAGACGTCGAGCATGGCATCGGCCAGCAGACGCTTCAGTTTGCCGTTCTCCTCCTCAAGGCTCTTCAGCCGCTTCGCCTCCGATACGTCCATGCCGCCATACTTCGAGCG
>JAEYRU010000293.1 GCA_023435335.1 Pseudomonadota bacterium
CGCCATGACAGGCGCCTCGACGGTGCGCCGCGGCGGCGGCGCGGACGCTGTTGCGGGAGGCGCCGGCACGCTGGCGGTGCGCGGCTCGACCGGCCGGTTGGCCAGTGCCACGTCGCCCTCTGTCGCCGTCCGCGGAGCCGGACGGAATTCCGGCGCGGGGGCGTCAGGCTCGTTCTTGCCACGCTTTCCAAACATCTCGCACTCAGTCCTGTCTGCCTGTCGGACGGGGCTACCACCCCTTCAGCTTCGCCCGGTCATCCAGCCTTGCGCGCCGCGTGAGCTGCGCTCCCTGGAGCCGTGTCTCACTTCCTCTTCAGTCTCTCCAGCATGCCGCCGAGCCCGCTCTTCTTCTTCACCTTGGCCTCGCCGCGGCCTGTGACGATGTGAGCCAACTCGTTGATGGTCTGCACGATCGGATGCTGCGCATCCATCTCGCCCAGCATGCGTCCGTTGTTGGCGGCGTTGCCGAACAACTGCGGATCGAAAGGCAAGACCGCCACGGGCTCGATGCCCAGTGGCTCCGCGAAATCGGCGACCGATATCTCCGGACGTTTGGGGACGCCCGCCTGGTTCACGATCAGGCTGGGCGGCGGGTCGTTCGGCCGCAGCTTCTTCAGCATGTCGACGAGGTTCTTCGAATTGCGCAGGTTCGCAAGCTCGGGCGTGGCAACGATCACCACCTCGTCGGCGTGCGCCAGCACGCTCTTCGTCCAGCCGGTCCACACATGCGGTACGTCGAGCACGACGTGCGGCGCGGTGCGCTGTGCGATGTCGATGATCTGGTCGAAGGCCTCCGGTTCGAAATCGTAGACTCGATCGAGCGTCGAGGGGGCGGCGAGCAGAGAGAGGTGCTCGGCGCACTGCGCAAGGAGCCGGTCGAGATAGACCTCGTCGATGCGTTCGGGGGCGAAGACTGCCTCGGCGATGCCCTGTGCAGGGTCCTGGTCGAAGTTGATGTTGGCGGTACCGAAGGCCAGGTCGAGGTCCGCGACGACGACTTCGGACGAAAAGAGGTTGGACATCGCCCAGCCGACATTGTGGGCGATGGTCGACGAGCCGACGCCGCCCTTGGCCCCTACAAAGGCGATGGACTTGCCGACAGGCGCGGCGTCCGGATCGACGAATATCCCCGAGATGACAGTGACGATGTCGGCCATCGAGATCGGCGCTACGACGTATTCCGAGACCCCGGAGCGTATGAGTTCGCGATAGAGCCACACATCATTGTAGTGGCCGATGATGACAACCTTGGAATTCGGGTCGCAGACTTCGGCGAGCTTGCCCAGCGATTCCAGAAGCTGCCTCGGTTCCTGACGCGATTCGACGATCACCAGGTTGGGCGTGGGCGCCGATTGGTAGAACTCGATCGCCGTCGCCACGCCACCCATGTGGACCTTGAGGTGGGCCTTGGTCATGCGCCGGTCCTCGCCTGCGCGCTCGATGGGGATCGCGACGCTGTCGGTCTCGCAGAAGGCCTGGATCGAGATGCGCGGTACCGGGCGCAGTTCCCTCATCGCCACCGGATCGGATTCGACTTCCGCGGCGTGGACCCGCTCGTCGCTTTCGTATGCCAGGTTGTTCATGCCCTTACCCCTGCCCAGCGTCAGTACTGGACTTCCGTGTTCCCGGTGAAGACGGGAGTGATTTCGCCAAACTTGTACCTGTCGATGGCCACGTTGCGGTTCTCCGGGTCGATCGAGGTCGACTTGCGCGGCCCAATCAGATCGGCCGGGTTGGCAATCTGAGCGGCAAGGTTGTTCTGGTACGAGCAGCCGAAGTTCGTCCAATGCTTGTTGTCGTGGTGCGCCAGCATGTCCTCCGGCCAGCGGCCGCAGGGCCCGGTGCCGGCGCGTATCGCGTAATAGCTGACGCGTATCGGCGCAGATGCCTCCGGCTGGGACACCTGATAGGACTGCACGAGTATGTTGCCGCCCTGCACGCCGCTGGCGCGAGCCAGGCCTTCGATCTCCCTCGCCACCAGCGATGCGGCAGGGGCGTTGGCGGAATTGACGGGCACGAGGATGCGCATCGGGGCCCCCGTCTCAACGTCGTAGCCGGAAAGGAAGCCGGCCACCACGTCGCGCTGGCCGCGCGACATCCGCAGGGAGGAAGCGCCCACCGGCACGTCCATGACCTGCTCTCGCTCGGAGATCACGATCGGATGATTGGTGCGGTAGTCGTCCGGAACCGACCCTACCGTGATGCTGTCGCGCTTGGCGCAGCCGGCGAGCAGCGACGCCGACAGAACCGCCAGAACGAGGAAAGTTCTCGTTGAGCCGCGGCCCTGCCCGGGCAAACCAGCCTGAAACATCGTCCGACCCCCGCTCACTTGTAAATGTAGCCGACGACGCCGTGATAACGGCCGTTGGGCTTGTTGGTCTTCATGGTGCCGTAGACGCGGTTGACGCGGCCAAGGAACATCGCGGCGCCGTCGCCGGCCGGGTTGAAATTGTCATCCGGCTTGGCCAGCGCCGTGCGGGCAACGGGCTTTGACAGGTAGGGCGTGATGATGATCACGAGTTCGGTCTCGTTGCGCACGAAGTCGCGGCTGCGGAAGAGCGCGCCGAGGACCGGAATCTTCGACAGCCCGGGAAGGCCGGACGAGATCTGGCGAACGTCATCGCGGACAAGGCCCGCGATCATCATCGAGCCGCCCGAGGGTAGTTCCACCGTTGTATCGGCGAGACGCTTGCGGATCGACAGGAGGTTGGTCGAGCCGCCCCTGATCCCGGTTCCAAGCTGGACCGATGCCTCGTTGGTCGGCTCCGAAACCTGGGTCCGGACCTTCAGGCTGATGCGTCCCGGGGACAGGACGACAGGCTGGAACTCCAGGCCGATGCCGTACTCGATCCTTTCGTTGTCGTAGGTGATCCGCCCGCTTTCCTCATCGACCGACTGGCCGGTGATCAGGTTGAATTCGCCGCCGACGCGGAACGTAGCCTTCTCGCCGGACACGGCAGTCAGCGTCGGTTCGGCCAGCGTCTTCATCACGCCGGACTGCTCCATGGCGCGCAGATAGGAGTTCAGCGAGCCGCTTTCGTAGCTCAGGCCGGAACCGGAGATCGGCTTACCGAGACCGGCGACTGTCTCGCTGACCAGGCCCCAGCTGATTCCGCCGGCACCGGCGGAGGCGAGCAGGTTCACGCCAAGCTGCTTCATGACGGACCGGCTGACCTCTGCAACCGTGACCTTGAGCGTCACCTGGTCTTCGCCGATGATCTGCAGCAGATTGACGATCTGGCTGACGCGCCGTTCCTGGTCCGGGTTGTTTATGTCGACGCCGCCCGCGGCGGCGCCGCCAGCGGCGGTCTGCGAATACTGGCCGGTCGTCGCTTCACCGCCGCTCACGAACACCTGCGCGAGCTGCGCGGCGCGTGCGGCATCGAGTGGCGTTTCCACAGTACCGGTGAGAACCACGTTGTCGTTGAGCAGTTCGACGGTGATGTCGGAGTTGGGAATAAAGCGCTTCAGATACCCCTCGAGCCCCGCAACGTCCCGTTCTATGGCCAGATCCAGGCTCGCTATCTGCTCGCCATTGGCACCGAATACGAAGATGTTTGTCTCGCCCACCTGCTTGCCGAAGAGATAGATACGGCGCGCGGTGCGCGTCACGGCGTCCGCAACGGCGGGATTGGCGACCAGGATGTCATATGCGTCGGTCGGAAGGTCCACCACGACCGACTTGTTGAGTCCCAGCTTGATGCGCTGCGCACTGTTGGTCGGGGAGACAACCTGCACGTTGCCGCTCGCGGCGGCGGCCACGTCGAATGCCGGCGCGCCGACTGCGAAGATGCCGATGCCAAGCGCTCCGGCGAACGCAAGGCGCGCAGCGGCCGCCACCGGGAAAAGCCGTGCTGGCGGCTTGCGCATGATTGTCCTCCTCGTCATTAACGTGTCCCCACTTCCGAGACCTCGCCCGAGCGGATGACGCGCACGGTGCCGCGCCGGCCGTTGCCCGAAAGCAGGTACGCGCCGTTACTCTGGACGGGATCCTGGGCGTCCGCGACGGCGCGCAGGGCGAGCGTCAGCCTGTCGGCCATCTGTTGTGCGACGGTGATGATCTCGGCCTGCTCTGGCGTGAGCTCCAGGGTAGCGGTGTCGCCGACGCGGACACGGCGCCCCTCCTCGTCCTCCTGGATCGCCTGGTCGATGGCGAGCACCCGGATATTGGTAAGAATCGTCTCGGTGATGAAGCCCTGCCCCTGCCCGCCCTCGCCGGCCCGGCGCGTCATGATAACGTCCACATAGTCATTCGGCAGGATGAAGCCGCCGGCCGAAGTATCTGCCGCGATCTGGGTGGCGACCGCGCGCTTTCCCGCTGGCAGGATGGAGGACATGAAGCTCTGGCCGTCGCCAATCAGCTTGGAGCGGCGCAACGGTTCGCCCGCATAAAGGGGAACCCGCGCGACCGAAGCCCTCAACTCCTCGATGGCGTTCTCCTCCGCCGCCCTGGTGACGAACCTCTCGTCCACGGCATCGGACGGCCAGGCCTGCCAGACCAGCGCATCACCGACTACGGACCCCATCGGCACGTCCTGGCGCAACACGAGAACCTCCGATAGCTCGATCGCCGGTTCGGAAGGCGCCTGCTCGACGATTACCTGGGGCGGCGGCGCGGCCATCATGTTCCGGGCGACATACCCCGCGCCCACCGCCGCCAGAACGGCGACGCCGAGAATGATAACACGCGATGTATTCATGTCCGGACCTCGTACTCGGCGAACCGATTGCCACCCCCGGACAATTGACGGGCAATCGTCAAATTACGGTTAATGGAAC